>NZ_CP087203.1:5220389-5527470 GCF_026016325.1 Pseudomonas sp. B21-056
GGGCAACGGTTGTGGCCCGGGCAACTGGTCACGCTGAAAATCCAGACCGCTGTCGACAAGGGTGCTCTGGTGGTGCCGCCGACCGTGGTCCAGCGCGGGCTGGACCAGCACTTCGTATACCGGCTCAAGGGCGACAAGGTCGAGAGCGTGCCGGTGGAAATGGTTTACCAGGACAGCGGCATGAACATCATCAAAGGGGTGAGCGCCGGTGATCAATTGGTGAGCGATGGCCAGTCACGCCTAAGGCCAGGGGCCAGCGTCCAGGTGCTCAGTGCCCCGCCGGCCCTCGCC
Organism: Pseudomonas sp. B21-056; assembly: GCF_026016325.1. Taxonomy (NCBI): domain Bacteria; kingdom Pseudomonadati; phylum Pseudomonadota; class Gammaproteobacteria; order Pseudomonadales; family Pseudomonadaceae; genus Pseudomonas; species Pseudomonas sp. B21-056. The sequence goes on from NZ_CP087203.1 coordinate 5,220,681, forward strand.
AAGGCCACGGAGCCGCAGCCATGAAGGGCCGCGGCTCGATTTCGGCGTGGTGCATCGACCACCCCGTCGCCACGGTGCTGCTGACGTTCGCCCTGATCCTGCTGGGGAGCATCGCCTTCCCTCGCCTGCCCGTCGCACCCTTGCCGGAAGCGGAATTCCCGACGATCCAGGTCGCGGCCCAACTGCCCGGCGCCAGCCCCGAAACCATGGCTTCCTCGGTGGCGACGCCGCTGGAAGTGCAATTCAGCGCGATCCCCGGCATCACCCAGATGACCTCCAGCAGCGCCTTGGGCTCAACCAACCTGACCCTGCAATTCAGCCTCGACAAGAGCATCGACACCGCCGCCCAGGAAGTCCAGGCGGCCATCAACACCGCCGCCGGCAAACTGCCCAGCGACATGCCGAACCTGCCCACCTGGCGCAAGGTCAACCCCGCCGACAGCCCGGTGCTGATCCTCAGTATCAGTTCCAGCCTGATGCCCGGCACCGAACTGAGCGACTACGTCGAAACGCTGCTTGCCCGTCAGATCAGCCAGATCGACGGCGTAGGACAAGTCAACATCACCGGTCAGCAACGCCCGGCGATCCGGGTCCAGGCCTCCGCCGACCGTCTCGCCGCCATCGGCCTGACCCTGGCCGACATCCGCACGACACTCCAGCAGGCCAGCCTCAACCTGGCCAAGGGCGCGCTGTACGGCGACTCGAGCATCTCGACATTGTCCACCAACGATCAATTGTTCCAGCCCGAGGAATACGGGGACCTGATCGTGTCCTACAAGGATGGGGCACCGGTACATCTCAAGGACATTGCCAAGGTGATCAATGGCTCGGAAAACGCCTACGTCCAGGCCTGGTCCGACAGCGAGCCGGGGCTCAACCTGGTGATCTTCCGGCAACCGGGGGCGAACATCGTCGAAACCGTCGACCGCATCCAGGCGGCCCTGCCCACCCTGGAAGCCATGCTGCCCGCCGCGGTGCAGGTCAAGGTGCTGATCGACCGCACCCAGACCATCCGCGCCTCGCTGCATGAAGTGGAGATCACCCTGCTGATCGCCGTGCTGCTGGTAGTGGCGGTCATGGCGCTGTTCCTGCGCCAGCTCTCGGCGACGCTGATCGTCTCGGCGGTGCTGGGGGTGTCCCTGACCGCAAGCTTCGCCCTGATGTACGTGATGGGCTTCAGCCTGAACAACCTGACCCTGGTGGCCATCGTCATCTCGGTGGGCTTCGTGGTGGACGACGCGATCGTGGTGGTGGAGAACATCCACCGACACCTCGAGGCCGGCGACGGCATGCGCGAGGCGGCGATCAAGGGTGCCGGCGAAATCGGCTTCACCGTGGTGTCCATCAGCTTCTCCCTGGTGGCCGCGTTCATTCCGTTGCTGTTCATGGGCGGCGTGGTCGGGCGGCTGTTCAAGGAGTTTGCCCTGACCGCCACCTCGACCATCCTGATTTCGGTGGTGGTGTCCCTGACCCTGGCGCCAACCCTGGCGGCGCTGTTCATGCGTGCCCCGGTGCATCACGCTCACCGTGGTCCGGGCTTTGGCGAACGGCTGCTGGGCGGCTATGAAAAAGGCCTGCGCAAGGCACTGGCCCATCAAAAGCTGATGATCGGCGTGTTCGGCCTGACCCTGGCACTGGCGGTGACAGGCTATGTGTTCATCCCCAAGGGTTTCTTCCCGGTGCAGGACACCGGCCTGGTGCTGGGCACCAGCGAAGCGGCCGCCGACGTCTCGTTCCCGGACATGGTGGCCAAGCACAAGGCCCTAGCCGACATCGTCGCCGCCGACCCGGCGGTGCAGACATTCTCCCATTCCGTCGGCGTCTCGGGCAGCAACCAGACCATCGCCAACGGCCGCTTCTGGATTGCCCTCAAGCCCCAGGGCAAGCGTGACGTCTCGGCCAGCGGCTTCATCGACCGGATCCGCCCCAAGTTGCAGAAAATCCCCGGCGTGGTGCTGTACCTGAGGGCCGGACAGGACATCAACCTCAGCTCCGGTCCCAGTCGCGCCCAGTATCAGTACGTCCTCAAGAGCAACGACGGGCCGACCCTCAACACCTGGACGCAGAAACTCACCGACAAGCTGCGCAGCAACCCGGCGTTCCGTGACATCTCCAACGATCTGCAACTGGGCGGCAGCGTTACCCACATCAACATCGACCGCAGCGCGGCGGCACGCTTCGGCCTGACCGCGAGCGATGTCGACCAGGCTTTGTACGACGCGTTCGGCCAGCGGCAGATCAATGAATTCCAGACCGAAACCAACCAGTACAACGTGATCCTGGAGCTCGACACCCGGCAACGGGGCAAGGCCGAAAGCCTGGCCTACTTCTACCTGCGCTCGCCCCTGAGCGGGGAGATGGTGCCGCTCTCGGCCCTGGCCCGCGTCGATCCGCCCACCAACGGCCCGCTGTCCATTGCCCACGACGGTATGTTCCCGGCCGCCAACCTGTCGTTCAACCTGGCGCCTGGCGTAGCGCTGGGAGACGCGGTGCGCATGCTCGACCAGGCGAAGAACGAGATCGGCATGCCGGCCGCCATCAGCGGCAACTTCCAGGGCGCGGCACAGGCGTTCCAGAGTTCCCTGGCCAGCCAGCCGTGGCTGATCCTCGCCGCGCTGGTGGCGGTGTACATCATCCTCGGCGTGCTCTACGAGAGCTTCGTGCATCCGCTGACCATCATCTCCACCCTGCCCTCGGCCGGCCTCGGCGCCCTGATCATGCTCTGGTTGCTGGGCCAGGATTTTTCGATCATGGCGCTGATCGGGCTGGTGCTGCTGATCGGGATCGTCAAGAAGAACGGCATCCTGATGATCGATTTCGCCCTCGACGCGCAGCGCAAGGGCGGGTTGACCCCGCAGGAGGCGATTTTCCAGGCGGGCATGACCCGGTTCCGTCCGATCATCATGACCACCCTGGCCGCCCTGCTCGGCGCCCTGCCGCTGATGCTCGGCCATGGCCCCGGCGCGGAGTTGCGCCAGCCCCTGGGCATCGCGGTGGTGGGTGGCCTGCTGGTGAGCCAGGCGCTGACGCTGTTCACCACACCGGTCATATACTTGTGGCTCGAGCGGTTGTTCCATCGGCCCACCCAGCATTCCGGGCCTGCGCCAGCCACGGCGCTGGCGACCACAGACTGAGGCGGGGCCATGCGCGTTCTGATCATCGAAGACGAAGAAAAAACCGCGGACTACCTGCATCGCGGCCTGACGGAACAGGGCTACATCGTGGACGTGGCCCCCGACGGCGTCGAAGGGCTGCACCTGGCCCTAGAAAGCGAATATGCAGTGATCGTGCTCGACGTGATGCTGCCGGGCCTGGATGGTTTCGGCGTGCTGCGGGCCTTGCGCGCCCGCAAGCAGACGCCGGTGATCATGCTCACCGCCCGGGAGCGGGTCGAAGACCGCATCAAGGGCCTGCGCGACGGCGCCGACGATTACCTGGGCAAGCCGTTCTCCTTCCTGGAACTGGTGGCCCGCCTGCAAGCCCTGACCCGCCGCAGCGGCGGCCATGAGCCGGTGCAGGTAAGCATCGCCGACCTGTGGATCGACCTGATCAGCCGCAAGGCCAGCCGCGCCGGCCAACGTCTGGACCTGACGGCCAAGGAGTTCTCGCTGCTCAGTGTCCTGGCCCGGCGCCAGGGTGAAATCCTCTCCAAGACCGCCATCGCCGAAATGGTCTGGGACATCAATTTCGACAGCGACGCCAATGTCGTGGAGGTGGCGATCAAACGCCTGCGGGCCAAGCTCGACGGGCCATTCGAGCGGAAGTTGCTGCACACCATCCGCGGAATGGGTTATGTGCTGGAAAATCGCAATGAGTAACAGCATCGCGCTACGCCTCAGCGGCCTGTTCACACTGGTCGCCGCGCTGGTGTTCCTGTTGATTGGCGGCGCCCTGTACCAGCAGGTCGAAAAGGGCCTGGGCCTGTTGCCCGAAGCCGAACTCGATGCCCGCTACAGCGTGCTCGAATCCACGGTCGGCCGTTACGGCACGCCCGAGCACTGGGTGAAGATCCACAACAAGTTGCGATTGCTGGGCGAGGAAGACAAGCGCATCCACTTCTGGATCGTCAGCGGTGATCCACACTTCGAATATGGCGACCCCGACCCACAGATCCGGGCTTTCACCGAAGGGCCGCTGGGTAAACGCGACCTGCAATTGCCCAACCGCCACTACCCGATGAAAGTGCTGGTGAGCCAGTTCCCGGCCAAGGATCAGCGGCCGCCGCTGCGCTTCATGATCGGCATCGACACCGAGACGTTCTACCAGACCCAACACCAACTGCTGGTGGCCTTGGTGAGCCTGGCGATTGTCGGGGTGCTGCTGGCGTCCTTGCTCGGCTACTGGGTGGCGCGGATCGGCCTCAAGCCGCTGATCAAGCTGTCCGATGAGGCCCGGCGCCTGGCCCCTCCGCGCCTGTCCGGGCGACTGCAGTTATCGCCGTTGCCACCGGAACTCAGCCAGTTCGTCAGCTCCTTCAACGCCACCCTCGACCGGGTCGAACAGGCCTACTCGCGCCTGGAATCGTTCAACGCCGATGTCGCCCATGAACTGCGCTCGCCCCTGACCAACCTGATCGGCCAGACCCAGGTGGCGCTGACTCGCGGCCGCTCGGCCGAACATTACTTCGAAGTGCTGCAATCGAACCTCGAGGAACTGGAGCGGCTGCGCTCGATCATCAACGACATGCTGTTCCTCGCCAGCGCCGACCAGGGCAGCAAGGCCACCAAGCTGACCACCACGTCGTTGGCCGACGAAGTGGCAACCACCCTCGACTACCTGGACTTCATCCTCGAAGACGCCCAGGTCCAGGTCCGGGTCAGTGGCGACGCCCAGGCCAGCATCGAGATCGCTCATCTGCGCCGGGCACTGATCAACCTGCTGAGCAACGCCGTGCAGCACACCGCGCCAGGACAAACAATCGAGGTGCACATCGAAAGCCTTGGCGACCAGATAATCCTGGGGGTCACCAACCCCGGCGAACCTATCGCCGATGAACACCTATCGCGGCTGTTCGAACGCTTCTACCGCGTCGATGCCTCCCGCAGCAACAGCGGCGCCAACCATGGGTTGGGGCTGGCCATCGTCAAGGCGATCGCACTGATGCACGGCGGGGATGTATTCGTGCGCAGTGACCGGGGCGTCAATACCTTCGGGATCCGTTTGCCGGCTTGATCCCTCGCAGCGATTATTGCGCGAACATCGATTGCCCCCTCTCGCCGATCCAAGCACAATCTGCAAAAGGCCAGCATCTGCTTAATTGCCAGCTATGCTCCCTTCGAAATGGATCGACCCTATAGACATCGGAACCATGAGCACCAGCAGTGCGACACCCGGCAACACCCCCCTTTCGATACGTTCGGAGCGGGTCCTCGTACTCGCCAGCTCACTGGTTGTCATCGCCATCCTGGGCATCGTGACCTTCCTGCTGATTCGCGAACATGCCAGCGCCCGTGAGGCGGCGACACGTGCGGCCACCAATATCGTGCAGTTGATCGATGCCGACGTGCTGCGCAACGTCGAACTCTACGACGTGTCGGTGCAAGGCTTGATCGCCGCGGCCAGCCGCGAAGACCTGAAACACGTTTCACCGGAGATCCGCCACCTGGCCCTGTTCGACCGTGCCACCGCCGCTCCCTACAAAGGCGACATCCTGCTGCTGGACAAACAAGGTGATGTAATCGCTGACTCTGCCTCGATCGACCCACGCCAGGATAACTTTTCTGATCGGGAGTACTTCCGCTCCCACGTCCAGAACCCAGCCCCGGACATGATGATCAGTCGTCCATTGCGTGCCAGAAACAACGAGCAAGACTGGCGTATCAGTTTCAGTCGCCGGCAGAGCAACAACCAAGGCGATTTCCTGGGCGTGGCCGCAGCCACGATGCGCTTGAGTTACTTCAGCCAGTTGTTCAAAAGCCTGAACATCGGCCATGGCGGGACGGTCAACCTGATCAGCCGTGACGGAATTCTACTGGCACAGGAGCCGCCCCTGGCCGAGGACATGATCGGCAGGGACTTCAGCAGCCGGCCGAATTTCGTGCGCATCCTGCATGAAGGTAACGGCAGTTTCACCAGCATTTCCGGTTTTGACCAGAAACAGCGCCTCTACACCTTTTCCCAGGTCGGCAACTTGCCGTTGATCGTCGTGGTGGCGCTCTCCTACGAAGAAGTCTTCGCGTCATGGCAACGCACGACGCTGATCGTCAGCGGCGCTACCGGCGCGCTGTGCATCGGCCTGCTCTGGCTCACCTGGCTGCTGCGTCGTGAATTGAGGCGTCGTCATCGTGCTGAACGGGAACTGGCCCAGCGGGCGGCCACCGATCCGCTGACGGGCCTGGCCAACCGCAGGGCCCTGGACGAGACGCTGCAAAGGGAATGGCTACGGGCCCTACGCTCGGGGCAACCGCTGTCGGTGCTGATGGTCGATGCCGACCACTTCAAGGCATTCAATGATCGCCATGGCCATCAACAGGGTGACGAGGCCCTGCGAGCCCTGGCACGACTGATCGGTGAACGTGTCCGTCGCCCAGCCGACCTGGCCGCGCGCTACGGTGGCGAAGAGTTTTCGGTGGTACTGCCGGAAACCAATACCGCCGGGGCCTTTGCCATGGCTCAAAGCATTCGCGTAGCGGTGGAACAACTGCCCGTCCAGCCGGGCGACGCGCCCATGACCGTCAGCATCGGCATCGCGACCTGGTCCCAGGGACCGTATGGCGACTTCGAACAGCTCCTGTTCGCCGCCGACAAGGCGCTATACCAGGCCAAGGCCAGCGGACGCAATTGCGTGGTCTGTGCGATGTAATACCCCGGCCCCCTGTGGCGAGGGGATTTATCCCCGCTGGGCTGCGGAGCAGCCCCAAAACCAGGCAACTCGGTGGGTCAGACGGATTGAGTCCATAGTGATAGGGCTGCTACGCAGCCCAGCGGGGATAAATCCCCTCGCCACAGATAAATCCCCCACCACAGATAAATCCCTCGCCACAAATACTTCTCTGACAGCCATAAAAAAAGGCCACCCGAAGGCAGCCCTTAAAAAACTAGAGAGGTTTTTTGCTTACACGGCCGCAACAGGGCGCATGTAAGAGATCGGTGCGGTACTGGCGTCTTCGAACGTCACGACTTCCCAGGCATCTTTCTGCTCAATCAACTTGCGCAGCAGCTGGTTGTTCAGTGCGTGGCCGGACTTGAAGCCCTTGAACTCACCAATCAGGCTATTGCCCAGCAGGTAGAGGTCGCCGATTGCATCGAGGATCTTGTGTTTGACGAATTCGTCTTCATAGCGAAGACCGTCTTCGTTCAACACGCCATCGGAATCGACCACGATCGCGTTTTCAACACTGCCGCCGAGTGCGAGGTTGTGCTTGCGCAGGTACTCGATGTCACTCATGAAACCAAAGGTACGGGCGCGGCTGACTTCTTTTACAAACGAAGTGCTGGAAAAATCCACGCTTGCACTCTGGGTGCGGTCACGGAAAACCGGGTGATCGAAATCGATCTCGAAGCTCACCTTGAAGCCATCGAAAGGGACGAAAGTGGCGCGCTTGTCGCCGTCTTCCACTGTCACTTCCCGCAGGATGCGGATGAACTTCTTGGCCGCGTCCTGCTCTTCCAGGCCAGCCGATTGAATCAGGAATACGAAGGGTCCGGCGCTGCCATCCATGATCGGGACTTCGGACGCGGAGAGCTCGACGTAGGCGTTATCGATGCCCAGGCCAGCCATGGCCGAGAGCAAATGCTCCACCGTGTCCACTTTGGTGTCACCGTTGACCAGTGTGGTCGACATGGTGGTTTCACCAACATTTTCCGCGCGAGCAGGAATCTGCACCACAGGGTCGAGGTCGGCACGACAAAACACAATGCCGGTGTCGACAGGCGCGGGCTTGAGGGTCAGGTAGACCTTCTCGCCGGAGTGCAGGCCGACACCTGTGGCACGGATAATATTCTTCAGGGTGCGTTGTTTAATCATGGCATGGGCCGCTTCAGCGCAAATTGCGAACTGGTATCAACAAAGGCTGGCGATGATAGCAGACCAGACCTTTGCTGAACACCAATCACCCGAATACCCCTGATACATTTCATCAATCGGCCTGACGACGCAGGAAGGCCGGGATGTCCAGGTAATCCAGATCGTCTTGTGGATTCATCTTCGCGGCAGTCGCAGCACCGGCCTGGGCCTGGTTGCGCATGACGGTCGGACGGTCCAGGTCGCGGTAGTTCACCGCAGGCTGTTCCTGACGAACGGGGGCTTGTTGCTGAGGCTGGGAGGCCATAGTGGTCTGAACGGTGTTGTCGATCACCTTCATCGGCTTCTCGATTTTCGCGCCCAGGCCGGTGGCAACCACGGTCACGTGCAGCTCGTCACGCATGTCCGGATCGATCACGGTGCCGACCTTGACCATCGCGTGGTCGGAAGCGAACGCCTCGATGATGCTACCCACGTCGGAGTACTCGCCCAGGGACAGGTCTGGACCGGCGGTGATGTTCACCAGGATGCCGCGGGCGCCCTGCAGGTTCACATCTTCGAGCAACGGGTTGCGGATGGCCGCTTCGGTGGCCTCGCGAGCGCGGTTCGGACCGCTGGCGCAGCCAGTGCCCATCATCGCCATGCCCATTTCGGACATCACGGTGCGTACGTCGGCGAAGTCGACGTTGATCATGCCCGGACGCTTGATGATGTCGGAGATACCGCGAACGGCACCGGCCAGTACGTCATCGGCCTTGGCGAAAGCCGACAGCAGGCTGGCGTCTTTACCGAGGATGGTCAGCAGCTTCTCGTTGGGGATGGTGATCAACGAGTCGACGCTGTCGCTCAGCGCGCGGATGCCTTCATCGGCAATCTGCATGCGCTTGCGGCCTTCGAACGGGAACGGACGGGTCACCACCGCAACGGTGAGGATGCCCATTTCCTTGGCCACTTCGGCAATGATCGGCGCCGCACCGGTACCGGTACCGCCGCCCATGCCCGTGGTGATGAACACCATGTTGGTGCCGGCCAGGACTTCAGCGATGCGCTCGCGGTCTTCCAGGGCCGCCTGACGGCCAACCTCGGGATTCGCACCGGCACCCAGGCCCTTGGTCACGCCGGTACCCAGTTGCAGGATGGTCCGCGCGCCAATGTTCTTCAGCGCTTGAGCATCGGTGTTGGCGCAGATGAACTCGACGCCTTCGATGTTGCTCTTGACCATGTGGTTGACAGCGTTGCCGCCGCCACCGCCGACACCGATTACCTTGATAACCGGGCTGGCGGGGATGTTGTCTACGAGTTCGAACATTTTCCCTCTCCTTACATTCTCTAGTTTTTTTCGCCTACTGCGTTTGTTGCCGCCTTCCAGCGCCAGGCCTGAAACCTGCCGCCGAAGCTTTGAACCTGTATCAGAAATTACCTTTGACCCAAGCCTGGAGCCGCTCGAACAGCGGAGCCTTCGGCTCGTCGCTGCTGTAGCTGTCACGGCTGCCGATCCCCGAGAACGAGATCCCGTCGGACTGCTTCTGCAGGCCGTACATCAACAGGCCCACGCCGGTGGAATAAATCGGGTTGCGCACCACGTCATCCAGGCCCTTGACGCCATGGGGCACGCCCAGGCGTACCGGCATGTGGAAGATTTCCTCGGCCAGCTCGACTGCGCCTTCCATCTTCGACGTACCGCCGGTCAGCACGATGCCGGCCGGGATCAGGTCTTCGTAACCGCTGCGGCGCAGTTCGGCCTGGATCAGCGTGAACAGCTCGTCGTAGCGCGGCTCGACCACCTCGGCCAGGGCCTGGCGGGACAATTCGCGCGGTGGACGGTCGCCGACGCTCGGTACCTTGATGGTTTCACCGGCACCGGCCAGTTTCGCCAGGGCGCAGGCGTAGCGGATCTTGATTTCCTCGGCGTACTGGGTCGGGGTGCGCAACGCCATGGCGATGTCGTTGGTCACCTGGTCACCGGCAATCGGAATCACCGCGGTGTGGCGAATGGCGCCTTCGGTGAAGATCGCGATGTCGGTGGTGCCGCCGCCGATGTCCACCAGGCATACGCCCAGTTCTTTTTCGTCGTCGGTCAGCACCGAGTAGGCCGAAGCCAGTTGCTCGAGAATGATGTCGTCGATTTCCAGGCCGCAGCGGCGCACGCATTTTTCGATGTTCTGCGCAGCATTCACCGCACAGGTGACCACGTGGACCTTGGCCTCCAGACGTACGCCGGACATGCCCAGGGGCTCACGCACGCCTTCCTGGTTATCGATCACGTAATCCTGCGGCAGGGTGTGCAGCACCCGCTGGTCGGCCGGGATCGCCACGGCCTGGGCCGCGTCGAGCACGCGCTCGAGGTCGGCGGAGCTGACTTCGCGATCACGGATCGCGACGATGCCGTGGGAGTTCAGGCTGCGGATGTGATTGCCCGCCACGCCGACGAACGCCGAGTGGATCCGGCAACCGGCCATCAGCTGCGCCTCTTCGATGGCGCGCTGGATCGATTGCACGGTGGACTCGATGTTCACCACCACGCCTTTTTTCAAGCCACGGGACGGATGGGTACCGATCCCGACGATGACCAGCGTGCCGTCGTCCGCGACTTCACCTACCAGCGCTACCACCTTGGAAGTGCCGATATCCAGACCGACGATCATTTTTCCGCTTTGCACGTTTGCCATGGTCCTGCCTCTTCTTAATTCTTCGCGACGGCGGGTACGGCCGTCGTCGGCGCTACCGGTTCCCGCCAGCCAACAGCAAGGCCGTTGGCGTAGCGCAGATCGATGCGCGCAATGTTCGTAATCTGTTCTTTGAGCGTCTTGTCATAGATGGCGATGAAACGGCGCATCTTTTCCACCAGGTTGCCGCGACCGAGCAGCAGCTCGATGCCCGGCCCCGAGCTGCCCGCGCCAGTGGTCAGGAACCAGCTGCCGCGCTCACGCAATTCCAGGCGCGCGATGGAGAAGCCCAACGGCCGCAACATCTGGCTCAACACCTGGTACTGCTGCATCACTTGCTGCTGGGCCCGCTGTGGACCGAACAGTTGTGGCAAATGTTCATAGTTGGCCAGTTCCCGTGGCGTGAACGCCTGGCCCTGGTTGTTCAACAGCGACTCATCGCCCCAACGGGCCACCGGCAGTTGTTCTTCCAGGCGGATCGACACCTGGTCGGGCCACACACGCCGGACTTCGGCGTGGGCGATCCAGGGCATCTGCTCCAGCTCCGTGCGCATGCCTGCCAGGTCGACGGTGAAGAAGCTCGACGCCACGTAAGGAGCGATCCGCTGTTGCACCGCCTGCTGGCTGATGTAGCTCAGGTCGCCCTGGACGTTGATCCGGGCAATCGGTCGATCGGCGTAAGGCAGCAACCGTTGGGCGCCTTCATACGTACCGAACCCCAACGCCACCAGCAGCACCGGCCAGAACAGGCTCTTGAGAAAACCAAAGTTGGCTTTCGGCAGGCGCGCCGACATCGGCTCTTTGGCCACCATTCGGCTGGCACCCCGCGGCACCGGCTTGCGACCGGGTGCGGATGGCTGATGACGAAGCGATGCGCCTTGCATGGCTTAACCTCTTGGCTCTTGCGGGCCGACACTGGCCGCCAGGATCGACAGCACCAGTTGCTGGAAATCCAGACCGGCGGCACGGGCCGCCATCGGTACCAGGCTGTGATCGGTCATGCCGGGCGCGGTGTTGACTTCCAGGAACCAGAACTGCCCGTCGGCGTCCTGCATCACGTCCGCCCTTCCCCAACCGGCAATACCCAGCGCCTCACAGGCCTTGGCCGTGAGGTCCATCAATTCTTTTTCCTTGGTGCTGTCCAGCCCGCAGGGAATGCGGTACTGGGTGTCATTGGCCACGTACTTGGCGTCGTAGTCGTAGAACGTGTGGGGGGTGCCCAGCGCGATCGGCGGCAACACCTGGTCGCGCAGGGTGGCGATGGTGAACTCGGGACCGGTGATCCACTGCTCAACCAACACTTGCGAATCGTAGGAACTGGCGTCTTTCCATGCCGCGGTCAACTCAGGCAGCGAATTCACTTTCGCCATGCCGATACTTGAACCTTCATGGGCCGGTTTGACGATCAAAGGGAAGCCCAGTTCCGTGGCCGCCGAAATACAATCGGCCTCGCAAGCCAGCACGGCATGACGCGGCGTCGGAATGCCGAGGCTGTGCCAGACCTGCTTGGTGCGCAGCTTGTCCATCGCCAGGGCCGACGCCAGGATGCCGCTGCCGGTGTAGGGAATGCCCAGGCATTCGAGCAGGCCTTGCATGCTGCCGTCTTCGCCGCCGCGACCGTGGAGGATGATGAACGCACGGTCGATCTTTTCGCTCAGCAGGCGCTGCAGGAAGTCATCGCCCACGTCGATGCCGAATGCGTCGACGCCGGCGCTTTGCAGGGCTTCGAGCACGGCCTTGCCGGACTTGAGGGAGACCTCGCGCTCGGCGCTCTTGCCGCCGAACAGCACGGCAACGCGGCCGAAGGCTTTCGGCTCAAGGGTCGAAACCAGGTTGGCGTAGGCAGCAGTCATTTCAGTTTCCCCTCGCTGGAGGCCACGGTGGCGCCGGCGAACAACGGACTTTTCAACAGTTTCGGCGCCAGGCCACCGATATCGCCGGCCCCTTGGCACAACAGGATGTCGCCGGCGCGCAGCAGCGGCTTGACCAACGGCGCGAGGTCCACGCCGCGCTCGATGTAGATCGGGTCCAGTTGACCGCGCTGGCGGATGCTGTGGCACAGCTGACGGCTATCGGCCCCCGGGATCGGCTCTTCACCGGCCGGATAGACTTCCATCAAAAGCAGCACATTAGCGTCGGTCAGCACCTGGACGAAATCGTCGTACAGGTCGCGGGTACGGCTGTAGCGGTGTGGCTGGTAGACCATCACCAGGCGGCGCTCCGGCCAGCCACCGCGCACGGCCTTGATCACCGCCGCGACTTCGGTCGGGTGGTGACCGTAATCGTCCACCAGCATCACGTTGCCGCCGTCCACCGGCAGCTCGCCATAGACCTGGAAGCGTCGGCCCACGCCCTGGAAGCCCGACAGTCCCTGGACGATGGCTTCATCGCTGACGCCTTCGTCGGTGGCGATGCAAATGGTGGCCAGGGCGTTGAGCACGTTGTGGTTGCCCGGCATGTTCACCGAAACATCCAGTGGCTCGCGGTCGGGACGCAGCACGGTGAAGAACGTCTGCATGCCCTGCTGGCGCACATTGATGGCACGCACGTCGGCTTCTTCGCCGAAACCGTAGGTCACGGTCGGGCGCTTGATCAGCGGCAGGATTTCACGCACCACCGGATCATCCATGCACACCACCGCCAAACCGTAGAACGGCAGGTTGTGCAGGAATTCGACGAAGGTTTTCTTCAACTTGTTGAAGTCGCCGCCGTAGGTCGCCATGTGATCGGCATCGATGTTGGTGACCACGGCCACCAGCGGTTGCAGGTGCAGGAAGCTCGCATCGCTCTCGTCGGCTTCGGCGATCAGGTAGCGGCTGGTGCCCAGCTGGGCATTGGTGCCCGCGGCATTCAGGCGACCGCCGATCACGAAGGTCGGGTCCAGGCCGCCGGCGGCGAACACCGAGGCGATCAGGCTGGTGGTGGTGGTCTTGCCGTGGGTACCGGCGACGGCAATGCCGTGGCGATAGCGCATCAGCTCGGCCAGCATCTCGGCACGCGGCACCACCGGAATGCGCCGCTCCAGGGCGGTCGCGACTTCCGGATTGGAGGTGTTCACAGCGCTGGATACCACCAGCACGTCGGCATTGGCGGCGTTCTCCGCACGGTGGCCGATAAAGATCTGGGCGCCAAAGGATTCCAGGCGCTCGGTGACCGGCGAAGCCTTCAGGTCGGAACCGGAAACCTGATAGCCCAGGTTCAGCAGCACTTCGGCGATCCCGCACATGCCCACGCCGCCGATACCGACGAAGTGGATGCGGCGGATGCGGCGCATTTCCGGCTGTGGCATGGCTTTTCGATTCTCAACCATGGGCCACCTCCAGGCAGGTATCGACCACTTGGGCCGTGGCATCGGGTTTGGCCAGGCGGCGCGCGGCGCGGGCCATGTCTTCAAGTCGTTGCGGTTGCATCAGGACCTCTGTCAGGCGGGCGGCAAGATCCGCGGCGCCAGTCGTTCTTTGCGGCAGCAGGAAGGCAGCGCCTTCGCGGGCCAAATAATCGGCATTGCGGGTCTGGTGATCGTCGATGGCGTGGGGCAAAGGCACCAGCATCGAGGGCAGACCGGCAGCAGCCAGTTCACTGATGGTCAACGCGCCTGCGCGACAGATCACCAGGTCGGCCCAGCCATAGGCTTGGGCCATGTCTTTGATGAAAGGCTGCACTTGCGCCTCGACGCCTACGGCGCCGTAGCGCTCGGCGGTCACTCCATCGTGGTTCTTGCCGGCCTGGTGAAAGACTTCCGGCCGCAGTTCGGCAGCGACCTGCGACAAGGCTTCGGGCAGCAATTTGTTCAACGGCTCTGCTCCCAGGCTTCCACCCAGGACCAGCAAACGCGCTTTGCGTCCGGCCAGGGCCGGGCGCGGTGTCTCGAGAAACAGCTCGGTACGCACCGGGTTACCAGTGGTGCGGCGGCTGCCCGACAGGGTAAAGGTGTCGGGAAAGGCTTCACAGACCCGAGCGGCCAACGGCACCAGTAACCGATTGGCGGTACCGGCCACGGCGTTCTGCTCGTGAACGATCACCGGCACGCCGGCCAGTTTGGCCGCGACACCGCCAGGACCGGTCACATAACCACCGAACCCGACCACACAGACCGGCCGCAACCGACGGATGATCGCCCGCGCCTGCCAGACCGACTTGAGCAGCATCAGCGGTGCCTTGAGCAACGACAGCTTGCCCTTGCCCCGCAGGCCGCTGGCATTGATCCGATGCAGCTCCAGACCCGCGCCGGGTACCAGTTCGTTCTCGATACCCCGTGGCGTGCCCAACCAGTGCACGGTATAGCCCCGTGCCTGGAATTCCCGGGCGCAGGCCAGCGCCGGGAACACATGCCCGCCGGTGCCACCGGCCATGATCAGCACGTTAGCGCCCATGAGTCGGCTCCTCGGCGAAGTCGCTCTCCTGGAATTCCATCTCTTCGCTGCCCAGGTGGGTCCGGCTCTCCCATTCGATGCGCAACAACAGGCCGAGGCAGGCGCAGCAGATCACCAGGGAACTGCCCCCGTAACTGAGGAACGGCAGCGTCAGGCCCTTGGTCGGCAGCAGGCCGACGTTCACACCGATGTTGATCAGGAACTGACCAATCCACAGGAACGACAGACCATAGGCCACGTAAGCGGCGAAGAACTGCTTGGCCTTCTCGGCCCACAAGCCGATGTACATGCCGCGCACGCAGACGAACACGAACAGCGCCACGGTGCACAGCGACCCCACCACGCCCAGCTCTTCGGCCAACACCGAGAACACGAAGTCGGTGTGGGCTTCCGGCAGGTAGAACTGTTTCTGCACGCTGTTGCCCAGGCCCACGCCCAACCATTCGCCACGCCCGAAGGCGATCAGCGCCTGGGTCAATTGATAACCGGAACCGAACTGATCGGCCCACGGGTCGGTAAAGGTGATCAGCCGCGCCATCCGATACGGTTGCGCCTGCACCAGCACCGTCACGGCAGCCACCGCCAACGCCACCATCAGAATGAAGCGGAACAGGCCGACGCCGCCCAGGAACAGCATCGCCGCCGCAGCGCCCATCATCACCACCGTGGCGCCGAAGTCGGGCTCCATCAGCAGCAGGCCGGCCATGGGCAGCAGCACGATGAACGGCTTGAAGAAGCCCATCCAGCTCTCGCGCACTTCCTTCTGGCGACGCACCAGGTAACCGGCGAGGAAGAGCACCACAAAGACCTTGGCGATTTCCGAAGGCTGTACGTTGAAGAAACTGAAACCGATCCAGCGCATCGAGCCGTTGACCTCGCGGCCAATGCCCGGCACCAGCACCATCACCAGCAGGCCGAAGGCGCCGAGCAGCATCATCCAGCCCAGGCGCTGCCAGGTGGCGATCGGCACCATCATGGTGACCACACAGGCGCCCAGGCCGATCACCAGGTAAATCAGGTGGCGGATCATGTGGTACAGGGTGTTGCCGGACTGCACGGCCGCCACTTCCGACGACGCGGAAGTGATCATCACCAGGCCCAGGCCCAGCAATGCCAGGCAACCGGCGAGCATCGGGAAATCCAGGTCGATGCCACGCCCGGTAATCAGCGGCGACGGGTACGGCTTGATGACGTTTCTCAGGCTCATGCCAAGTCCTCCGCCGCCCGGGCGAACAACTGCCCGCGCTCTTCGTAGTTCTTGAACATGTCGAAACTGGCGCAGGCCGGCGACAGCAGGACCGCATCGCCCGGTTGAGCGAGGGCGCGGCACTGCTGAACGGCTTCGTCCAGCGAACCGACGCGAACCAGTGGTACGCCGTCGCCGATGGCCTCGGCGATCAACTCGCGGTCACGGCCCATCAGCACCACGGCGCGGCAGTTGGCCGTCACCGGATCGCGCAGGTCCTTGAAGTCGGCACCCTTGCCGTCGCCGCCGGCGATCAGCACGAGCTTGCCCTCGATGTCTGCGCCCAGGCCCTCGATGGCGGCCAGCGCGGCTCCCACATTGGTGGCCTTGGAATCGTTGTACCAGGCCACGCCATCCAGATCGCGAACCCACTGGCAGCGGTGCTCGAGACCGGCGAAGGTACGCAGCGCCGAGAGCATGGCGTCGAACGGCAGGCCGACCGCATTGCCCAGGGCCAGGGCTGCCAGTGCGTTGGCCTGGTTGTGGGCTCCACGGATTTTCAGCTCACGCACCGGCATCAGGTTCTGGAATTCGAAGGCCAGGTATTTCTCGCCGTTCTCTTCACGCAATCCAAAGCCCTTGAAGTCCGGTACGCCCAAACCGAAGGACCAGCACGGCATGCCCTCGCCCAGCAGCGGACGGGTCAGGGCATCCTGGCGGTTGAACACCACTTGCCGGGCACCCCGGAAGATCCGGTGCTTGGCCAGGTGATAAGCCGGCAGGCCGCTGTAGCGGTCCATGTGGTCTTCGCTGATGTTGAGCACGGTCGCCACTTCGGCGCCGAGGTGATCGGTGGTCTCAAGCTGGAAGCTCGACAACTCCATCACGTACAGCTCGACGTCGTCGCTGAGCAGGTCCAGCGCCGGGGTCCCCAGGTTGCCACCGACGGCGACCCGCTTGCCGGCCGCCGCGGCCATTTCGCCCACCAGGGTGGTGACGGTGCTTTTCGCGTTGGAGCCGCTGATGGCAATGATCGGCGCCTTCGCATTACGCGCGAACAGCTCGATATCACCGGACAATTTCACCCCACGGGCAGCCGCAGCCTGCAGGGCCGGGGTCGCCAGGGCCAGGCCGGGGCTCACGTAGAGCTCGTCGGCGCGGCACAGGAACTCGACGTCCAGCTCGCCACAACGCACGTCCACCTGGGGGTAGTCACGCCGTAGCGTGGCCAGCTCAGGCGGATTCTCCCGCGTATCGGCCACGGCAAACGACACGCCCCGGTTCGCCAGGAAGCGAACCAGGGACATGCCGCTCTTGCCGAGGCCGACAACGATGCGGAAGTGGTCAGAAGCGATCAGGGACACTCGTTCTACCTCAATTTCAGGGTGGCAAGGCCGATCAGCACCAGAATCACGGTGATGATCCAGAAACGGACGATCACCCGCGGCTCGGGCCAGCCCTTGAGTTCAAAGTGGTGGTGGATCGGCGCCATACGGAATACGCGGCGGCCGGTCAATTTAAAGGATGCAACCTGAATGACCACTGACAGGGTCTCCATCACGAACACACCGCCCATGATGAACAGGACGATTTCCTGGCGAACGATGACGGCGATGGTGCCCAGGGCCGCGCCCAACGCCAGCGCGCCGACGTCGCCCATGAAGACCTGGGCCGGGTAGGTGTTGAACCAGAGGAAACCCAGGCCGGCGCCGATCAACGCGCCGCAGAACACGATCAGCTCGCCCGCCCCCGGTACATAGGGGATCAGCAGGTATTCGGCGAATTTCACGTTACCCGACAGATAGCAGAAGATCCCCAGCGCGCCGCCGACCATGACCGTCGGCATGATCGCCAGGCCGTCGAGGCCGTCGGTGAGGTTGACCGCGTTACTCGAACCGACGATCACCAGGTAGGTCAGCACGACGAAGCCCGCACCCAGCGGAATGCTGTAGTCCTTGAGCATCGGCAGGATCAGGGTGGTTTCCACCGGCGAAGCAGCGGTCATATAAAGGAAGACTGCCGCGCCCAGGCCGAACACCGACTGCCAGAAATATTTCCAGCGGCTCGGCAGCCCACGGGAGTTCTTCTCGATGACCTTGCGGTAGTCGTCAACCCAACCGATGGCGCCGAACAACAGGGTCACCAACAGCACGGTCCAGACATAGCGGTTCGCCAGGTCAGCCCAGAGCAAGGTGCTGACGCCGATGGACGACAGGATCAACGCGCCGCCCATGGTCGGGGTGCCGGATTTGGACAGATGCGACTGCGGTCCGTCGTTACGTACCGACTGGCCGATTTGCAGGTTCTGCAGGGTGCGGATCATCCACGGGCCCAGGAACAGCGACAACGACAACGCGGTCAGCACACCCAGGATCCCGCGCAGGGTCAGGTACTGGAAGACCGCGAAGCCTTTGTAGAACTGTTGCAGGTACTCCGCTAGCAGCAGCAGCATCAATGTTTCTCCGTACGGGTGCCGCACAGCGCCGCGACGATGTTTTCCATCGCTGCGCTACGAGAGCCCTTGATCAATAGGGTGGTGTTCGGGTCTTGCTCGGCACCCAGGGCCTGGATCAGT
This sequence comes from Pseudomonas sp. B21-056, assembly GCF_026016325.1. Taxonomy (NCBI): domain Bacteria; kingdom Pseudomonadati; phylum Pseudomonadota; class Gammaproteobacteria; order Pseudomonadales; family Pseudomonadaceae; genus Pseudomonas; species Pseudomonas sp. B21-056. The sequence goes on from NZ_CP087203.1 coordinate 5,239,444, forward strand.
TCAGCCTGGGTGGTGAAATGCTGTGCGTGTTCGCCAAACGCAGCGACGGTGTGGGCCATCATCGGGCCGACGGCGTACAGCGCGTCGACCTTGCCACGGGCATAGGCGCCGACATCGTGATGCCCCTGTTGCGCCCAATCGCCCAGCTCGCCGATATCCCCCAGCACCAGCACGGTACGGCCGGAGAAACCGGCGAGGATATCCACCGCCGCGCACATGGACGTCGGGTTGGCGTTGTAGGTGTCGTCGATCACCCGCATGCCGTTGCTGGCCAGTTGCGCCACTGTGCGGCCCTTGACCGGCTGCACGGCGTTAAGACCCGCGACGATGCCCGAAAGGGACACCCCCAGCGCATGGGCGGCGGCGGCGGCGGCCAGGGCATTGGCGACGTTATGGGTGCCCAGCAGGTTCAGCTGGACCCGCTCCGCGCCGTCGGGACTGTGCAGGTTGAAGGCCGGGCAACCACGGGCATCGCGGTCCAGGTCACTGGCGTAGAAGTTCGCGGCGAGGTTGCTCAGGGCAAAGGTCAGCACCTTGCGCTCACCCGCCCGGGTCTTCCAGATTTCGAAAGCCCTGTCGTCGAGATTCAGCACGGCGACGCCATCGGCAGCCAGCCCTTCGATGATCTCGCCCTTGGCCTCGACGATTTTTTCCGGCCCCCCGAACTCACCGACATGGGCGGTTCCGGCGTTATTGAGCACGGCGACGTGGGGTTTGGTCATGCCCACGGTGTAGGCAATTTCGCCGAGCCGCGAGGCACCGAGTTCGATGACGGCGGCGCTGTGCTCCGGCGCCAGTTCGAGCAGGGTCAACGGCACGCCGAGGTCATTGTTCAGGTTGCCCCGGGTGGCCAGTACCGGACCACGGGTGCGCAGGATGCTGGCGAGCATTTCCTTGACCGTGGTCTTGCCGCTGGAACCGGTGATGGCCGCGACCGGATTGCCGAATGCCGCACGGTTCAGTGCGCCGAGCTGGCCGAGGGCCTGACGGGTGTCGCCGACCAGCAACTGCGGCAGCGTGCTGTTGGTCACTTCGCGCTCGACCAATGCCGCCACGGCGCCTTTGGCCGCAACCTCGTTCAGGTAATCGTGGCCGTCAAAACGTGGCCCGGCCAAGGCGACGAACAGTTGTCCCGGGGCAATGGCCCGGCTGTCGATGCTGACGCCGTCGAAACTGGCATCCGCAGCGATGAGACGCGCATTCAGGGCGTTGGTCAGCTCGCTGAGTTTCAAGGCTTTAAGCATGGGCCACCTCCCAGGCGGTCAAGGCGTGATCGGCCTCGACCAGATCGGAGAATGCATGGCGCACGCCGTTGATTTCCTGGTAGTCCTCGTGCCCCTTGCCGGCCAGGACGACCACATCGTCCGCCGAAGCGTTGGCGATCAACTGGGCAATCGCCTGGCCGCGACCGGCCACGAAGGCCACCTTGTCCACCGCCGAAAAACCGGCGCGGATGTCGTCGAAAATCTGCGACGGGTCTTCGCTGCGCGGGTTGTCGTCAGTGACGAGCACGCCATCGGCCAGCCGCTCCACCACCTCGGCCATCAACGGGCGCTTGCCGCGATCACGGTCGCCGCCGCAGCCGAACAGGCAGAGCAATTTGCCTTTGGCGTGAGGCCGCAGGGCCATCAGGACTTTTTCCAGGGCATCGGGCGTGTGGGCGTAATCGACCACCACCAGCGGTTGGGTACCGCCACCCAGGCGCTGCATGCGACCGGCCGGGCCTTCGAGCTTCGGCAGGACCTTGAGGATTTCATCCAGCGCATAATCCAGCCCCAGCAAGGCGCCGATGGCGGCCAACACGTTGCTCAGGTTGAAGCGCCCCAGCAAGGTGCTGCGCAGATGATGCTCGCCCTGTGGCGTGACCAGCGTGGCGCGCACGCCCTCGTCGTCGAACTGCGCCTGGCGTACATAAAGGTAGGCGCCGGCATCTTCCACGCTATAGGTGATCAACCGGGACTCGCCCTGGTTGGCCGCCAATTGCCGGCCGAACGCGTCGTCGAGGTTGATGACCCGACACTTCAGGTCGTTCCAGGCAAACAGCTTGGCCTTGGCTTCGCCATAGGCCTGCATGGTGCCGTGATAGTCCAGGTGATCCCGGGACAGATTGGTCATTACCGCGACGTCGAACGCCAGCGCAGTGACGCGCCCCTGGTCCAGGCCATGGGAAGAGACTTCCATCGCAACAGCCTTGGCACCGGCCTTTTTCAGGTCGGCCAGGGTCGCCTGCACGGCAATCGGGTTCGGCGTGGTGTGCAGGCCGCTCGCCAGTGCGCCGTGGAAACCGTTACCCAGCGTCCCGACAATACCGCAATGCTGCCCCAGCAGGTCCAACGCCTGGGCCACCAGTTGGGTGACACTGGTCTTGCCGTTGGTGCCGGTCACGCCAATCAGGTTCAGGTGGCGGCTCGGCTCGCCATAGAAGCGCCCGGCGATGTCCGATAGTTGCGCCGCGAGGCCCTTGACCGGAATCAGCGGCACATCGGTGATCGGCAGCACAGTCGCGCCTTCCACTTCATAGGCCACCGCAGCCGCGCCGCGCTGTAAGGCATCGGCGATGTGGGCGCGGCCATCGTACCGGGCGCCCGGGACGGCCAGGAACAGGTCCCCGGCGCGGACGTTGCGGCTGTCCAGGGCCAGCTCGCGAATCAGCAGATCGTGACCGGCATGGGCAAAAATCTTGTTCAGGCTCAAGGACATCAGCCACGCCCTCCATCGGCTTTCAAGGGGACGACCGGTGCGGTACTCGCCTGCTGGGTCGGCGGCAGGTTATCCGGGGTGACGTTCATCAGGCGCAGGGTGCCGGACATGACTTTGCTGAACACCGGCGCCGACACCAGGCCGCCGAAGTAGCCCGCCTTGCTCGGCTCGTCGATGACCACCACGATGGCGTAGCGCGGGTCGCTCATCGGACCGAAGCCGGCGAACAGCGAACGGTAGGAATTCTCGGCGTAGCCTTTGGTGCCCACGGAGGTCTTGCGGGCCGTACCCGATTTACCGGCGACGTGATAGGCCGGCACCTGGGCGCGGAAGACGCCACGCGGCGCCTCGATGACCTGTTGCAACATGCCCTGCATGGTCTTGGCAACGTTCTCGGGGATCACCTGGGTGGTCTGCGGCGGCTTGTCGGTCTTGATCAGCGTCAGGGGCGCGATGCGGCCGTTGTTGGCCAACGCCGAAAACGCGTGGACCAACTGGATCGCGGTCACGGAGACGCCGTAGCCGTAAGACAGGGTTGCCGTCTCTGCCTTGCGCCACTCGCGGTAGTTCGGCAGGTTGCCGACACGTTCGCCAGGGAAACCCAGGCCGGTGTCCTGGCCGAGACCGATCTTCTGCGCCAGGCGATAGATGGTCTCGCCGCCGATGTCGAAGGCGATCTTGCTCATGCCCACGTTACTGGAGTTGATCAGGATGCCGGTCAGGTCGAGGACCGGGCCTTCGGTCTTGGACACGTCGCGGATGGTGTACTTGCCGATCTGCAAGGTCCCCGGATACACCTCGACGGTGTCGCTCGGCTTCCAGCGTCCGGTTTCCAGCGCGGCGGCCATGGACACGGCTTTCATGGTCGAACCCGGCTCGAACACGTCGATCATGGCGCGGTTGCGCATCATCGCCGGTTGCAGGTTGCGGCGGTTGTTCGGGTTGTAGGTCGGCTGGTTGACCATGGCCAGGATCTCGCCGGTCTTCACGTCCATGATCACCAGGCTGCCAGCCTTGGCACCGTTCTCGACGATGGCATTGCGCAGCTCGCGGTTGGCCAGGTATTGCAGGCGCAGGTCAATGGACAACGCCAAGGGCTTGCCGGCCTTGGCGTTTTTGGTGACCTGGACATCCTTGATCAGCCTGCCGCGCCGGTCCTTGATGACCTGGCGCTTGCCGGCGACTCCGGCGAGCCATTCGTCGTAGGCCAGTTCGACCCCTTCGCGCCCCCGATCATCGATGTCGGTAAAGCCGACCATGTGGGCCGTCACTTCACCGGCCGGATAAAAACGCCGGAACTCTTCGATGCCATAGACACCCGGCACCTTCAGGTCGAGCACGCTCTGGCCCTGCTCGGGCGTCAGCCCGCGCACCAGGTAGATGAATTCTTTATTGGCCTGGGATTCCAGGCGTTCGGCCAGGGCCTTGGGGTCCTGCCCGAGCGCAGCGGCCAGGGCCGGCCACTTTTCCTTGGCCAGTTGCATTTCCTTGGCGTTTGCCCACAGGGTGGTCACCGGCGTACTCACGGCCAGGGGTTCGCCATTGCGGTCGGTGATCAGGCCACGGTGAGCCGGGATCGGTATATGACGCACGCTGCGAGCATCGCCCTGCCCCTTGAGGAAGTCACGGTCGACCACCTGCAGGTCGATGATGCGCCACGAGATGGCAGCCACCATGATCCCGAGCAACCCCAGGACCAGACGGAACCGCCATGGGAACAGTGCCCCTTCGAGCTTCATCATGGCGCCACCATCTGCACTTCGGCCGCATTGGGGATGCGCATCTTCAGCTGTTCGGTGGCCAAGACTTCGATGCGGCTGTGGGCAGTCCAGGTGCTCTGCTCCAGGATCAACCGGCCCCATTCGGCCTGCGCCTTGTCGCGCACGCTCAGCTCGTTATAAAGGGTATTGAGCAACTGCCGGTTCCAGTGCGCGCTATAGGACACGCCGATGGCCGACACGAGCACGCCGATAAACAGCAGCAGCATGAAAAAGCTGCCGCCCGGCAGGGGCTTGGCGAAGAGCTTGCTCACCGCAACTTCTCCGCAACACGCATGACGGCGCTACGGGCGCGGGGGTTGGCCTTGAGTTCCGCCTCGGAGGCGAACTGCGCCTTGCCATGGATCTTGATTTTCGGCACGAAGGCCTCGAAACGCACCGGCAGGTTGCGCGGCAGGTTATCGGCCTCGCCTTTGGTGAGCTTACGCATGAACAGCTTGACGATACGGTCTTCCAGGGAATGGAAGCTGATCACCACCAGGCGACCGCCGATCTCCAGCGCTTCCAGGGCGGCATCAAGGCCGGCCTCGAGGTCGCCCAGTTCATTGTTGACGTGGATGCGCAAACCCTGGAAAGCACGGGTCGCCGGGTTCTTGCCCTTCTCCCATGCCGGGTTGGCGACTTTCAGCACCTCGGCCAGGTCGCCGGTGCGCTCGAATGGCTTGATGTCGCGACGTTCGGCAACGGCGCGAGCCATGCGCCCGGAGAAACGCTCTTCGCCGTATTCCTTGAAGACGCGGGCGATTTCCTCCGCCGGGGCGGTGTTGACGAATTCGGCGGCGCTGATTCCGCGAGACGGATCCATGCGCATGTCCAGCGGGCCATCGTTGAGGAAACTGAAGCCGCGCTCAGGATCGTCCAGCTGCGGCGAAGAGACGCCCAGGTCGAGCAGGATCCCGCTGACCTTGCCGGCCAGGCCACGCTCGGCGACCTCCGCCCCCAGCTCCGCAAAGCTGCGCTGCACAACGACAAAGCGGCCGTCTTCGGCCGCCAGCGCTTGCCCGGTGGCAATCGCTTGAGGATCCTTGTCGAATCCCAGCAGCCGCCCATCCGGGCCGAGCTGGCTGAGAATCAACCGGCTGTGCCCGCCGCGCCCGAACGTGCCGTCCAGATAGCAGCCATCAGGACGTACGGCGAGGGCCTCGACGGCCTCGTCAAGCAGTACGGTGATGTGGTTGAAGCCGCTATCAATAGTCACAGGATCAGATCACGCAGTTCGTCAGGCATGGCGCCCGGTTGTTGAATAGCAGCAAGGTCGGCGGCGGAAACCGCATTCCAGGCATCTTCGTCCCACAGTTGGAACTTGTTCAGCTGGCCCACCAGCATCGCGCGCTTGTCCAGCTTGGCGTACTCGCGAAGGCGCGGCGGAACCAGGAAACGACCGCTGCCATCGAGCTCGAGGTCGACGGCATTGCCGATCAGCAGGCGTTGCAGCCGGCGGTTTTCTTCACGTAGCGAAGGCAGTGCGCGCAGTTTGGTTTCGATGATTTCCCATTCATCCAATGGGTAGACACATAGGCAGGGGTCAACAGCATCGATCGTGACGATCAGCTGACCGGAACTACGCGAAACGAGCTCGTCACGGTACCGGCTCGGCATGGCGAGACGGCCCTTTGCATCGAGACTGATAGCGTTGGCTCCGCGAAACACGTCAGCGTTTCTCCAAAATCTAGCGTTTTACGTCCAAAAAACCCACTTCATGCCACTTTCCTCCACTCGCGCACACTATAGGAATGCGCCTACCGCACCGTCAAGGCGCGGATTGAAGGAAAAGCCTTATAGATCGGAGATTTAGGAGCGTTTCAGGAGGGGCAACAAGAATCTGACGTAGGATTTTTCACCTCAACCCGAGCAACCACAGGAAGCTGCGCGCACAAGTTAAAGTGATTTGTTAAGAGTAAGATTTTTTTGGTCTTAGGAAATGCGTCTGCCAGTGATTTCGGCAGGGAGGGAAAAGGTGGAGAGTCGATCTGTAAGCCGGGTTCTGTCTTGAACAGTCATTCGTCTACGATGGCCATCACTGGACATCTTTAGCAACCTACCCGGTCCCAGCGCGGGCCACGCCTTGGGACCCTATTTGGTCTTGCTCCAAGTGGGGTTTACCTAGCCACGAACTGTTGCCAGCCGTGCGGTGCGCTCTTACCGCACCTTTTCACCCTTACCGGCGCCGAAACGCTTAGGCGGTTATTTTCTGTGGCACTTTCCGTAGGCTCGCGCCTCCCAGGCATTACCTGGCACTTCGCCCTATGGAGCCCGGACTTTCCTCCCCCCCCTAATTCTCATAGAGGGCAGCGACTGTCCGATCGACTCTCCGCCGCGAAGGTTAACGGCAGAGCGCCTGAAGAACAAGCGCTAAAAGCCTTTGGCCATGTTGCCTGTCCGGTTTTACCGGGTCTTCTGCCGGTCGAGCGCGACCTGGTACAACACGTTCTTGCGCTCGCCAGTGATTTGCGCAGCCAGGGCGGCCGCACGCTTGAGCGGCATTTCCTCGAGCAGCAGATCCAGGATGCGCATCGCTTCGCTACTGACGGCCTCTTCACTGTCCGGCATGGTCCAACCCGCCACCAGTACCACACATTCGCCACGCTGCTGGTTGCTGTCGCTTTCGACGAAGGCCCGCAACTGCGCCAGCGGCAACCCCTTGAGGGTTTCGAAGGTCTTGGTCAGCTCACGCGCCAGGAGCGCCGGACGCTCAGGGCCGAACACCAGCTCCATGTCCTGCAGGCACTCGAGGATGCGGTGGGGCGCCTCGTAGAAAATCAGTGTGCGCGGCTCTTCCTTTATGGACTCCAGGCGCGCCCGACGCCCCACGGCCTTGGCCGGCAGAAAGCCTTCGAAGATGAAGCGGTCCGATGGCAAGCCGGCCGCCGACAATGCCGCGATCAAGGCACAGGCGCCCGGCACCGGCACCACGCTGATGCCCGCCGCACGGGCCTGGCGCACCAGGTGGTAGCCGGGGTCGGAGATCAGTGGCGTGCCCGCATCGGAGATCAGCGCAACGTTATCGCCCGCCAACAGACGCGTGATAAAACGACTGCCCTCGTCCCGCTCATTATGTTCGTGGCAAGCGGCCAGCGGCGTGGCGATGCCGAAATGCTGCAGCAGGCGCTGGGAATGGCGGGTGTCTTCCGCCGCGATCAGGGCGACCTCCCGCAGGATCTTCAGCGCCCGGGCACTGATATCGTCCAGGTTGCCGATGGGCGTCGCCACCACATAAAGCGAGCCCGCAGCGGAATTCAAAGCACCTGGAGCAGTCAAAACGCGCACCTCACAATCGGTAAAACCGCCATTGTAGCGTGTCGGCCGTCCAAGCTTCACATCAGCTATTGTGGCGAGGGGATTTATCCCCGCTGGGCTGCGTAGCAGCCCCAAGAACTACCGCCTCGGTGTGCCAGGAAAGCGGGGGGGGAGCTTCTTTTGGGGCTGCTGCGCAGCCCCGCGGGGATAAATCCCCTCGCCACAGGTTTTAGTGTCACCACCTGAGTGAACAACGCTTTGTGCTGCACCACAACATTTGAACCATCTAAATTGATCGATTCACGCCACTGACATCGCGCCCCGGCCAGCGCTTGGGTACAATTCGACGCTAATTTGATCTCGTATCAGGACATTTACATGATCGCTTGCCTGCGGCTGCTCTCCGCCCTTTGCCTCGCCGCCCTCCTGGCGGCCTGCGCCAGCTCGCCCTCGTCCAGCCTTGGCGAACTCCCCCGGACCCCGGATGCCAGTATTGAGCAACTGCTCGAACAGGCCGCCCAAAGCAAAGCACCGGAAAAAGCCGCCCTGCTGCGCCTGAGCGCGGCAGACCTGGCCTACCGCCAGGGCAACGCCGGCCAATCCGCACAGATCCTGCAACAAGTGCCGCTGGAACAGCTCAAGCCAGGCCAGCAGATTTTCGCCAGCACCCTGGCGGCGGAACTGGCGATGACGCGCAACCAGCCCAAGGCCGCGCTGACCGCCCTGAGCCACCCGAGCCTGCAACACCTGAGCGAAATGCCGGTGGAACAGCAGATTCGCACCGGGACCGTTCATGCCCGTGCCCTTGAAGCCGATGGCCAGACCCTGGCCGCCGCGAAGGAGCGCATCTTCATCGCGCCCCTGCTCGAGAACGAAGTCGCCGCCAAGAACCACGAAGCGATCTGGTCGCTGATTGCCTCGCTGCCCACCGATCAATTGCAACCGACCACCACCGACGACCTCGGCGGCTGGCTGAGCCTGGCCCGCGCCGTGAAAACCGCCGGCACCCTGGAACAGCAGCAAGCGGCCATCGACCACTGGCGCGAACAGAACCCGAAACACCCGGCCGCCCTCCAACTGCCGACGCCCCTGGTCAAACTCAAGGAACTGGCAAGCCAGCCCCTGAGCAAGATCGCCCTGCTGCTGCCCCAGAATGGCCAGTTGGCCGCAGTCGCCAAAGCCCTGCGTGAAGGCTTCATGGCCTCGCATTATCAGGCCCAGCAGGCCGGGCAGAACCCACCGAGCATCCAGTTCTACGACAGCTCGACCCTGACTTCCATGGACGAGTTCTATCGCAAGGCCCAGGCCGACGGCGTGCAACTGGTGGTCGGCCCCCTGGAAAAACCATTGGTCAAGCAGATCAGCACGCGCCCGCAGTTGCCGATCACCACCCTGGCATTGAACTACAGCGAAGGCGAGCAAGGTCCACCCCAACTGTTCCAGTTCGGCCTGGCCCCCGAGGATGAAGCCCGTGAAGTTGCCCGCCGCGCCCGCGCCGACGGCTTGCACCGCGCAGCGGTCATGGTGCCGAAGGGCGAATGGGGTGATCGCGTACTGAAAGCCTTCAGCCAGGACTGGCAAGCCACCGGTGGCAGCATCCTCGCCATCGAGCGCGTCGACCAGCCGGTGCAACTGGCCCAGCAGATCGCCGACATGTTCCAACTGCGCCAGAGTGAAGGTCGTGCCAAGAGCCTGCAGAACACCGTAGGCACCACGGTGGCGGCCCAGCCTTCCCGTCGCCAGGACATCGAGTTCATCTTCCTGGCGGCGACCCCGCAACAGGCCCAGCAGATCAAGCCGACCCTGAACTTCCAGTACGCTGGCGACGTGCCGGTCTACGCGACGTCCCAGGTGTTCAGCGCCAGCGGCGACCAGAACCAGTACAACGACATGAACGGCATTCGCTTCTGCGAAACCCCGTGGCTGCTCGATGCCAACGACCCACTGCGCAAGCAGGTCACTGCCCAGTGGCCGCAAGCTGCCGGCAGCCTGGGCCGGCTGTATGCGATGGGCGCCGATGCCTATCGCCTGGCACCGCGCCTGGGCCAGCTCAAGACACTGCCGGACAGCCGCATCGAAGGCCTGTCGGGTAGCCTGGCGGTGTCCCAGTCCCAACGGGTTCAACGCCAGTTGCCTTGGGCCGAGTTCGTCAACGGCCAGGTACAGCGCCTGCCGGACACCCAGCGCTGATGCCCGAACGATCACGCCAGCAAAGCGGACGGGATGCCGAGGGCCAGGCCCTTGTGCATCTCCAGCAGCAAGGTCTGCGCCTGGTGGCGCAGAACTGGTTGTGTAAACGCGGCGAGCTTGATCTGGTCATGCTTGACGGCGATACAGTAGTATTCGTCGAAGTCCGCTACAGAAAAAATACCCAATGGGGTGGCGCGCTCGATAGCATCGACGAGCGCAAGCGCCAGAAGCTGGTTTTCGCCGCGCAGTACTTCCTGCAACGCGAATCCCGCTGGGCCGATCACCCCTGCCGTTTCGACGTGGTTGCCATCGACAGCAGTGTCGGTCAGCTGAACTGGCTGCAGAACGCCTTCGACAGCTGAACGTCCAGGTCCATGACGAACCGAGCCGGACACCTTCACTCAACTTTTGCTCTTTGCTTTGCGCGCCGCACATGTTTGTGCCGATAAGTCGCGCTACTTAAGGTCACCAGATGGACATGCAATCGCGAATTCGCCAGCTTTTTCAGGCCAGTATCGACACCAAGCAACAGGCGATGGACGTACTTGCACCCTACATCGAGCAAGCCAGCCAAGTGATGGTCAACGCCCTGCTCAACGAAGGCAAGATGCTTTCGTGCGGCAATGGTGGTTCCGCCGGCGACGCCCAGCACTTCTCGTCCGAACTGCTCAACCGCTTCGAACGCGAGCGCCCGAGCCTGCCGGCCATCGCACTGACCACCGACAGCTCGACGATCACCTCGATCGCCAACGACTACAGCTACAACGAAGTCTTCTCCAAACAGATCCGCGCCCTGGGCCAACCCGGCGATGTGCTGCTGGCGATTTCCACCAGCGGTAACTCGGCCAATATTATTCAGGCGATCCAGGCCGCACATGATCGCGAAATGATTGTCGTAGCATTGACCGGGCGCGACGGCGGCGGCATGGCTTCACTGCTGCTGCCGGAAGATGTCGAGATCCGCGTACCAGCCAAAGTCACCGCACGTATTCAGGAAGTCCACCTGCTGGCGATCCACTGTCTTTGCGACTTGATCGACAGCCAAATATTCGGGAGTGAAGAATGACCCCTAATCGCCTGGGCCTTCTGGCCCTGACCCTGTGCCTCGGCATCAGCGGCTGCACATCGGTGGTTAACGCCAGCCGGGAAAAGCCGATTGAAGACGACCGCGGCACCCGCACCTTCGGCAGCAAGATCGATGACTCCCTGATCGAAACCAAAGTCGGCGTGAACATCGCCAAGGCCGACCCGGACCTGGACAACAATTCGCACATCGTTGTGACCAGCTTCAACGGTGTCGTGCTGTTGGCCGGCCAGACTCCACGCGAGGACCTCAAGGCCAAGGCCGAGCAGGAGGCCAGCGCTGTGCAACGGGTCAAGACCGTGCATAACGAACTGCAGGTCCTGCAACCCTCCTCGCTGCTGGCGCGGCAGAACGATGCCTGGTTGACCACCAAGATCAAGACCCAGATGCTGACCGATGCCAGCATTCCTGGTTCGCGTATCAAGGTTGTGACCGAGAATGGCATCGTTTATCTGCTCGGGCTGCTGACCAAGAAGGAGGCCGCACAGGCGACCAACCTGGTGCAGGGGGTTTCCGGGGTGCAGAAGATCGTCAAGTTGTTTGAATATATTGATTGATGGTACGTGGGTAGTAGAACGGCGCTTGCTCTGAGAGAGAAGCGCCGTTTTTTTTGGGTGGGGTTTGGGTGTATATCCATTTCTTCGGTAACGGCGACTTATGGTTTCGGCCTTACGCCGAGTCACTTTCGAAAAGCGCGAAAGTAACCAAAGCGCTCTTGCCCCACCATTCGGTGCCTCGCTAAGGCTCGGCATGCCCTCACTCCGGCATTGCTCCGTGGGCCGCCGCGAAGGGCCATCCATGGCCCAGCGCGGCTAACCCGGCATCCATGCCGGGATGCCCACTGCGCAATACCTGCGTTCGGCCATCGTGGTTAACGGGGCGCCCGAGATCAAGAACCGACGCGAGGCGGCCTTACAGCCGACCTGGCTCTTTCGGGTGTACGCCAGTCCCACTGTGGGAGCTAGCTTGCTCGCAAAGGCGGCCTTATAGCCGACTTGTATCTTCCGGCTGACCTCAATCCCCTGTGGGAGCGAGCCTGCTCGCGATGGCGGCCTGGCAGCCAACCTACATCTGTGGGAATGGTCGGACAGCCCGACCGAATTTTCCGACGATTCCTGGCGGTTGCCGGGTGGGAAGGGTTCTCGCTAACCTTTTTCGGTCGCTGCAATTCAGCGACCGGGCCTGGAAACCCGATATGTGAGGATGCAACTGCACGCCACATGAGATACTGCATCGCTTTTTTTGCGTGTGCAGTTCTGCGTTATGGCGGCTGTGCGCGGGAGACTTTCGAGTCTGCCGGGTTTGGCTCCTCACTCCGGTTTCCAGCCCGCGTATAGCTGGCCTCCGCCAATGCCATGCTCAGCGATCTGGCTTTCAACCTGGAAGGCTCCAACCGGCATGTAGCCTTCGGCGTCCAGCAGATGGTCGAACTCAGTGAGTTGCTGGCAAACCGAGCGTTGGATGTTGTTGATCCACGATAGGTCGGACAACCTTTTTGTGGTGAGGGGATTTAGCGAAACGTCGCACCGCCCCGTTGGGGTGCGAAGCGCCTCTGAACAGCAAGTTGATAAGGTCTGACACCCCGAGGCGGGCGGTTTGGGGACGCCTCGTCACCAGGCTCAACCCTACAAATTGGAAGTACAGCCGAGAGAGAGGTTGGCTGTCAGGACGCCATCGCGAGCAGGCTCGCTCCCACAGGGGACTGAAGCACAACCGGGAGAGATAGGTCGGCTGTCAGGCCGCCTTCGCGAGCAAGCTCGCTCCCACAGTGGGACTGGCGTACACCCGAAAGAGCCAGGTCGGCTGTAAGGCCGCCTCGCGCCGGTTCTTGATCTCGGGCGCCCCGTTAACCACGATGGCCGAACGCAGGTATTGCGCAGTGGGCATCCCGGCATGGATGCCGGGATAGCCGCGCTGGGCCATGGATGGCCCTTCGCGGCGGGCCCACGGAGCAATGCCGGAGTGAGGGCATGCCGAGCTTTAGCGAGGCACCGAGTGGTGGGGCAAAAGCGTTTTGCTTACTTTTGCGCTTCTCAAAAGTGAGACGCTGTAAAAGCGGAACCATAAGTCGCCGTTACCGAAGAAACGGATCTACACACCACCCTTACTTCACCACCCCCTACTTCACCACCTTCAGACTAGGCCGCCCACTAGGCCGCGGCGGCTCATCATCCGGTGGCGGCAGCTCATCATCCGCCTCGTACTCATCCTCCCCTTCCAACGGCGCCTCGAGTTCAAACACCATACCCTGACCATTCTCCCGAGCATAAATCCCCAGGATCGAAGCAATAGGCACGTACAGCGTGTGCGGCACACCGCCGAAGCGGCCTTCGAAGCTCACGGCATCGTTGTCCATGTGCAGATGGCGCACGGCGGCCGGCGAAACGTTCAGGACAATCTGCCCGTCATTGGCAAAACCCTGCGGCACCTGTACCGACGGATACTCGGCATTGACCAGCATGTGCGGGGTGCAATCATTGTCCACAATCCACTCGTAGAGCGCGCGGACCAGATAAGGTCGACTGGAGTTCATAGCGGCTCCCTAAGCCTTAGCGCATGTCGCGTTCGACACCAGACAGACTCGCCTGGAAAGTCTCACGCGCAAATTGGCGCTCCATATAATCAAGCAGCGGCTTGGCAGGCCGCGGCAGTTCGATACCCAGAATCGGCAAACGCCAGAGTATGGGCAATAGGCAGCAATCCACCAGGCTTTGTTCCTCACTGAGGAAAAACGGCTTATCGATGAACAGCGGCGATACGCCCGTCAGGCTTTCACGCAACTCCTTGCGCGCCACGACCCGCGCCGGCTCCTTGGTCCGCGGATCCAGGATCAGATCCACCAGCCCGCACCAGTCACGCTGGATGCGATGGATCAACAAGCGGCTGTTGGCACGCGCCACAGGGTATACCGGCAGCAAGGGTGGATGCGGATAACGCTCATCCAGGTATTCCATCACCACCGTCGACTCCCACAGTGCCAAGTCACGATCGACCAGCGTGGGCAGGCTGCCGTAGGGGTTCACCTCGATCAGCTTCGGCGGCTGGCGGCCGGCCTCGACGTAAATGATCTCGGCGCTGACACCCTTTTCTGCCAGTACGATACGTACCCGGTGGGAATAGTGGTCGGCGGGGTCGGAGTAACAGGCCAACCGATTGGTCACGCCCATGGCGATCCTCCTCGCTTGTAGAAATTCTGGGAAAGAAAAACGAGCGCGCCCAGAGGGCGTCTCCCGTAACACCTGGCCGACCAGGCTCGTTACACTTTCAGAGACGCCCTTGGGCGCGCACGATTAACAGCAACGGCTTACAGCTTTATCAATGTACGTCTTTCCAGTATTCACGCTTGAGCAGATAAGCGAATACGAAGAAGAACGCCAGGTACAGCAATACATAGGTACCGATGCGCTGATGCTGCAGCTTCACCGGGTTGGCCGAATAGGCCAGGAAGGTCACCAGGTTCTTGACCTTCTCGTCGAACTGCTCAGGCGTCAGGGCGCCGCTGTTCGGCACGATGGTCAGCTGGTCGCAGGCTTCGTGAGTCAACGCGGTACCGGTCAGCGGATCGTATTGCTTCTTGCCATGCTCGACGATCTGAACCTGCTTGCAGCCTACCACCTGACGACCCTGCAGGCCGACCAGAACGTTCGGCATGCCGACGTTCGGGAAGACCTTGTTGTTCACGCCCCATGGACGCGCAGGATCTTCATAGAACGAACGCAGGTAGCCATAGAGCCAGTCGGTACCGCGTACACGAGCGACCAGGGTCAGGTCGGGCGGCGCAGCGCCGAACCAGGTCTTGGCATCTGCCGGCTGCATGCCGACGGTCATGTGATCGCCCAGCTTGGCGCCGGTGAACACCAGTTTCTCGAGCATCAGCTCATGGGGAATGCCCAGGTCATCGGCCACACGCTCGTAACGCTGGAACTTGGCACTGTGGCAACCCATGCAGTAGTTGGCGAACGTGCGTGCGCCGTCCTGCATGGCGGCTTTATCGGAAACGTCGATGTCGACTTTTTCCAGCTCTGGACCACCGTGTTCGGCCGCGAAGGACAAGACAGGCATGGCAGCAAGAATCAGTACAGCAAATAGCTTTTTCATCAGCCAGTCACCCTTTCCGGAACCGGTTTGGTCTTCTCGAGCCTGGTATAGAACGGCATCAGAATGAAGTAGGCGAAGTACAGGAACGTACAGACCTGCGACAGCAACGTACGCTCAGGAGTCGGTGCCAGTACGCCCAGCACACCCAGGATCACGAACGAGATGCAGAACACCACGAGCCAGATCTTGCTCAGCCAGCCTTTGTAGCGCATCGACTTGACCGGACTGCGGTCCAGCCACGGCAGGACGAACAGCACGGCGATGGCCGCACCCATGGCGATAACGCCCAGCAGCTTGTCGGGGATCGCCCGCAAAATTGCGTAGAACGGCGTGAAGTACCAGACCGGGGCAATGTGCTCAGGCGTCTTGAAGGCGTTCGCCTGTTCGAAGTTCGGCTTCTCGAGGAAGTAGCCGCCCATCTCCGGGAAGAAGAACACGATGGAGCAGAAGATGAACAGGAACACCACCACGCCGACGATATCCTTCACGGTGTAGTACGGGTGGAAGGCGATGCCATCCAGCGGTACGCCGTTCTCGTCCTTGTGCTTCTTGATGTCCACGCCATCCGGGTTGTTCGAGCCAACTTCGTGTAGCGCCAGGATGTGCAACACCACCAGGCCGAGGATCACGATCGGCAGGGCCACCACATGCAGGGCGAAGAAGCGGTTCAGGGTAATGCCCGAGATCAGGTAGTCACCACGGATCCACTGGGTCAGGTCGTTGCCGATGACCGGGATCGCGCCGAACAGCGAGATGATCACCTGGGCACCCCAGTAGGACATCTGGCCCCACGGCAGCAGGTAACCCATGAAGGCTTCGGCCATCAGCGCCAGGTAGATCAACATGCCGAAGACCCACACCAGCTCACGGGGCTTCTGGTACGAACCGTAGAGCAGGCCACGGAACATATGCAGGTAAACCACGATGAAGAACGCCGAAGCGCCGGTGGAGTGCAGCAGGCGCAGGATCGAGCCGTACTCGACGTCGCGCATGATGTACTCGACAGAAGCGAACGCTTCTTCCGCCGACGGGGTATAGCTCATGGTCAGCCAGACACCGGTGACGATCTGGTTGACCAGAACGAGCAATGCCAGGGAGCCGAAGAAATAGAAGAAGTTGAAGTTTTTCGGAGCGTAGTACTTGCTGAGATGGTCTTCCCACATCTTGGTCGCGGGAAAGCGCGCATCAACCCAATCCATAAGTTTGCTCATCACGCTTTCTCCGTATCGACGCCGATGACAATGATGTCGTCGGTCTCATAGGAATGCGGGGGAACTGGCAGGTTCAGAGGTGCAGGCTGCGATTTGTAGACGCGACCCGCCAGGTCGTAATGGGAGCCGTGGCAAGGGCAGAAATAGCCACCAACCCAGTCCTTGCCCAGATCGGCAGGGGCCACTTCGGGACGGAACGTAGGCGAGCAACCCAGGTGCGTGCAGATCCCGATCAGCAGCAGGATCTGCGGCTTGATCGAGCGCGTTTCAGGATTGACGTATTCCGGTTGGACCGAGTTCTTGGAAGAGGGATCGGACAGCTGGCCCTCGATCTTTTTCAGATTCCCCAGGATCTCCTCGGTACGGCGGACGATGAACACCGGCTGGCCGCGCCATTCAGCAATCATCTGCTGGCCTGGCTCGATCTTGCTGACATTCACTTTCACCGGTGCACCTGCAGCTTTCGCCTTGGCACTGGGAAACCATGACCCCACGAACGGGACCGCAGCCCCCACCGCTCCTGCAGCACCCACCACGGATGTGGCTGCTACCAGGAAGCGACGCCGGCCTGCATTCACGCCGTCATTGCTCATTCAGTCCTCTCCCATCAGCTTTGTGGCCTGTTAGATCAGGCGTCTACTAAGTAAAAATCTGAACTTATAAAAATTTTGCCGAATGGTAATGAAAACCCCCAATTCTGACAAGGTAATTACCAAGCGGCCCTACCGCCAAGCCTTGTAGTATAGGGGCTCTACGAATGTGGCAAGTTGTCACAGAGCATTTATTTCGCCCATAAAAAAACGCCCAGCTCCGTGAGGAACTGGGCGCCT
Source organism: Pseudomonas sp. B21-056 (assembly GCF_026016325.1). Classification (NCBI taxonomy): domain Bacteria; kingdom Pseudomonadati; phylum Pseudomonadota; class Gammaproteobacteria; order Pseudomonadales; family Pseudomonadaceae; genus Pseudomonas; species Pseudomonas sp. B21-056. Next base: position 5,256,572 of record NZ_CP087203.1, read on the forward strand.
TTTGAAAGCGGAAGCGAAATTAACGCTTCGAGTACTGCGGACGCTTACGCGCTTTACGCAGACCGACTTTCTTACGTTCAACTTCACGGGCGTCGCGAGTCACGAAGCCAGCTTTGCGCAGGGCGCTACGCAGGGTTTCGTCGTAGTCCATCAGGGCGCGAGTGATGCCGTGGCGGATTGCGCCAGCCTGACCACTTACACCACCACCGATAACGGTGACGTAGATGTCGAATTTTTCGACGGTCTCGGTCAGCTCCAGCGGCTGACGAACTACCATGCGGGCAGTTTCGCGGCCGAAGAAGTTATCCAGGGAGCGGTTGTTGATGGAGATGTTGCCAGTGCCCGGACGCAGGAAAACGCGTGCGGTTGCAGTCTTGCGACGGCCAGTGCCGTAATTTTGAGTCGCCGACATAATGAACTATTCCGTTAAAACTTCAGTTCTTGGGGCTGCTGAGCAGTATGAGGGTGAGCAGCGCCCGCATAAACCTTCAGCTTACGATACATGTCGCGACCCAGTGGGTTCTTAGGCAGCATGCCTTTAACCGCGGTCTCGATCACGCGCTCAGGGGCCTTGGCGATCAGCTTTTCAAAGTTGATCGACTTGATGCCGCCCGGAAAACCGGAGTGGGAGTAGTACATTTTGTCAGTGGTTTTAGCGCCAGTAACACGTACTTGCTCGGCGTTGATCACGACGATGTAGTCGCCGGTGTCAACGTGAGGGGTGTACTCAGGCTTGTGCTTGCCACGCAGACGGCTCGCGATTTCGGTGGCCAGACGACCCAGGGTCTGACCAGCAGCGTCGACGACGAACCAGTCGCGCTGTACTGTTTCCGGTTTAGCAGTAAAAGTTTTCATTCTTTATAGCCTCAGGGGCCGCCCTGTAAATTAGACGGCGGATCTTACTGAATAGTGCGTACTTTGACAAGTCAAAGGCAGCCGGATACAGACGCTTTCGGGGGCTCGGGTCGGCGCGTCCGTTCAACGGCAAGATTCTTCGGCGGCGGCGCATCACTTCCACTGCAGAAAGAGGTGCGCAATTATGCAGATTGCGAAAAATATTTCAACCTGCTTTTATGATTGTTTTGCCAAGGAGTCCCCGATGGACTATCGCCAGCTAGGCCGTACCGATCTGAACGTGAGCGCCCTGTGCCTCGGCACCATGACCTGGGGCGAGCAGAACAACGAGGCCGAGGCTTTCGCCCAGATCGAACGCGCCAAGGGTGCCGGCATCAATTTCATCGACACCGCCGAGATGTACCCGGTCCCGCCCAAGGCCGAGACCTATGCCACCACCGAGCGCTACATCGGCAACTATTTCAAGCGCCGTGGCGACCGTGCCGACTGGATCCTGGCGAGCAAGATCGCCGGCCCCGGCAACACCATCGATTACATCCGCGACAAGAATCTCAAGCACAACCGCCGCCACATCGTCGAAGCGCTGGACGCCAGCCTCAAGCGCCTGCAGACCGACTGGATCGATCTCTACCAGTTGCACTGGCCGGAACGCAGCACCAACTTCTTCGGGCAACTGGGCTACAAGCACAAGGCTGATGAAGACTTCACCCCGCTGGAAGAAACCCTTGAAGCCCTGGACGAACAGGTTCGTGCCGGCAAGATCCGCCATATCGGCCTGTCCAACGAAACGCCGTGGGGCACCATGAAATTCCTCGCCCTGGCCGAAGCCCGTGGTTGGCCGCGAGCGGTGTCGATCCAGAACCCGTACAACCTGCTCAACCGCAGCTTCGAGATCGGCCTGGCGGAAATCGCCATCCGCGAACAGTGCGGCCTCCTGGCCTATTCGCCCCTGGCGTTCGGCTTCCTGTCGGGCAAATATGAAGGCGGCGCACGGCCGGCCAAGGGCCGCCTGACGCTCTATAGCCGCTTCATGCGCTACTTCAATCCACAGTCGGAAGCGGCGTGCAGCCGTTATGTGGCGCTCGCCCGTGAACATGGCCTGGACCCGGCGCAGATGGCCCTGGCGTTCGTCACACAACAACCGTTCGTGACCAGCAACATCATTGGCGCCACCACCCTGGAACAACTGGACAGCAACATCGAAAGCTTCGACCTGAAGCTGTCGGACGAAGTGCTGGCGGGGATCGAGGCGATTCACAAGGATCAGCCTAACCCAGCGCCTTGACCGACCCGTAGACCCAATCGCGAGCAGGCTCGCTCCCACAAGGGTTGCTGATCGTTCCCACGCTCTGCGTGGGAACGATCACCCCATCATCAAAGCGACCGCGCAATGATCTCCTTCATGATCTCATTGGTCCCCGCATAGATCCGCTGCACCCGCGCATCCGCCCACGCCCGGGCCACCGGGTATTCCCACATGAAACCGTAACCGCCGTGCAACTGCACGCACTCGTCGAGCACCTTGCATTGCAGGTCCGTGCCCCAGTACTTGGCCATCGCCGCCGTCGGCACGTCGAGCTTGCCTTGCAGGTGCAGTTCCAGGCAGCGGTCGATGAAGACGCGGCCGATCTGGATCTCGGTGGCCATTTCCGCCAGTTTGAAGCGGGTGTTCTGGAAGTCCGCGATGCTTTTACCAAAGGCCTTGCGATCACGGGTGTAGTCCTGCGTCCATTGCAACGCCGCCTCGGCCGAGGCCAGGCCACCAATGGCGACAGTCAGGCGTTCCTGGGGCAGCTCCTGCATCAAGTAGGCAAAGCCCATTCCGGCCTGCCCGAGCAGGTTTTCCTTCGGCACCCGGACATCCTGGAAGAACAATTCCGACGTGTCCTGGGCCTTCATTCCGACCTTTTCCAGGCGCTTGCCCTTCTCGAAGCCAGGCGTGCCCGCTTCCACCAGGAACAGGCTGGTGCCCTTGGCGCCGGCTTTCGGATCGGTCTTGGCAACCACGATCACCAGGTCGGCGAGAAAGCCATTGGTGATGAAGGTCTTCGAACCGTTGATGACGTATTCATCGCCGTCCAGCACCGCCGTGGTCTTCACCCCTTGCAGGTCGGAACCGGCGCCGGGTTCGGTCATGGCGATGGCCGTGACCATTTCGCCGGACACCAGTTTCGGCAGGTATTTGTGCTTCAACGCTTCGCTGCCGTAATGCAGGATGTACGGCGCAACGATATCGGAATGCAGCGAGAAGCCGATGCCGGTCAGCCCCAGGCGGCCGATCTCCTCGATCACCACCGTGCTGTAGAGAAAATCCGCATCGAGCCCGCCATAGGCCTCCGGCAAGTGTGAACACAACATCCCCGCCTCCCCGGCCTTGTTCCAGAGCCGGCGATCGACATGCCCCTGTTTTTCCCACTGGCTGTGATACGGCACGGCCTCTTTTTCCAGGAAAGTTCGCACGCTGTCGCGAAACAATTCGTGCTCGGGGCTGAACAGGGTTCTCGGGATCATGGCGCACCTTGGATTATTGTTGGATGGGTTATCCGACAGAGCCTAAGCCCGCGATGTGCCACAGGACACTGGACACATCCGACAAAAAATAAGACGATCCAGCCGTCTGGTGACCACTTTCCCCTATAAAAACAAGATGAAATCATGTCTATGCACCCCTCCACGCCCTTGCGGCGCGTCAGCATCCTGGCAGTCGACCGGGTTTTCGCTTTCACCCTCATGCAAGCCAAGGACTTCTTCCACCTGGCCAGCCTGCGCTACGGCAAACAACTGGGCCAGGGCCTGACACCGGCGTTCGAAATTCGCCTGGTCAGCCCCGATGGCAAACCGGTGAACAGCTTCAGCGAGGTGATCATGCCGGTGGATGGCGGCCTGGAAAATACCGATGTGATTATCCTGCCGGCGTTCTGGGATGACTTCTCCACCCTTTGCCAACGCTATCCCCAGGTATTGCCCTGGCTGCGGGAACAGCACGCGCGCGGCGCCGTACTGTGCGGCGAAGCCACCGGCGTGTTCTGGCTGGCCGAAGCCGGGCTGCTCGATGGCAAGGAAGCCACCACCTACTGGCGCTTCTTCAACGCCTTCAGGGAGCGTTTTCCCCAGGTGCACCTGAACCAGGACAAGCACCTGACCGACGCCGACAATCTGTTCTGCGCCGGCGGCACGACCTCGGTGTGCGACCTCTATATCTACCTCATCGAACGCTTCTGCGGTGCCCACGTCGCCCAGGCGGTAGCACGAGACATCCTGTATGAAGTGCAGCGCAATTATTCGCCGGGCAGGATCGGTTTCGGCGGGCAGAAACTCCATCAGGACGTGATCATCCTGCAGATCCAGCACTGGCTCGAAGAGCACTTCGCCGACAAGTTCCGTTTCGAGGATGTCGCCCGGGAACACGGCATGAGCATTCGCAATTTCATGCGCCGCTTCCAGACCGCCACTGGTGACAAACCACTGCATTATCTGCAGCGACTGCGCATCGAAACCGCCAAGGGCCTGCTGTCCGGCAGCCGCAAGAGCATCAAGACCATCAGCTACGAAGTCGGCTACGACGATGCGAGCTTCTTCGCACGGCTGTTCCGGCAACACACCGACCTGTCGCCGAATCAGTATCGGCAGCAGTTTCAGCGGGCCGCGTAAGATTGAGCACCGACACTTCCCTGTGGGAGCGAGCCTGCTCGCGATAGCGGTGTGTCAGTGGACATCAATGCCACTGGTCTACCGCTATCGCGAGCAGGCTCGCTCCCACAGGGTTATGCGGTGCACATGAAAAGGCCTGCAATCGCAGGCCCTTTTTACTTTCCGAATCAGCCTAAGGCTTATGCGCCCGCGCCAGGAACTCGTGGGACTGCATTTCCAGCAGACGACTCAAGGTCCGCTGGAATTCGAACGTCAGGCGACCACCGGTGTAGAGGTCCTTGAGTTCGACTTCGGCCGAGATGATCAGCTTCACGTTGCGGTCGTAGAACTCATCAACCATGTTGATGAAGCGACGGGCGATGTCGTCGGTGGTGACGCTCATCTGCTCGACGCCGCTGAGCAGTACGGCGTGGAAGATCTTGCCCAGCTCGATGTAGTCGTTCTGGCTGCGCGGGCCGTCGCACAGTTCGCGGAAGTCGAACCAGGCCACATCGTCACAGGTGCGGATGGCGCGGATCTCGCGGTTCTCGATCATCAGCACATCGTTCTCGACCGCCTGGGTGCATTCCGGGGTCAGGGCGCGGAAACTCTTGCGCAGGCTTTCCTCGGCCGCGGCGTCCAGCGGAAAATGGAACAGCTCCGCCTGTTCGAGATGACGCAGACGGTAGTCGACGCCGCTGTCGACGTTGACGATTTCGGTGTGTTCCTTGATCAACGCAATGGCCGGCAGGAAGCGCGCCCGTTGCAGCCCGTCCTTGTACAAGCCGTCCGGCACGATGTTCGACGTGGCGACCAGGGTCACGCCGTTCTTGAACAGCTCTTCCATCAAGGTGCCGAGGATCATCGCGTCGGTGATGTCGGACACGAAAAACTCATCGAAGCAGATCACCCGGGTTTCACTGGCGAAACGCTTGGCGATGATGGTCAGCGGGTTCTTCTCGCCACCCAGGGTCTTCATCTCTTCGTGCACCCGCTTCATGAAGCGGTGAAAGTGCGTGCGGGTCTTTTCCTTGAACGGCAGCGCCTCGAAGAAGGTGTCCACCAGATAGGTCTTGCCACGGCCCACGCCACCCCAGAAGTACAGGCCCTTGACCGGTGCCAGGTCCTTCTTGCCGAACAGTTTTCCCAACAAGCCCGGCTTGTTGTTCGACGCGGCGATCAGGTCGTCGTACAGGCGCTGCAAATGCCGCACTGCCGTTTCCTGGGCTGCGTCGTGGAAGAACTCCGGGCGCTTCAGATCAGCTTGATATCGTTCTAGGGGGGTCATATTCGTTAGCAAGGCAACAAAAACGGGCCGTCACTGTAGCGACGGCCCGCAGGAATGGCAATCGGCCCTTATTCGAGGCCGATGGTCGGATGATGCTTCGGATCAGTCCTGGGCGGGTGTCAGCGCCACGCGCAACGCATCGATGGCCGCATCCCGGGCAGCATCGTCCGCAAAAGCCGGGCTGTCCGCCACGCATTCGCCTTCGAGCCAGACGCTGAAACCCGCCGCCTCGTTGCGTACGTCCAGTGGCTGGCCGGCCTGCAGTTGCTTGGTCACTTGGCCTGCGGTCTTGCCATCGGCAAAATGACGAGACAGCAACAGTTGCTCGCCATCGGCTGCCAGCAGGCGGAAACGGAAACTGCCATCGTCTTCGCGGAAGCTGACGAAGCGTGCCGCCTTGGCAGCTTTCTTCTTGGTGCTGGCCGCTACTTGAACCTGGCTGACGAACGAACGCAGGCCAACGGCTTCGCGCAGTTCGTTGAGGAACGGCGTCGCCACGGCCCGGGCTTTTTTCGCGCCCAGTTGCAGGAGGTCTTCAAGATCCGCCGGACGTTCGATCAACTGGTGATAACGCTCGCGGGACTCACCCAGTTCGCTGTCGAGCAACTGGAACAGACGATTCTTCGCTTCGCCCCAACCCAGGCCCTGCAACAGCTCGCTGCGGAATTCGGCTGACTGGGCCGGGGTGGCGAAGGCCTGGAACAGCGTGAACAGGTGCGAATTGTCCGGATCCTTCGCTTCGCCCGGTGCACGGGAGTCGGTGACGATCCGCGAAATGGCGTCCTTCATGTCCTTGGCGCTGCTGAACAACGGGATGGTGTTGTCGTAGCTCTTGGACATCTTGCGGCCATCGAGCCCCGGCAGCGTGGCGACGCTTTCTTCGATCAGCGCCTCGGGCATGGTGAAAAACTCCTTGCCCTGGCCAAACAGGTGGTTGAAGCGCTGGCCGATGTCCCGCGCCATTTCCACGTGCTGGATCTGGTCGCGACCGACCGGCACCTTGTGGGCGTTGAACATCAGGATGTCGGCGGCCATCAGCACCGGGTAGCTGTACAGGCCCATGGTGATACCGGCGTCCGGGTCTTCGCCGGTCTCGACGTTCTTGTCCACCGAGGCCTTGTAGGCATGGGCGCGATTGAGCAGGCCCTTGGCGGCGACACAGGTCAGCAGCCAGGTCAGTTCCGGGATCTCGGGGATATCGGACTGGCGATAGAAGGTCACGCGATCCACATCCAGGCCGCCGGCCAGCCAGGTCGCGGCGATTTCCAGGCGCGAACGCTGGATACGCAGCGGGTCATCGCATTTGATCAGGGCGTGGTAGTCGGCCAGGAAGTAGAACGAATCGGCATTGCTGTCGCGACTGGCGAGAATCGCCGGGCGGATGGCGCCGGCGTAGTTGCCCAGGTGTGGGGTGCCGGTGGTGGTGATGCCGGTCAGGATACGGGTACGAGTCGTCATGGATTATCGCTTGTTCAGACTGCTGTCAATTCGAAAGGCGGGGCAGGAGCAGATCCTTGAGATCGGTCAGCTTGCCATGAAAAAAGTGTCCGCATTCTGCCACTTTCAGCAGCTCATGGGGGCGTTGGAGCGCATCGGACCAATCGTAGACCAACTGGGGATCGACGACTTCGTCCGTTTCCGGCTGGATCACCGTCAACTCGCTCCCCATTGGCAAGGGCGATTGCGCGTCCAGGCGCATCACCGCCGGGGCCACCATGAACAGGTGCTTGAGCGATTGCCCCTGGGCTTCAAGCCGCCCGCCAAGGCTGGCCGCGACGAATCCGCCGAAGGAAAAGCCGAAGAGGTACAAAGGCAGTTGCGGGTGTTTTTCCCGCAGCCACGTGGCGGCGGCCTCGGCGTCGTCCACTTCACCGGAGCCCATGTCATGGCTGCCGGCACTGGCGCCGACACCACGATAATTGAAACGCAATGTGACCAGGCCGGCATCCCGGGCGGTGCGTTGCAGGGTCGAGACCACTTTATTGAGCATGGTCCCGCCTTGCACCGGGTTGGGGTGGCAGATCAGCGCCAGGCCACGGGGCGCCTCGCTGTCCAGGTACAAGGCTTCCAGTTGGCCCACCGGGCCTTCGATGACTACAGGGGTTTCGCGCATAAGCAAGGGAAAGAACTCCGTGACCCCGGATAGGGTCGACTCGTCTAGCTAAAAGTCTGTGCCTGGCATGATTGCGATGTTCTTCGCGGTATACAGCGCAGGTCCGAGCCGTTAACGTAAAGCAAAGCCGTTTATAGAGGAAGGACTCGTGGAACACTCGCTCTTAGTTTGGTTGTTGCCGACTCTTGCCCTGGTTGCCGGTGTCGCCATTGGATTCCTGCTTGCCCGACTGCTGCCCAACGCAGTGCCCAACAGCACGCAACGTCAGCTGGACGACATCCAGGAACGTTTCGACAGTTATCAGAATGAGGTGGTCACCCACTTCAACGCCACCGCTTCTCTGGTGAAGAAACTCACCCAGAGCTACCAGGATGTTCAGGATCATTTGTCCGAGGGCGCCAATCGCCTGGCCCTGGACGAACAGACTCGCCAGCGCCTGCTGGCTGCCCTGCACGCCGACTCGGCGCAGGCTCCACGGGAACGCCTGACTCCGCCAAGGGATCAGGAGCCACCTCGGGACTACGCGCCCAAGGCACCGAATTCGCCCGGCATGCTCGATGAGCATTACGGTTTGAAGAAGTAAGCCGCAAATGCCCCAAAAAGCCCGCCCGATCCTGTGATCGGGCGGGCTTTTTCATGGGTGTAGGTTTTCGATGGGCGAGGCCTGCCCAGCGGAATCAGAACGCCAACTGGAGGCTCTGCTGGCCTTCAAGGCTGAGCAGCAATTGCTTGGCTGCCAGCCCGCCGGCGAAACCGGTGAGGCTGCCGGAGGTGCCGATGACGCGGTGGCAAGGCGCGATGATCGAAATGGGGTTCCGCCCGTTGGCTGCGCCCACCGCCCGAACCGCAGTCGGCTGGCCGATCTGGATGGCAATGTCGCGGTAACTGCGGGTTTCGCCGAAGGGAATGGTCAGCAGTGCCTGCCAGACCCGCTTCTGGAAGTCAGTGCCGACAAAGTCCAGTTCCAGCTCGAAACGGCGCCGCTGGCCGGCGAAATACTCCATCAGTTGACGCTCGGTGTCCTTGAGCACCGGGTGATGAATGTCTTCCTCCAGGGGGCCCAGGCGCACACGGTTGAGTCGCTCGTTCTCCCACAGGATGGCAGCCAGTCTTGCGCCTCGGGCGACGAGGATCAGCTGGCCAACCGGGGATTGGATGGTTTTGTACCGCGGTAACATCGGAACTCCTCAAAAAGCGTTGCGTATGAACTGCGTAGGAGCTGTCGAGTGCAACGAGGCTGCGATCTTTCCCCTGACACTTGAATCGCAAGCGAAAGATCAAGATCAAGATCAAAAGATCGCAGGCTTCGCCAGCTCCTACCGGCCACGGTTCAGCCCAGCAACCCCAGCTCCTTCGCCCTCGCCACCGCCTGGGTTCGACGCTCCACCCCGAGCTTGCTGTTGATATGGCTGGCGTGGGTCTTGACGGTGTGCAGCGAAATGAACAACTGCTCGCTGATTTCCTGGTTGGAACAGCCTTGGGCAATCAGTTGCAGCACCGCCCGTTCACGGCTGCTGAGGCTTTCAACAGGTGCAGGGGAGTCGACAGGTTGCGTCGACGTCGGCAGGCGTTCAAGCAGATTCTGGCACAAGGTGCTGGATGGCGCGTGCAGCAGTTGCTCGCGCAGCCATTCCCGATGCGGGTCGCCCAGCAGCCATTCGAACGGTTGCAGTACACCGCCGGCGGCCGCTTCGAAAGCTTGGGCCAGGGTACTACGGGCCGCCGGCTCGCGCCCGGTACTCAGCAGCAAGGCGACTTTCTGGTTGAGGGCCATCACGCTGAGCATCTGCCGACCGGTTTGCTGGCCGTGTTCGAGCAAGGCGTTGAGCCGCCCTTCCGCCAGCATCGGTTGGCCCCGGATGGACTCCAGCACGGCCTGTTGCAGTTCGACATGCAACGGCAGTTGCGGGTGGAATTCCGGTGGTGCGGCGGCCTGCTCGCCGGTGTAGGTCCGTCCCAGCCGCGCCAGCCAGGCTTCGGCCAGCTCGGTGCGGCCCTGGGCCAGCCAGAGCTCGCATTTGACCAGGGTGATCATCGCCAGGTAGTAGATCGGCGGAACGTCCCAGATGTGCATCAGGCGCTCGGCTTCGGCCAGTTCGGCAAAGGCCCGGGCGAACTCGCCATTATTGCCTTCGATACGGGCGATCACACAGTGGCCGAGCAGCACGCTGATGTCGCGACAGGCCCGCGCTTCGGTAAGGCCGGCCTGCAACCGGGCCAATCCGGCCTGGGGCTGCATGCGCAAGGTCAGCAGGAAACCTTCGTAGAGAATCAACCGCGCCCGTACCGCATAAAGCCTTTGGGGCGAGAGTTTGTGCAAGCGTTGCAGGCCCTGGCGTACTTCATCCAGCGCCCGCAGGATTTCTCCCCGCGCCTGGAGGACCCGGGCACGGTCGTAGTGGGCCAAGGCTTCGAACAACGGGTTGCCGACCCGCTGCGCCAGTTCCAGGGAGTCGCGGTTCAAGCCACGGGCGCGCCACAGGTCACCATCGGCAATCGCCAGGTTCGACAGCGTGGACAGGCACATCAGCCGTTGGCCGTAGCGTTTGTGCGGCAGGCTCTCCAGGGCTTCGGTGCAATAACGCACCGTGGCCTCACGATCCCCACGGCCACGGGCGACAATCCCGCTCAGGGCCAACCATTGGGCGAGCATGGACTTCTGCGCGGTGGCCGACGGTGCCGGCAGGAAACGGCTCAGGTGCGCGGCCAGCTCTTCGGCAGCGTCCAATTGACAGGCCAGCCCCAGCGCCCAGCTGTAGAGCACGATCAATCTTGGGGTACTGATGAGCAGGCTGTCGGGCAAGTCCATCTTCCAGCGCAGCAACATGCCGACGTTCTGCTCCGCCAGCAACTGTTCCTCCGAGAGGGTCTGCACCAGGTTCGCCGCCACATCCAGGTGCCCGGCCCGCAACGCCTGCTCCACGGCTTCGTCGATCAGGCCCCGGGCGTTGAACCAGCGACAGGCGCGCAAATGCAAGGTGGCGGCCGGCACCATGGCCGGTGCGCTGGGGCGGCTGCGCAGCAGATCGGAAAACAGGTGGTGATAGCGATACCAATGACCGTGCTCGTCCAGGGGCACAAGGAACACTTGATGGGCCGCCAGATATTGCAGGATCTCGGCACTGTCATGGGCATCACGCACCGCATCGCACAGCTCACTGCAAAAGCGATCCTGTGGCGCGGTGTCGTAGAGAAACGCCTGCACCTCGGCGGGCAGGCAATCGATGACTTCTTCGAGCAGGTAATCGCGGATCAGCCCTTCCCCGCCGTGCAGCGCTTGGGGCAGCCGGCCCTCGGACCCGGCTTCGGAGGCGGCCAGCAACCAGAAACGCAGCCCGGCCACCCAGCCTTCGCTGCGCTGGATGAGGTTTTCCAACGCTTCACCGCGCAATGAGCTGCTGTGATGTTCGAGCAGTGTCAGGGCTTCGCCATGGGTCAGGCGCAGGTCCTGTTCGTTCAGTTCGAGCAATTGCCGCGACAGGCGCAGGCGCGCCAGGTGCCAGTTCGGCCGCTGGCGGCTGGTGACCAGTACCAGCAAGCCATCGGGCAGGTGATTGAGGAAAAACTGCAGGCAGCGGTCCAGCACGGGGCCTTGGGCCAGGTGGTAATCGTCGAGCACCAGCAGCAAGGGATCGCGGGGCGTCAGGTGGCTGGTCAACTCATCCAACAGGCCGTCGAGCCATTCTTCGAACGCGAAGGGTTGATGGCGCTGGCGCATTTTCAACAGCCCCGCTGCCCGGCCGCCCAGCAGTGGAAAGAGCGCCTGGAGCCCTTCGAGCAGCCGCTCCAGAAAGCGTCCCGGGTCATTGTCCCTGGCATTGAGCCCCAGCCAGAGGCTTTGCCAATGACTTGGCAGGCTCTGGCAGAACTCCACCGCGAGGGAGCTTTTGCCGAACCCCGCCGGCGCACTGACCAACAGCAACCTGCCGCCAAGACCCGCACTTAACCGCTCGCACAACCGCGGCCGCACGACGTGCCCGTCGGGCAGAGGCGGTCGGTAGAAGCGCCCGTCCTGTACCGCGATGGCTGCGCGGGCAGAATCCGGAAGTGAAGACAGATCAGTCATGGCCGGCTCTTGTTTAGATGCAGGTGGCGGCGTTGCAGATGTCCGCAGACTAGCCGTAAACGAAGAGGTATTGAAGGGAGTGCTACAAATGGCTACAAAAAGACTACAAATTGACTGGCGCTGCAAACACCGCTTCTGTGGCGAGGGGATTTATCCCCGCTGGGGTGCGAAGCGCCCCCAAAGCCAGTCACCTCGGTGAATCAGAAAGAACAACTTTTTCCTTTTCAGGACTGCTTCGCAGCCCAGCGGGGATAAATCCCCTCGCCACAATTTTGTATTTACCCCCCAAAAACAAACGCCCCGAACCAGTCGGGGCGTTTATTCGAGGATGCGGCCTCGGGGTAAAGCGGTTTAGCGGATACCGTCCTGGCGCAGCGCGTTCGGCGTGAAGTCCGCGGTGGTGGCTGTGAAGCCGAAGTCGTAGGCCGATTTCTCTTCGTTTTTCATGCCCAGGGCCAGGTAGCGACCGGACTGCAAATCGTAGAGGGTTTCCAGGGCGTACCACGGCACTTGCTTGTCGTAGTAGTTCTCGGCATGGGCCTCGGCAACGCGCCACAGTTGGCCACGACCGTCGTAATGGTCGATCACCGCCGCCTGCCAGGTGTCTTCGTCGATGAAGAAGTCACGCTTGGCGTAGATGTGGCGTTGGCCTTCCTTCAAGGTCGCGGTGACATGCCAGACACGACGCAGCTCGTAGCGGGTCAGGTCCTGGTTGATGTGGCCGGCCTTGAGGATGTCGGCGTACTTGAGTTGTGGCGAGTCGATCTTGTAGCTGTTGGCGGCGATGTATAGCTCTTTCTTGCCTTCCAGCTTCCAGTCGTAGCGATCCGGCGCACCGTTGTACATGTCCAGGTTGTCGGAGGTACGCAGGCCATCGGCGGCGGTACCCGGCCCGTCATAGGAAACCTGTGGCGCACGACGCACCCGACGCTGGCCGGCGTTGTAGACCCACGCCGAACGCGGCTCCTTCACCTGGTCGAGGGTTTCGTGCACCAGCAGCACACCACCGGCCAGACGCGCCGGCGCGGTCACTTGCTGCTTGAAGTAGAACAGGATGTTGCCGGGGTTGGCCGGATCGAAATCCTTCATCTTGTCGCGGAACACGAACTGGTCGCGGAAGTACACCAGGCTGTAGGAACCGTTGGGTTGCGGCGTGGCCTGGGTCACCAGGCGCGTCACGCTGCCGCCACGATAGCGGGTGATGTGGTTCCAGATCACCTCGACGCCGCTCTGGGGGATCGGGAACGGCACGGCCGTCTCGAAGTTTTCCAGACCATTGCCGCCGGACACCAGCTTGGTGTTGACCGCGTTCTTCTTGATGGAGGCGAACACCTCATCCGGTACGGTGGCGCCACGATGGGTCGGGTAGACCGGCATCTTGAAGGTTTCCGGGTAGCGCTTGAACATCGCGTACTGGCCCGGCGCGAGCTTGTCCTTGTACTGCTCGACGTTCTGCGCGGTGATGGTGAACAGCGGTTTCTCGCTGGCATACGGGTCGGCGAGGAATCCCTTGCTGTCCACGCTACCGGCGTTCTTCGCCATGGGCTTCCAGGCAGAGATCGAACCGTCGGCATTACCGGCCATTTCGGCGCCCATCGGCGTCAGGCTCTTGCCCAGTTTGTCGGCCTCGCCCGCAGGCACCGCCGCCATGACGCTGGCGGCCAGCAGGGATAACCCCAGGGCACCGGCCTGCAACAGACTCTTGGTTATTTTCATAGTGTGTCGTCCTGAATACGGTGCTTAGAAGGTCACGCCGACGCTGAGCGCCAGGAAGTCGCGGTCGTCCACGGTGGTGTACTTGCCGTCGAAGAAGTTGGTGTATGCCAGGCTCGCGTTGTAGGTGTTCTGATATTCGGCATCGATGCCCAGGCTCACAGCTTTACGTCCCTCTTCGAAGTTGCCGCCTGGACCAGGCGAGTAACCACTGACGTCATGAGACCAGGCGACGTTGGGCTTGAGGTTCACCCCAGCGAAAACATCGTTGTAATCCCAGATAGCCCGGGCGCGGTAGCCCCAGGAATTGGCGGTAGTGAAACCGTCGTTTTCGCAATAACGACTAACGTTGTTCTGCGCGCCGCCTGCCAGGGTGGAAGTGTTCAATGTCGCACACTGCCCATTTGGCAGCGGACCGGGACCATAACTCGGATCGCGGCCGTAACGCGCCTTCGATGTGCTCTCCAGACCGCCGACATGAGTAAAGCCAACCTCGCCTACCAAGGTTAGCCGTTCAGCCCCCATGACCTGGTCAAAGAAGTGGGTCAACGTGGTCTGCAGTTGGGTTACTTCTTTGCGGCGATACCCTTGTTGATCCTGCCCAGGCTGCCCTTGAAGTACAGAAACATTGGGATTCAGTGGCGTCAGGCCGGAAAAGAGAATGTCAGTGGTGTTGAGTTGAACCGGTGCATTTGGCCGGTAGCTGACTTCACCACTCCACGCGGTACCTGTAGGTAATGTAGTGGAGAAGCTCAGGCCATACAGACGGATATCTTCAGGGTACTCAACGTAGTAGCTGGAATTACCCGCCACCACCATGGGCAGCAAGGTCGGAGCCAGACCAACCGCGACACCAGGCGGAATACCAGCACCGATCAGCGAACCCACCAATGTCGCCGGGTTATAAGCGCTCGCCGGCGCTCCATGACCACTAAAAATCGGAGCACGGCTATGGTAGTTCATGAAGTAAGCGCCAAACTCGGTGTCCAGCGGATCGAACATGTACTTGAATGACACGCCAAATTGGCCGCTGTCACGGGCATCACGGTCAGGGCCACGGCGCACCAGCGCACCTTCCTCATTGATGTTCACACCCAACGCATTCAACGTCGGCATAACTGACGCAGGAATCGCAGAAGCACTCCTCAGCACCCGCAGATTATCCGTACATCCATCCGCAATCACATCCGGCTGAGAAAAGAACGTCCCGCAGTTATCGACAACGGTCTGGTCCCACTCCAACTGATAGAACGCCTCGGCCGACAGGTTATCGGTCAGGCTCTGGGACACATAGAACATGTTGACCGGGATCAGGCCTTCCTTGATCTCGGCACCGGGGCGACGGAATGCGGACACATCGACCGGGTTGATGGAGTTGATGCCGCCCTGGATGAAGGTACTTTCACCCCAACTGACGACCTGCTTGCCCAAACGAACGGAGCCCGGCTGATCGGCAATGGCGTAGTTGTGATAAACGAAGGCGTCGAGAATCTGCCCGCCGGAAGACTTGGCGCCTTCCTTGCGATTGCTGTCGCTGATGTCCTTGAACAGACGGTTCTCGTCCTTGAGTTCGAAGTCGTACCAATACTTGCCCCGCACAAACACACCGGTATCGCCGTACTTCAATTCCAGGTCATGAATACCCTTGAAGATCTTCGAGAAGGTTTCCCCGCGCTTGAAGTTCAGGTGGCCGTCATCGGAGGTCTGGGACAGGCCCCTGCCACCGTTGTTGACACCGATCAGGTCCTTGTTGGCATTGGCCGTGGACCAGCTAGCCCCCACCGACAGGGACGAATCGAACTGGCCTTCGATTTCACCGATGTTGAAACTGACGCCGAACGCAGGCCCGGCGAGTGACGAGGCGAGACTGACCGCCAGAGGCAGTTTTGCCCGGCGCCAGAACGTGTTTGCAGAGGTCATCGACGCTACTCCATGTTCTTTATTGTTATGGCAGGGGGTATCTTCAAAGAACGTTTTCGACGGCCAACGGCAGGGTTGCGGCACTCATTCAAAGTCGCATCGCCCGTTCGTGCAGGTGCCCCATTCTTGAAAATCCTTGAGCGGACTATAGCCAGCAGGTAGTACGGCTTGATCCCTCTAAAGTGTGATTTGCAGCCCCCGACCATTCTGGAACAGTCCTTTGCCAGGCCGACGGATATCGGCACGGCAAGGATGGCTGAAATTTGCGGTTTGACAAGGCAAGCGCTTGCTTGGTGGGGCTGCCGTGCCCTTTCGGGCACGGCAGGAAGACCTTAAAGCGTGGACAGGAAAGCGCTGTTGTTGCTCTGCCATTCGACGATATCGAGGCGGATGCGCTTCTTGTCGAGCTTGCCGACGCTGGTCTTGGGAATTTCCGTAACAAGGGCGATCTGGCTCGGGATCGCCCACTTGCTCAGGTGCCCCAGCTCGACAAATGGCTTGAGGTGCTCCTTGAGCTCGCGGGCCCCGATCTGATGCCCTTCGTGAATCACCAGCAAGGCAAACGGGCGCTCGCCCCACTGCGGATCGGGAATGCCCACCACTGCTACTTCGCGTACCGCCACGTGACGGCTGATGAGGTCTTCCAGGTCCAGGGACGAAACCCATTCGCCACCGGTCTTGATTACGTCCTTGATACGGTCGCGGATGTCGATGAAGCCCATGCTGTCCAGCGTGGCGACGTCGCCGGTATGCAGCCAGCCGCCGGCCCAGAGCTCGGCGCCCTTCTGCGGTTCGTTGAAATAGCCTTCGGTGAGCCACGGCGCGCGCAGCACCAGTTCGCCCTGGGTCTCGCCATCCGCCGGCAGGAATCGGCCTTCGGCGTCGACGATCGCCGCCTCCACCAGAGGGCCCGGTACACCAGCCTTGATCCGGTAGCTGATGCGTTCGTCTTCGCTGCCAGCCATCAATTCCTCGTTGAGGTGGGCGCAGGACACCAGCGGACCGGTTTCCGACATGCCGTAGGCGGCGGTGAGCTGGACTCCCTTGGCCTTGGCGGTTTCGTACAGGCTGCGATTCAGGGCGCTACCGCCGATGACGATTTTCCAGCCACCGAAATCGGTACCCTGGGCACTCTTGGCGTTGAGAAGCATCTGCAGGATGGTGGGCACGCAATGGGAAAAGGTGACTTTCTCCTTGCGCCACAACTGGACCAGGAACTCGGGGTCGTAGCGGCCCGGATAGACCTGTTTGAGGCCGAGCATGGTCGCCACGTACGGCAGGCCCCAGGCATGGACATGGAACATCGGCGTGATCGGCATGTACACGTCGTTGGTGCCCAGCAGCCGCACGCTGTCGATGGCGCCCATGACGGTCGCCTCGCCCAGGGAGTGCAGCACCAGTTGCCGGTGGGTGAAGTAAACGCCCTTGGGATTGCCCGTGGTGCCGGTAGTGTAGAAGGTCGTGGCGACGGAGTTTTCGTCGAAATCCTGGAAGTCGTAGACGGGGCTGGCGGCCGCCAGCAACTGCTCGTACTCGCCCACCAGGTTGGGCAGGTCAGCGGTTTTTTCCGGCAGGTCGGTCAGCAGCAGGGTTTTCTCCACCGTGGTCAGGTGCCCGGCTATCGCCTGGTACAACCCGGCGAACTCGCTGTTGACCAGCACGAAGCGGTCCTCGGCGTGGTTCATGGTGTAGAGGATCTGCTCCGGTGACAGGCGTACATTGATGGTGTGGATCACCGCACCGATCATCGGAATCGCGAACATGCATTCCAGGTAGCGATGGCTGTCCCAGTCCATCACCGCCACGGTATCACCCGCCTTGACCCCGGCCTCGGTCAACACGTTGGCCAACCGCGCCACCCGTTCGATCAGCGTCGGATAGCTGTAGCGCAACTGGTCACGGTAGACGATCTCGCGGGTTTTCTCGTAACGCACACCGGACATCAGCAGCCGCTTGATCAGCAGTGGATATTGATAAGCGCCTTCGGCGGGAGGAATAACGCGAGTCTGCAACATAAGAATCCTTTTCTGACTGCATGGTCGTGACTGGAAGTAAGCACTCTAGAGCGCTTATACACGGTTCAAATCAGCCAAAGGAATGATTTGATCGCCCAGCGAATGCTAGCCCGGAGCCATCAACCCACCCTTCTCAGATACGTTGAATCTTGATTCCTGCCAGGACTGTCCCCGTCAACGCCCAGGCTGCAGAAGGTCAAGGAGATCGCGATTTCTGCAGTGGCGGCAAAAAAGAGAGGCGGAGCCAGTCAGTGCATCTCGGTAAACGCCAACTTCACACCAATAGCAACCAGAACCGCGCCCATGGTCCGATCGAACCAGTGGCCCATGCGGGCAAAACCGGCGCGTACCCGTTGCTGGCTGAACAGCATGGCTACCAGGCAGAACCAGGCAGCCGTCGCGAGCGCCAGGTACACACCGTAGCCGGCCTGGATCGCCAGCGGCGTATGAGGATTGATCACCACGGTGAACAGCGACAGGAAGAACAGCGTCGCCTTGGGGTTCAGGCCGTTGGTGACGAAGCCCGAAGTGAATGCGCCGCGGGCGGTCCGCTCGCCAGCCTCCTTGTGCAGATTGTCCTCGCTCGGCTTGGCCGGTTGCGCCCGCAGCGCCTTGAAGCCGATGTACAGCAGGTACGCGGCGGCGGCCCATTTCAGCGCGTTGAACAGCACGATGGACTGCGACACGATCAGGCCGATACCCAACAGCGAATACCCGACGTGCAGGAAAATCGCCGTGCCGACGCCCAGCGCCGTCCAGGTCCCGGCGCGGCGGCCATGGGTCACGCTTTCACGCACCACCACGGCAAAATCCGGCCCGGGGCTGGCAACCGCCAGCAGGTGGATCAGGGCGACGGTGAGGAATTCGGTGAGGTACATGGAGGCTCCTGGACGCAATTTCGAAACAGACATCGACTTCTGTGGCGAGGAGATTTATCCCCGCTGGGCTTCGTAGGAGCTGTCGAGCGAAGCGAGGCTGCGATCTTTTCACTGACGCTTGAATCTCAAGC
The DNA here is from genome assembly GCF_026016325.1 of Pseudomonas sp. B21-056. Classification (NCBI taxonomy): domain Bacteria; kingdom Pseudomonadati; phylum Pseudomonadota; class Gammaproteobacteria; order Pseudomonadales; family Pseudomonadaceae; genus Pseudomonas; species Pseudomonas sp. B21-056. Next base: position 5,275,181 of record NZ_CP087203.1, read on the forward strand.
GAAAGATCAAAAGATCGCAGCCTCGCTTCGCTCGACAGCTCCTACAGCAGGTGTAGCCCAGGGTGGGCCACAGCCACAATTCATCTGATAGGCTCGCCACCTTACGCCTTCGGTTCCAGACAGAAAAGGTACAGCTGATGACAAATACCGGCCGCGCAGTTTTCCTCGACCACCCGTCCCTGGATCTTGGCGACCTGGACCTGGAGCCGCTGCGCCACTGCTTCAGCGCGCTGCAACTGTTTGCCCGCACCACGTCGGAGCAGGTGATCGAACGACTCAAGGGCGCCACCGTGGCGATCACCAACAAAGTCGTGATCGATGCAGCTGCCATGGCCGCCAGCCCCGAATTGAAGCTGATCCTGATCAGCGCCACCGGCACCAACAATGTCGACCTTGCGGCCGCTCGCCATCACGGCATTACGGTGTGCAACTGCCAGGGCTACGGTACGCCATCGGTCGCCCAGCACACGATCATGCTGTTGCTGAACCTGGCGACGCGGCTGGCCGATTATCAGAAGGCAGTGGGCGAAGGGCGTTGGCAGCAGGCGTCGCAGTTCTGCCTGCTGGACTACCCCATTGTCGAACTGCAAGGCAAAACCCTGGGCCTGCTGGGTCATGGTGAACTGGGCAGCGCCGTCGGGCGGCTGGCGGAAGCCTTTGGCATGCGCGTGCTGTTGGGACAGATTCCCGGACGCCCTGCTCGTCCGGAGCGCTTGCCGCTGGAGCAACTGTTGTCACAAGTCGACGCCCTGACCCTGCACTGCCCACTCAATGAACATACCCGCCACTTCATCGGCGCCCGGGAACTGGCGATGCTCAAGCCCGGCGCTTTCGTAGTCAACACCGCTCGTGGCGGCCTGATCGACGAGCAAGCCCTGGCCGATTACCTGCGCAGCGGTCATCTGGGCGGCGCGGCCACCGATGTGCTGAGCGTGGAGCCACCGAGCCAGGGCAATCCGCTGCTGGCCAACGACATTCCCCGCCTGATCGTCACGCCCCACAACGCCTGGGGCAGCCGCGAGGCGCGACAACGGATCGTCGGCCAACTGACGGAAAATGCCCAGGGCTTTTTCAGCGGTACAGCGCGACGGGTCGTCAGTTGATAAACTGCCGCACTTTTTTTCAAGGAGCAGACCATGGATCCGCGCAGTGAAGTACTGCTTCGTCAGGCCGAGCTATTCCAGGGTTCGGTCCTGCTGGCCGGCCTGCCCGCCGACGACCTGCTCGGCCGCCTGCCCGACGCCCATGGCTGGTGCTGGCACGCGGGCGATCAGGCCGCACTGGACGCCCGCTTCCCCGAGCGCAGCCACTTTGGCGTAGACGTCCCCTCGCGAGGGTTCGACAGCGCGGTGGTATTCCTGCCCAAGGCCAAGGACCTGACGGACTACATCCTCAATGCCGTGGCCTCGCGGCTGGCCGGTCGCGAGGTGTATCTGGTGGGGGAAAAGCGCAGCGGCATCGAAGGCGCTTCCAAGCAGCTCAACCCGTTCGGCAAACCGCGCAAGCTCGACAGCGCCCGGCATTGCCAGCTGTGGCAGGTCACCGTCGCCAGCGCTCCGCAGGCCAAGCCCTTGGAAAGCCTGGCCCAGACCTACGAGTTGCCCCTGGAGGAAGGTCCGTTGAAGGTCATCAGCCTGCCGGGGGTGTTCAGCCACGGTCGCCTGGATCGCGGCAGCGCGCTGCTGCTCGAACACTTGGACAAACTGCCCAGCGGTCATCTGCTGGACTTCGGTTGTGGTGCCGGTGTGCTCGGGGCAGCGGTCAAGCGTCGCTACCCGCACAACACTGTCACATTGCTGGACGTGGATGCTTTCGCCGCCGCCAGCAGCCGTCTGACCCTGGCTGCCAATGGGCTCGAAGCCGAGGTGTTGACCGGTGACGGTATCGATGCGGCGCCGATGGGCCTGAACGCGATCCTGAGCAATCCACCGTTCCATGTCGGCGTTCACACCGATTACTACGCGACGGAAAACCTGCTGCGAAAAGCCGCCAAACATCTGAAAAACGGTGGCGAACTGCGCTTGGTCGCGAACAGCTTCCTCAAGTACCAGCCGCTGATCGAAGAGCATCTGGGCATGTGCACCATCAAGGCCGAAGGCCAGGGTTTTCGCATCTACCGGGCCAAGCGCGGTTGAAAGCTTTTTAAGACGCAGCACTTGCCCAATCGGATTTGCCTAGGCAGAATCCGCTCCGTCCTAGGGGAGTAGTCTCCCGCGAGCGCCCAGCTCGCCCGGCATACGTCAACATACTTGGTCAGCAGACCATGGCGTATGCGGCCCAAGCGTCCGGAACCGGTCGCAGGGTTTGACAAGACCTATGACACGCACACCTTACCCGGGGCGGGAAGGCTGTACGTGTCATAGCCGTGTCGACCCGCCCCTCTAGGAATCACCTGATGCTGGACTCTTTCCTCGTACCCACCACCATCGTTGCGCTGGCCGAAATCGGCGACAAGACGCAATTGCTCGCGCTTGTGCTTGCGGCTCGCTTTCGCAAGCCCTGGCCGATCATCGCCGGCATTGTCGCCGCGACCCTGGCCAACCATGCGGCAGCCGGAGCCGTGGGGGCCTGGGTGGGCAGTATTTTCTCGGATGCGGTGTTGCACTGGATCCTGGCAGCAAGCTTCGCCGCCACGGCGCTGTGGACCCTGGTGCCGGACAAACTGGACGACGAAGAAGCCAGCACCGCCCGCAGGTTCGGCCCTTTCCTGACCACGCTGATCGCGTTCTTCCTGGCGGAAATCGGCGACAAGACCCAGATCGCCACCGTGATGCTTGCCGCGCAGTACCCGGAGCTGTGGCTGGTGATCATCGGCACCACCGTGGGCATGCTGATTGCCAACGTGCCGGTGGTACTGGCCGGCAATTTCGCCGCCGATAAACTGCCCCTTACCCTGATCCGCCGCCTGGCCGCCTCGGCATTTTTCGTCCTGGCGATTGTGGCGGTGTACAAGGCGATGCAGAGCAGTGGATGGGTTTAAACCGTGTGATCGTTCATCGCGAGCAGGCTCGCTCCCACATTGGGCGCCAGTGCTCACAAAAAATGTGGTCACTGCAAATCCCCTGTGGGAGCGAGCCTGCTCGCGATGAGGTCAGTAGCCTCACCTCGGAGAACGGTTACTTCCTGGCCTGCTGGTAAAGCGGCATCACCTTCGGAATCGCCGCCTGCAACGAAGCGATCCGGCTGCTGGACGCAGGGTGAGTGCTCATGAACTCCGGTGGTGCGCCTTCCGAAGCCTTGCTCATCTTGTTCCACAAGGTAATGGCGGCATTCGGGTTGTAGCCGGCGCGGGCGGCCAGTTCGAGGCCGATCAGGTCGGCTTCGTTCTCGTTGGCACGGCTGTTGGGCAAGGTCATGCCGTAGTTGGCCACGGTATCGGCCAGGGCCAGGCTGTCCTGACCCAGGCCGAACAACGCACCGGCGCCTTGCTTGGCCATCTCGATGCCGTAGGCCTTGGACATCGCTTCCCGCCCGTGCTCGCGCAGGGCGTGGGCGATTTCATGGCCCATGACCGCAGCGATTTCATCGTCGGTCAGCTTCAGCGAGTCGATCAACCCGGTGTAGAAAATGATCTTGCCGCCAGGACCGCAGTTGGCGTTGAGCTCGTCGCTCTTGATCAGGTTCACTTCCCACTTCCATTGCGCCGAGTCCGGGCGGAACACCGGGGCCTGGGCAATCAATCGGTCGGCAATGGCCTGGACGCGCCTGGCTTCGCTGCTGGTCTTGTCCAACACGCCCTGGGTGCTCGCCTCGCCCACCGTCTTCTGGTAGGACTGGGCGTACATCTGGTTGACCTCATCGGTCGACAGCATGCTGAACATGTACTGCTTGCGTTCCACGCCCACGGCACCGCCACTGGTGGTATTCACCGACTGGCAACCGGCAAGTAGCAAGCTCGTGCCGAGTACACTCACCATCAACGTCTTGTGCATATAAAAGCTCCCTGGAAACGTGGTCGTATCCTATGCGGTGATTGGTATCGGCGCCAGATATACAACGAGGGATTACAGCTATTTCGGACAGATCCCACCCCACGCCATTAGCGACACTCACGATTCAAAAACAGTCACCCGACGAACAGCGCCTCATGCCGGGCCCTCTCAACGCCGATACAAACTCCAGACGTCATTTCCGCGTCCGGAGCCTTTATGAAATTCAAGTCGATCCAGTTTTCCGTGGCCGCCCTGGCCGGTGCCATCGTGCTCAGCGTGGTCGCTGCCCTGGTGCTGTACGCGTTGTTCGCCGGGGCCCGTACCCAGGACATGGTGCAACAACGGACCAAGGCGCAGTTCGAACAACTCATCGAACAGCGCCTCAGCGCCCTGGCCCGTACCCAGGCCAGCCTGATCCAACGGGAACTGGAAGCGCCGCTGCAGCTCGCCAAGGGGCTGGCCACCACCAACGCGCTGATGGGCATGAAAGGCACGGACGGCAACCCATCCTTGAAGATTGCTCGCGAGCAGATGATCAGCCTGCTGCGCGAAACCGTGGTGCGCAATCCAAAAGTCCTGGGCGCCTACATCGCCTGGGAACCCAACGCCATCGACCACGACGACGCCAACTACGTGAACAGCCCCGTGGTGGGAATGGAAACCAATGGGCGTTTCCTGCCGTGGTGGTTCCGCAACCAGGACGGCACCCTGGGCCTGGAAAAACTCGCCGACGTGACCGACCAGAAGTTGCTGTCCACCGGCATCCGCGCCAGTGAGTACTACCTGTGCTCCCAGGACAGCCGCAAAGCCTGCGTGATCGACCCGGCGCCCTACCGCGTCGGCGACACCATGACCATGCTCGCCTCGTTCATCGAGCCGATCCTCGTCGATGGCAAGTTCCAGGGCATCGTCGGGGCCGACCTATCGGTGAACTTCATTCAGGACATGCTCGTCGCCGCCGACGGCAAGCTGTACGACGGCGCCGGGGAAATGACCTTGCTGTCCAATAACAACCGACTGGTGGCCTATACGAAAGATCCGGCCAAACTGGGAGAAAAGGCCAGTGATGTACTCGATGCCAATGACCTGAACAACCTCGGCAAACTCGGTATCGGCGAAGTCCGTTACGACATCGATGAGGCACAAGGACATATCGAGGTCTACCTGCCGTTCGGCATCGGCCAGACCGATGCCCGCTGGACGCTGATGCTGCAATTGCCGCTGAGCGCGGTGATGGCCGACCTGCAAGCGTTGCAGAAAGACCTGAACGACCGGCGCCAGTCCGACATTTTCGGCATGGCGATGGTGGGCCTGGTGATTGCCGGCATCGGTCTGCTGGTGATCTGGCTGGTGGGCCACGGCATTGCCCGGCCGCTCAAACAAATGGTGGCGATGCTCGATGACATTGCCCAGGGTGAAGGTGACCTGACCCGTCGCCTGGTGAGCGACCGCGCCGACGAACTGGGCGCGATTGCCAGGGGCTTCAACACGTTCCTGAGCAAGCTGCAGGGGATGATCACCCAGGTGGTGACCTCGGTGCAGAGCGTCAGCGACTCATCGGAGCACACCGCCGATATCGCGATCCGCACCAACCAGGGCGTGCACAAGCAAATGTCGGAGATCGATCAGGTCGCCACTGCCGTGCAAGAAATGACCGCTACGGCCCAGGACGTGGCCCGCAACGCGACCCAGGCCGCCCAGGCGGCCAGTCACGCCGACCAGGCCGCCAGCCAGGGCATGCGGATCGTGCGGGATACTTCGACAGCCATCGGCGTCCTGGCCGTGGAGATCGGCAAGGCGGTGGGCGTGGTGCAGACCCTGGCCAAGGACAGCGAGAACATCAACGCGATTCTCACGGCCATCCGCGGCATCGCCGAACAGACCAACCTGCTGGCCCTCAACGCGGCCATCGAAGCCGCCCGGGCCGGTGAACAGGGCCGTGGTTTCGCGGTGGTGGCCGATGAAGTGCGCAACCTGGCGCAAAAGACGCAGCAGGCCACGGAAGAAATCCAGTCGATGATCCAACAGCTGCAACAAGGCACCCGGGATGTGGTGCGGGTGATGGAGGACAGCCAGCACCGCACCGATGAAAGCGTGCAGCACGCGGCGAAAGCGGCCCAGGCCTTGGAAACCATTACCCAGGCCGTGTCGGTGATCAATGACATGAACACCCAGATCGCCAGCGCCGCCGAGGAACAAAGCGCCGTGGCCGATGACATCAACCGCAACGTCATCAACATCGGGCAAGTGGCGAACGAAGTGGCGGGCGGCGCGGATGAGTCCAGCGCGGCCAGTGCCGGCCTGACCAAACTGGCGGAGCAGCAGCGGCGGTTGATCAATCAGTTCAGGGTTTGATCCAAAACCGCTATCGCGAGCAGGCTCGCTTCCACAGGGTCATTGCGGTGGACACACCTTTTGTGAACACCCGCAGCCCCTTGTGGGAGCGAGCCTGCTCGCGATGGCGGCAGTAAAAGCACCACGGACCTCAAGCCGGAGTCAGGCACTCCGGCCCATTGAGCTTGGGATCGTTGACCATGTTGGCCAGCACCCGCTCACGCAGTTGCGCCGGTTCGCTTGCCAGCAGCCCTTGCAAGGTGTGCAGCGGCGTTTCGGGGTCGAGCCACAGGCGTTGGCCCTCTTCGTCCAGGATCAACGGCCGGCGCTGCCCCGCCGCCGGCTGGGTGATGACTGCGGTGCTCAACCACACCTGTTCCTGCACCGGATACGCTTCCCAGATCGCGGCAAAAAACAACGACGAACCCTCTCCCGGCGTCAGCCAGTAGGGGCGCTTGCGGGTGCCGCCGCGCCATTCGTAAAAGCCGTTGGCCGGCAGCAGGCAACGACGCAGGCGCAGGGCCTCGCGGAACATCGGCTGCTCGGCCACGGTTTCGGCCCTGGCATGGGCCGGAGTGCGGGACAGATCGGTCAGCCAGGCAGGCGTCAGGCCCCAGCGCGCCCGGGCCAGCTCTCGCTGCCCGTCGGCGCCGGCACGCAGCATCAGCACCGAATCGTTGGGCGAAATATTCCATTGGGCCTTCTGGTCGGCAGGAAAACCGGGCAAGGCCGCGAAAGCGGGGTTCCAGCGAAACAGGGCATAACGTCCACACATGGGGCAACACAACTCTTGATCAAACGACCGCCAGCCTAACAGACCAGCGTGCCGGGATAACTCTCCGGCTCATCACCGGGTACCGGTAGCGCGGCATTGTACGCAACGATCAGCTCCCGGGCGTATTGCGCCCGGTCGTCCTCCACCGCCAGCCCCAGCAAGCCCTGCATCGGCAGTTCGCCCGCCCCGCCTACCAGGTCACGCCCGACCAGATGCGCCGTGATGCCCTCGCTGGCGAGCATGCCTTGCAGCAGCTCGCCCTCCATCAGGTTTTCCAGCTCGTAGATTCGTTGCATGGGCGCCCCCATCAATCGTTTTCGCTAAAGACCTCGAGAAACCAGTCTTCGTCATGCACTTGCAACCTGAATTTGATCGGTCGGCAACACACCTGACAGTCCTCAACATACTCCTGGTCACCCCCCGACAGATCCACGGTCGTCTCGACCTCTTCACCACAATAGGGACAATCATAATGAGCGGCTTCCAGCATCGCGGTCTCCCAGGTGACTTGTGCGTATAATCGCCGGTCTATTTGCAGGGCTATTTTCGTCTGGCTTGTTTTCCAGGCCGTGCCCCGTCGTTTTTTCGAGCGAACCTTTAACTTACCCTAGCCGTTTCCAACAAGAGAGCATGATGGGCGAATTCGATGCCATCCGACCTTACGACGACAGCGAAGTCCCAGCGGTGCTGGCCCGGCTGCTCGGCGACAAGGCGTTTCTAGATATCCTCACCCACTTCCGCTTCCCGCGCCTGGCCGGCGCCTTCGGCTGGATGCTCAAACCTCTTATAGCGCAAAGATTGCGCCGTGAGTTCGCCGGTGTGACGTCGGTCGCCACTTTGCAGGACAAAGTGGAGTTCTACGTCGACCACACCATCGAGCGCGCCACCGACGGCGTGACCTATACAGGGGTGGAGCAGTTCAAGTCCGGCAGCGCGTACCTGTTCATCGCCAACCACCGCGACATCGTGATGGACCCGGCCTTCGTCAACTATGCGGTGTACCACGCCGGCCTGCCGACCCCGCGCATCGCCATTGGCGACAACCTGCTGCAAAAACCTTTTGTCAGCGACCTGATGCGCTTGAACAAAAGCTTCATCGTGCACCGCTCCATTACCGGGCGGCGGGAGAAGATGGCGGCGTATCAGTTGCTGTCGGCGTACATCAACCATTCGATTCGCAATGACTGCGCCTCGATCTGGATCGCCCAGGCCGAGGGCCGGGCCAAGGACGGCGACGACCGTACCGAATCGGCGATCCTCAAGATGTTCCACATGAGCCGCAAGGACGAGCCGTTCGGCGAGGTTATCCAGTCGCTGAACCTCACGCCGGTGTCGATCAGCTACGAATACGACCCGTGCGACCAGGCCAAGGCCCGCGAGCTGTACATCCGCGCCACCACCGGCACCTACGCCAAGGCTCCGGGCGAAGATGACGTGAGCATCGCCAAGGGCATCACCGGCTACAAGGGCCGGGTGCACGTGAACTTTGCCGCGCCGATCACCGAGCTATTCGAGGACACCAAGCAGTTGGCCCAGGAGATGGATCGGCAGATTCTCGGCGGTTATCGGCTGTTCCCGGTGCATTACCTGGCTTACGCCCAGTGGGCCGACGCCGATCCGCAATTGCAGGTTCCGAAGGCGGCCGAGGTATTCGGTGCCGATGAACTGGCCAAGGCCGAGGAAGAATGGCAACGCCGGCTCGATGCCTGCCCGGCGGAACACCGGCCGTTCCTGGTCCTGCAATATGCGACGCCGGTGCGTAATCAGTATCGGGTCAAGGCAGGGTTGGCGTTGTAACGCGACGCAGGGCCTGTGGCGAGGGGATTTAGCGAAACGTCGCACCGCCCCGCTGGGCTGCAAAGCGGCCCTATCGCTATCGACTCAATCTGTCTGACCCACCCGGTTGGCAGGTTTTAGGGCTGCTTCGCAGCCCAGCGGGGCGGTGCGACGTTTCGCTAAATCCCCTCGCCACACAAGCAACTTTGCTACAGGTCATCTCAACTGATCTGCGTACTGATCCACGACACCAGCAACGCCAGCGCCAGGCAGCCGAAGCCGAACCGGTAGAAGAACCGGTTCATGCGCTGGGTCGCCAGGCCCAGCAGCGCTTCGAAGCGTTCCTCGCCATTGCCGCTGCGCGTTTGCAGGCAGGCTCGGGCTCGTTGCTCACGGCGGCGCGTCGCATGCAGTACCCAGCCGCCCGGGCAGGCAAACAGCAGCGCGAGCAGGTTGATCAGTTTGGCGGGGTGGGCGGCGAACAACGAAAGCAGATGCAGCGACATCACAAACCTCAAGGGAAAACAGGCGGGACCTTCGAACAGGGCGCGGATTCTACCGAAAGCCTGCCGCCCCGAGCGTTTTTTTCCGACCTGTGGGAGCAAGGCCTGGGCTACAGATTAATTTCCCCCGTCACGGTTTCGTCATCTGGATAGGCCACCCTGTCGCCCTTCAAACCCGCACGGACCCCGTCATGCTCCACGCCGAGAACCAGGATCGCCTCTACCTCATCACACCGAGCGACGAACAGCAGAACCTCGTCGGCAGCCTGTCCTTCAACGTACAGGACCCACATTGGCTGGTGTATTGCGCCCTCGGTGGCCATCAACATGCCGACCTGCCGGAGACTGATCTGCTGACCGGCATCAGTGTGCTGGAGCTGTATTCACAGGCCGCATGAAAAAACGCGCAAAAAAAACCTGTGGGAGCGAGCCTGCTCGCGATAGCGGTGTCACATTTGAAATCAATGTGACTGATAAACCGCCATCGCGAGCAGGCTCGCTCCCACAGGTGGGGTCCGTCCAGTGCGGAGTTTACTCAGCCAGCACCTGACCTATGGTCGGGTCCTTGAACAGCCGGGTCAGGGCGTCGCTCAACACATCGCTGACCAGCTTGGTATTGGTGTCCTGGTTAGGCGCCATGCCGAAACGCTGGTCCAGCGAAGCACCATAACGACCGCTGTAGCGGCGATTGGCGTTCTGCACGTCGGAGCGGAAAGTCGCGCCGATGGTGGCTTCGGTCACGTACATGCCTTCCTTAGGCGATTGGTACTTGAGTTCGGCCAGGGTCACGGTCAGTTGCGGTGCATTCATCGCGTTCGCGGTAGGGGTGAAACCCAGCAAACGCACTGCGGCTTCAGCCTGGGCCTGCAGCTTGGGCAGGATCTGCGCGCCCTGCACCGTGATCACGCTGGTTTCCGGATACAGCCCGCCACGGGTGCCGAGCGTCGGCGACGGACGACCGTCCACCACCCGCACCACCACCGGCTGGCCATGACCCACAGGCGCTAGCTGGGCGTTGAGCTTGGGTTCCGGGTTAAGTTGTTGCGGGCTGTGGGCGCAGCCGACAAGGGTCAGACTGGTCACAGCGATCAAACCGAACAACAGGCGTTGCAACATGCTCTTCTCTCCAGAATCGGGCACTGACAGACCCGCAGTATAGCGGTGCGCCATCGCGGCGAACCAGCCGAATGAATACTGAAATTTCTGACATGTGCCGCCCATACCGGTTCCTGTCACCCCTTTGTCACGGTCCTTACACCGGCATGTCATGGCTCGCTGTCAGGCTGTTCATAACTTCCCCGACACGGAAATCCGACCATGCGCCTGCTCATCTCCCTGTTCACCCCGCGCCCACAGCACCGCTGCTTTGCTCTGCTGGATCGCAACGGTCACTGCCAGGCGTTCAAGCAATGCAGCCTGCAACCCATGGGCGAAGGCTGGGTGGAAATCGAAGAAATCCGTCTCAACTGGCTGCACCAGCCTTTGCCCGCCAGCGCCCGCGTACAGCCGCTTCGCTGTCGCGCGCGCAGCCGTCAGTTGTTGGCCATCTGACCGAACGGCTAATAAAAGTCATTAAACACGACCATTTCCCTGCGTTTCTTCGTTACAATCTCCCCCCGATTATAAGGACGTCTCCTGATCGGGCCTCGCAACACCGCTGATGCGCTTGTATTGGCAACCCGCATCGCCCACAGAGAGCCGCCCACACAGATCGAGTGAAGCTGGCGCGCCCACTGTTTCCGGGCAAAATCACCACTTTTCGCGAATCTGCAGAGCTGTCATTACGCTCGGTCACTGAGCTGTCTGCCCGTTTTGCCTGTCATGTATTGCATGGGGGCAAACAATCCGGACACGGTGCCTGGCTGGGACAGCCCTTTTTTGAGGTTCACGTCTTCAAAAGAGCGTGAAAAAACGGGTTTTCACAACTTCACAAGAGTGTGGCGAGCAAATGAAGAGTTTTGCGTCTGAACAAGCACCATTGGCGTCTGGAACAGCCCAACGACACAGGACCGGATATCGCTCAAGAACCGGCGCCTGAAGCCTGTCCGCTACGGATTTGGTTGCACGAACGGATGTCTCGGCCATAAGTCGAATTGCCCGCCCGGCGCTTAAATGAGTTCATGTGACTCTTGAGGCCAGGCTGCATGCATCCGTAGCAGTTGCAAAAAATTGCGAAGATTCGGACATGGCGATCCTGGCCATGGGTACCTGGGGCGCAACCGACCTGCCCCGTCACTCCTGGCCGCTATGCCGACAATTTGGTGCTGCAGATTTTGGAGACGCGTTAAATGGCGCATAACGAAGCAGTCGATGTAGTTCTGGTAGGGGCCGGCATCATGAGTGCCACCCTGGCCGTGCTGCTCAAGGAGCTCGACCCCGCGATCTCGCTGGAAGTCGTCGAGCTGATGGATTCCGGTGCCGCGGAGAGTTCCAACCCCTGGAACAACGCCGGTACCGGCCACGCCGGGCTGTGTGAGCTGAACTACACGCCCCAGGCCGCCGATGGCAGTGTCGACATCAAGAAAGCCGTGCACATCAACACCCAGTTCGAGGTGTCGAAGCAGTTCTGGACGTATCTGACCAGAAAAAGCACGTTCGGCTCCTCCAAGTCCTTCATCGCCCCGGTGCCGCACCTGAGCTTCGTGCAAGGCGAAAAAGGCGTGTCGTTCCTGAAGAAGCGCTTCGAACTGCTGAGCCAGCATCACGCCTTCGCCGACATGGAATACACCGAAAACAAAGGCCAGATGGCCGAGTGGATGCCGCTGATGATGCCGGGCCGTCCGGCCGACGAAGTCATCGCCGCCACCCGCGTCATGAACGGTACCGACGTCAACTTCGGCGCCCTGACCAACCAACTGCTCAAGCACTTGACCAGCGCCCCCGACACCCAGGTCAAGTACTGCAAGCGCGTCACCGGCCTCAAGCGCAACGGCAGCGGCTGGACCGTGAGCATCAAGGACGTCAATTCCGGCAGCAACCGCGATGTCGATGCCAAGTTCGTCTTCCTGGGTGCCGGTGGCGCGGCGTTGCCGCTGCTGCAAGCCTCGGGCATAGAGGAAAGCAAGGGCTTCGGCGGCTTCCCGGTCAGTGGCCAGTGGCTGCGTTGCGACAATCCGGAAGTGGTCAAGCATCACCAAGCCAAGGTCTACAGCCAGGCCGCGGTGGGCTCGCCGCCGATGTCGGTGCCGCACCTGGACACCCGCGTGGTCGATGGCAAGAAATCCCTGCTGTTCGGACCCTACGCCGGCTTCACCACCAAGTTCCTCAAGCACGGCTCGATCATGGACCTGCCGCTGTCGGTACGCGCCGGCAACATCGGCCCGATGCTGGCGGTAGCCCGGGACAACATGGACCTGACCAAGTACCTGATCAGCGAAGTGATGCAGTCCATGGAGCAGCGCCTGGAATCCCTGCGTCGCTTCTACCCCGAGGCGAAAGCCGAGGACTGGCGCCTGGAAGTGGCCGGCCAGCGGGTGCAGATCATCAAGAAAGACCCGAAGAAAGGTGGCGTCCTGCAGTTCGGTACCGAACTGGTGGCCGCCAAGGACGGCAGCCTCGCCGCCCTGCTCGGCGCATCGCCAGGCGCTTCGGTGACCGTTTCGATCATGCTGGACCTGATCGAGCGCTGCTTCCCGGACAAGGCCAAGGGTGAGTGGGCCGCCAAGCTCGCGGAAATCTTCCCGGCCCGGGAAAAAGTGCTGGAAACCGACGCGGCGCTGTATCACAAGATCAACGCGCAGAACAACATCGCGCTGGGATTGGTTGAAGACAGCAAGGCTGAAAGTTACGCCTGATACTGCCTTGTTATAAATAAAAAGCCTCCAACTGATGGAGGCTTTTTATTTTCCGCGCTTACTTCATGCTGAACTTGATACGTGTACCGCCATGACGAACGTAATCATCGTCGTCATCCACTTCAAACAACTCTGCGACACAGAAACCCTCGGGTTGTGCATCCACCCAGCGACGATAAGGCATTGTCTGCTCATCACTCACCGGCGCTTTAGCGATGTGCCCGAAACTGAAATGGCACTTCCGGCCATCTTGAGTGTAGGTAAAAGATTCCCGCTCGGCGCGCGATTGGGGCAGGTAATAGGTCAGTTCCTGGCTCTCGCCAGGGTTTAGCGCAAAGCTGTGGCCCGCATTGGCCGGGGACTGGGTCCAGGTGAAATCGCTGCCGGGGACAATCACTGCCGACGTCCCGTTGAATATTTCCACATTGACGATCTCATCGAACGCATTGGAAACCGAACTTTCCAGGCAGCCGAGCAAGACCAACAGCGCCCCAGCGATGCATTTGCCTTTATCTTCCATGATGAGTACAACTCCATTTAAACGATTGAATTGAAATCAACTGATCTCAACGCAAACGTAATGGAAATCAAACCAAAACAGAACAGTCCGAATGGTGACATAACCTTTCGGACGCTTCTTAAAAAGATAATTCTGACAACTAGGAAATAACGATCAGACGCCCCGAAAGGCGTTAATCCGTTCTAACGCGCTCAGCCGCGCGCCTTGTTGAACAGCTCGATATATTCCTCGGCATTACGCTGGTCCTGGATCAACGCAACGAAATCGTTACCGTGCTCGTCCTTGCCATTGAGGTCATGGCCGGCTTCGACGAAGAACGTCAGGAAGCGCTCGAAATCATCGACCCGCAGGCCACGGTAGCCCTTGATCAGTTTGTGCAGCGACGGCGAGGTGGCATCGGCCGGTTCGAAATCGAGGAACAGCTTGATCTGTTCATCGCCAATCTCGTCACCAATCACTTGTTTCTTGTCTTTACGCATTGCCGGCTCCAACTCGCACAGTTCACGGGGCGGGCAGTTTACCCCCGGCAGGCCCCGCGGCTCAACGCGGGCGTACCGCCCCGGTATGCAGGTCGGCCCAGACGTGGCCGTTGGCGTAGCTGAGGAACTGCACATACACCGTATCGTTGCGCAGCAGATCGATGACCGCCCGATAATGCGCCTGTGGATAAGACAGGGTCAGGGTCTTGCTCGCCTCGTCGAACAGCGGTTTTTTCAGGCTCTTGCTTTCGCCATCGAAGTTGAGAATCACCTGGTTGATGGTGGCGCCCTTGTTCAATGGCTTGCCCTTGAGGCGCACCAGCAGCGGCGAAGTCACCGGTATTGGCTGCTGGTTGGACTGACGCTGGTTGCCCAGTACCACCGAGTACTCGGTGACTTGCAGCAACTGCTGCTGTTCGGGCTGCTCCTGGCGTACCGTCAGGTCATCGGGTGGCAGGAACTGGCTGTGCATCGGCGCGGCAACGGCCACCAGCGGCAGGCTGGAAATCAGAAACAGGGCGGCGCGGCGGCGGATCGATACAGTCATGACAGGCTCCGGGATCTTGGCCCGGCACTCTAGCATGAGCATGGCCGGTAAAAATAAACGATCCGGGTCAATACGGCAGGATGCCGCTAGAGGCATACTCAAAGGGCCATCACCCTGAAATCAGTGGCAATGCCTTTGTGGCGAGGGAGCTTGCTCCCGTTCGATTGCGCAGCAATCGCAAAAACAGCCAGGGGCTGCTACGCAGCCCAGCGGGAGCAAGCTCCCTCGCCACAGGGATTGGTGCCCGGCAGGTCCGGTGTCTTTGCCCGTTCTTCTTGTGGAGTGCCTATGTCCTTCTCCGCCCCACCGCTATTCGCCGCCTGGCGCCAGTCCTGGCGCGCCGGCTACACCCTCGAGCGCCTGCGCGGTGACCTGGTGGCCGGGCTGACGGTCGGGATCATCGCCATCCCCCTGGCCATGGCCCTGGCAATCGCGGTGGGCGTACCTCCGCAGCACGGCTTGTATACGGTGCTGGTGGCCGCACCGCTGATCGCCCTGACCGGCGGCTCGCGTTTCAACGTGAGTGGGCCGACGGCGGCCTTCGTGGTGATCCTGCTGCCCATCACCCAGCAATACGGGCTGGGTGGCCTGCTGTTGTGCACGATGCTGGCCGGGCTGATCCTGATCGCTCTGGGGCTGATGCGCGCCGGGCGGTTGATCCAGTACATCCCCTATCCCGTTATCCTCGGTTTCACCGCAGGTATCGGCGTGGTCATCGCCACCCTGCAACTGAAGGACCTGCTGGGCCTGACGACTGCCGGTCAGGCCCGGCACTACATCGAACAACTGGGCGAGTTGATCGTGGCATTGCCGGGCGCCCATCTCGGTGACAGCCTCATCGGTGCCGTGTGCCTGGCGGTCTTGATCGTCTGGCCGCGCTGGGTACCGCGGGTGCCAGGCCACCTGGTTGCCCTGCTGGTCGGAGCATTGCTGGGGCTGGTGCTGGAACGCGGCGGGTGGTCGGTGGCGACACTGGGGGAACGCTTCAGTTACGTCGTCGATGGCATCAATCACCCAGGTATTCCACCGTTCCTGCCGCGCTTCGACTGGCCCTGGAATCTGCCTGACGGCCAAGGTCGTCCGTTGACGCTGTCCTACGACCTGATCCGCCAATTGTTGGCACCCGCCTTCGCCATCGCCATGCTCGGCGCCATCGAATCGCTGTTATGCGCCGTGGTAGCAGACGGCATGACCGGCAGCAAGCACGATCCCAACGCCGAGTTGATGGGCCAGGGCCTGGGCAACCTGGTGGCGCCACTGTTCGGCGGCATCACTGCCACCGCCGCGATTGCCCGCAGCGCCACCAACGTGCGCAGCGGTGCGTCTTCGCCTTTGGCGTCAATCATCCACAGCCTGGTGGTGCTGGCGGCGATTGTGCTGTTGGCACCGCTGTTCAGCTATCTGCCCATGGCCGCGCTGGCGGCGCTGCTGGTGATGGTCGCCTGGAACATGAGTGAAGCCGGGCATGTGCTGCACACCTTGCGCATCGCCCCGCGCAGCGACGTGTTGGTACTGCTGACCTGCCTGGGCCTGACGGTGCTGTTCGACATGGTTCTGGCCGTCTCCGTCGGCCTGCTGCTGGCAGCCGGGCTGTTCATCAAACGCATGAGCGAGTTGACCGACAGCGCCGAACTGCCGCGGCACTTTCATCAAGCCTTGCTGGACATGCCCGCGCATGTGCGCTGCTACGCCATTCGCGGCCCACTATTCTTCGGTGCGGCAGAAAAGGCCCTGGATGTGTTGCGCAGGTTCGATCCGGGAGTCCGCGTCGTGGTGGTGGAAATGAGTGCCGTGCCGATGCTGGACATGACCGCACTGGCGGCGTTTGAAAATATCCTGAAGGACTACCGCAGGCACGGCATCGGCCTGATCCTGGTAGCGACTGCGCCGCGAGTGCGCCTGAAGCTGCGCCGCGCCGGCATTCATCGCGAGCAGCGCCAACTGGCCTATGTGCAGACGTTGGAGCAGGCACGGATCAAGAGTGAGCATTGGCTTAAGGCCGGCCCTGCCTGACCCTGTGGCGAGGGGATTTATCCCCGCTGGGGCGCGAAGCGGCGCTGAAACCTGAACACTCGGTGTGTCAGACAAAAATCATGTCCTGAAATTTTTTTGGCTGCTTCGCAGCCCAGCGGGGCGGTGCGACGTTTCGCTAAATCCCCTCGCCACAGGTTCACGCTGCTCTCGCGCCAAACAGGACTCAATCGAACTGCGCACGCATCCAGGCATGGTACTCAGCAACACCCGCCTCTCCTTCCCGGGGCGCCCAGTGGGCCAGTTCACCGTCCCCCACCGGTCGGTAAGGGCCGGCCTTGCATTCGAACATCAAGCTGTCGGCTTCCAGCACCACCAGGCCGTGATACACCCCGGCCGGCAGGTCGACACCGAGGCAATCGCCACCGGCCTGCAGGATGCGCTTGTCCACCACCCTACCGGCCTCATCGAAGATCAACACACCGAGACGTCCCCTGAGCACCAGCAGGGTTTCTGCCTTGTCGGCGCTCAAATGCCGGTGAGGCGGGATATAAGTGCAAGGCTGCAACCCCACCGCCATGCGATGGCAGGGTTCGTCCATCTGATGGAAGTTGTGGTGCTGCCGCCCACGAGGACTGGCCGTAGCCTTCTCGGCCAATTCGTCAAACAACGCTTGATCCAGAAAACTCGGCCGACTCATCGATTACATGCCCTTGACGGCGAAAATACCGTTGGCGTTGCGCCAGTAACCCTTGTAGTCCATGCCATAGCCGAAGATGTAGCGGTCGATGCACGGCAGGCCGACGAAATCGGCTTTCAGGTCGGGACGGGCCTTGCGGTCGTGGTCCTTGTCGATCAGCACGGCGGTGTGCACGGCACGGGCGCCGGCGTGCCGGCAGAAGTCGATGATCGCGCCAAGGGTGTGCCCCTCGTCGAGGATGTCGTCGATGATCAGCACGTCGCGGTCGATGAACGAGACTTCCGGCTTGGCTTTCCAGAACAGGTCGCCACCGCTGGTTTCGTTGCGATAACGGGTGGCGTGCAGGTAGGACGCTTCCAACGGGAAGTTCAGGTAGGTCAGCAGCTTGCCGGAGAAGATCAACCCGCCGTTCATGACACAGAACACCACCGGGTTGGAATCAGCCAGTTGCTCGTTGATTTGCGCACCGACACGGGCGATGGCCGCTTCGACTTCGGCTTCGGTGTACAGGCAATCAGCCTCTGCCATGATTTGACGGATATGCTCGAGATCAGCGGACATGGCGCTCTCCAGGGAGGTTGAGGGGAAGGACAGGTTCGGAAAAGCGGGCAAAGGTACGCATCCCGTCCGGCCAGATCAAGGGTTTGTGGACTAACGTTCTGTATTGTCTATAGGACAAGCCTTCGGGATAGATTAATCTAGCCCGGTTTTTTTGCCCGCCGCCGGAGCCTTCCCCATGCCCATCCTCGAGATCCGCCATCCGCTGATCAGACACAAACTCGGCCTGATGCGCCGCGCCGATATCAGCACGAAGAACTTCCGCGAACTCGCTCAGGAAGTCGGTGCCCTGCTCACCTACGAAGCCACCAAGGACCTGCCGCTGGAGTCCTATGACATCGACGGTTGGGCCGGCAAGGTCCAGGTCGAGAAAATCGCCGGCAAGAAGATCACCGTGGTGCCGATCCTGCGCGCCGGCATCGGCATGCTCGAAGGCGTGCTCAGCCTGATCCCGGGTGCCAAGGTCAGCGCCGTGGGCGTGGCGCGCAACGAAGAAACGTTGCAGGCCCACACCTACCTGGAAAAACTGGTGCCGGAAATCGACGAGCGCCTGGCCATGATCATCGACCCGATGCTCGCCACCGGCGGTTCCATGGTCGCCACCATCGACCTGCTGAAAAAAGCCGGTTGCCGCGACATCCGCGCCATGGTCCTGGTTGCCGCGCCCGAAGGCATCAAGGCCGTGCAGGACGCTCACCCGGACGTGACCATCTATACCGCTTCCATCGACCAGAAACTCAACGAGCACGGCTACATCATCCCGGGCCTGGGCGATGCCGGCGACAAGATCTTCGGCACCAAGCAGAAGGACGCCTGAGCATGCAGGACGAGTTCAACGATCCGCTCTGGCGCCAGGTGCTGTCCGGCGCGCAGATGCTGTTCGTCGCTTTCGGCGCGCTGGTGCTGATGCCGCTGATCACCGGGCTGGACCCGAACGTCGCGCTGTTTACCGCGGGTCTGGGGACGATCCTGTTC
Source organism: Pseudomonas sp. B21-056 (assembly GCF_026016325.1). Taxonomy (NCBI): domain Bacteria; kingdom Pseudomonadati; phylum Pseudomonadota; class Gammaproteobacteria; order Pseudomonadales; family Pseudomonadaceae; genus Pseudomonas; species Pseudomonas sp. B21-056. The sequence continues at coordinate 5,294,045 of NZ_CP087203.1, forward strand.
CAGATCGTCACCGGCCGGCAGGTGCCGGTGTTCCTGGCGTCGAGCTTTGCCTTCATTACCCCGATCATTCTCGCCAAGGGCCAGTTCGGCCTCGCGGCGACCATGGGCGGCGTGATGGCGGCGGGTTTCGTCTACACCTTCCTGGGCCTGGCCGTGAAGATCAAGGGCACCGGTTTCATCGACCGGCTGCTGCCGCCGGTGGTGATTGGCCCGGTGATCATTTCCATCGGCCTGGCGATGGCGCCGATTGCCGCGAACATGGCGATGGGCAAGGCCGGCGACGGCACCGAGCTGATTCACTACCAGACCGCGATGATGATCTCCATGCCGGCCTTGCTCACCACGCTGATGGTCGCAGTGTTCGGCAGAGGCATCTTCCGCCTGGTACCGATCATTTCCGGCGTGCTGGTGGGTTTTGCCATGGCGTTTTTCTTCGGCGTGGTGGACACCGCCAAAATCGCCGCCGCCCCATGGTTCGCCCTGCCGGCCTTCACCGCACCGGCGTTCAATTGGCAGGCGATCCTGTTCATCGTGCCGGTGGCCCTGGCGCCGGCCATCGAGCACATCGGCGGTGTGATTGCCGTGGGCAGCGTGACCGGTCGCGACTACCTGAAAAAACCCGGCCTGCATCGCACCCTGCTCGGCGATGGCATTGCCACCACTGCAGCCGGCCTGTTCGGCGGCCCGCCCAATACCACCTACGCCGAAGTCACCGGCGCGGTGATGCTGACCAAGAACTACAACCCGAAAATCATGACCTGGGCGGCGATCTTCGCCATCGCCCTGGCCTTCATCGGCAAGTTCGGCGCGCTGCTGCAAAGCATCCCGGTACCGGTCATGGGCGGGATTCTGTGCCTGTTGTTCGGTTCGATTGCGGCGGTGGGCATGAACACCCTGATCCGTCACAAGATCGACCTGGGCGAAGCGCGCAACCTGGTGATCGTTTCGGTGACGCTGGTGTTCGGCATCGGCGGTGTGCTGGTGGGCACCGGCACCGGCCCGGATGACTTCGGCCTCAAGGGCATTGCACTGTGCGCGGTGGTGGCGATCGGGTTGAACCTGCTGCTGCCGGGTAATGACGGTTGGAAGCAGAAGAAGGCGGATGAGCCGCTGATCTGATTGAGGCTTGATCGTTCCCACGCTCCGCGTGGGAACGCAGCCTGGGGATGCTCCGCGTCCCCAAAGGCCGAACGCGGAGCGTCCGTAGAGGCTTTCCCACGCAGAGCGTGGGAACGATCGATGAAAGATCCACTGTGGGAGCGAGCCTGCTCGCGATAGGGCCCTCGAATGCTACAGCGCGAGCGGTGCCCGCTCACACAACGTGCTCAACGCCTCGGCCCACTGTGGCTGATCATTCAAGCACGGCACCAACACCAATTCCTCCCCCCCCGCCTCGCGGAATTGCTCGCGCCCACGATCACCGATTTCTTCCAGCGTCTCGATGCAATCGGCCACGAACGCCGGGCACATCACCATCACCTTCTTGACCCCGCTTCTGGCCAATTCTTCCAGCCGCGCTTCGGTATAGGGTTCGATCCACTTGGCGCGGCCCAGTCGTGACTGGAACGACACCGACCATTGACCTTCCTTGAGCCCCATCTGCCGAGCGAACAGTTCGGCTGTGCGAATGCACTGGGCGCGGTAGCACGTGGCAATGACCTCCGGCGGCGCGTTCTTGCAGCAGTCCGCATCCTTGAAGCAATGAAACCCCGTCGGGTCGAGCTTGGTCAGGTGCCGTTCCGGCAGGCCGTGGAAACTCAACAACAGGTGATCGTAATCCTGCATCAGATAGGGCCTGGCGCTGGCAACCAGGGCGTCGAGGTATTCCGGCTGATCGTAGAACGGCTGGAGAATCGAGAACTGCACGTTGAGCTTCTTTTCCCGCACGACCCGCTTGGCTTCTTCGATCACGGTGGTGACGGTGCTGTCAGCGAACTGCGGGTACAACGGCGCCAGCGTGATCTTCTTGTGCCCCTGGCTCGCCAGGCGCACCAGCGCCGATTCAATGGACGGCTCGCCATAACGCATCGCCAATTCCACCGGGCCTTGGGTCCACTGGGCGGTCATGGCCTGTTGCAGCCGGCGGCTGAGCACCACCAGCGGCGAACCTTCTTCCCACCAGATCGAGGCGTAGGCGTGGGCCGATTGCTCGGGGCGCTTGATCAGGATCAGCGACACCAGCAAACGCCGCACCGGCCATGGCAGGTCGATGACGTATGGGTCCATCAGGAATTGATTGAGGTAGCGGCGCACATCGGCCACCGAAGTGGAGGCAGGCGAACCCAGATTCACCAGAAGCAACGCGTGATCGGTCATGCAACGTCCTATTTCAAAAGCGGCCGGACAAGTCGTCCAGTGCCGCAGGCAAATCCGTGAAACGGAAAGTGAAACCCGCCGCCTGCAATCGGGCCGGCGTGGCGCGCTGGCCGCCCAGCAACAGCAATGACAGTTCCCCCAGTGCGATTTTCAATACCAGCTCCGGCATCGGCATCACGGCGGGCCGATTCAACACGTGCCCCAGGGCCTTGGCAAAGTCGCGGTTACGCACCGGGTTCGGCGCGCAGGCATTATAAGGACCGCTGGCGTCATCGCGGTGCAGAAGAAAATCAATCAGGGCGATTTGATCGTCGATGTGGACCCACGGCATCCATTGCCGTCCATTGCCGATACGCCCGCCCAGCGCCAGTTTGAAGGGCAACAGCAGCCGCGACAAAAAGCCGCCCTCGGCGGACAGGACCAGGCCGGTGCGAACCAGTACCACGCGTATGCCCATGGCCTCGGCCCGTTGCGCGGTTTCTTCCCAGGCGATGCACAGTTGGCTGGCAAAATCCTCGCTGACCGGCCCTGACGCTTCGGTCAGTTCCCGTTCGCCGCCGTCGCCGTACCAACCCACCGCGGAACCGGAAATCAACACGGCGGGTTTGCGCTCGCAGCGCTCCAGCCACGCCAGCAGAACCTCGGTCAGGGTGACGCGACTGCTCCATAACAACATCTTGCGCTTGTGGGTCCAGGGTCGGTCGGCAATCGGCGCTCCCGCGAGATTGACCACCGCGTCCACCGGCTCGTCGATCTCATCGAGCCTGGCGATTCCCCGTACCTGCGTCCCGCAGATCTTCGCCACCTCTTCGGCGCGGCGACTCCATACCGTCAGGCGATGTCCCTGCTCCAGCCAGAGGCGGCAGAGCTGACGTCCGATCAAACCAGTACCGCCGGTCAGCAATATGTGCATGAGATGTTCCTCGCAGCGCGTTTTACCCGGCCCACTAGTCTATTTTTATAAGCAGGGATTTTTCGTATCGGACAGGGTCTGTGTTTAACAATAGGTCAACCTGTCCAAACGCGAACGGTAAAACTTATACCAAAAACCCGAACTGTACAGGTTTAAACGACGGCGTAGCCTGTACAGAAAGGTAAACGAGGCCCTCATGACTGTACCCATCGCAATCATCGGCACCGGCATCGCCGGACTCTCAGCCGCCCAGGCCCTGACGGAGGCCGGGCATGTCGTTCAACTCTTCGATAAAAGCCACGGCAGCGGCGGACGCATGTCCAGCAAACGCAGCGACGCTGGCACACTGGACATGGGCGCGCAATATTTCACCGCCCGTGATCGCCGCTTCGTCACCGAAGTCCAGCGTTGGCAGGCCAACGGCTGGGCCGCGGAGTGGAACCCGCAACTCTACAACTTCCAGGGCGGGCAACTGACCCCCTCCCCGGACGAACAGACCCGCTGGGTCGGCACCCCGCGCATGAGCGCCATCACCCGCGCCTTGCTCGGCAAGTTGCAGGTGCAATTCTCCTGCCGGATCACCGAGGTCTACCGCGGCCAGGAACACTGGCACTTGCAGGACGCGGAAGGCTTCACCCATGGCCCCTTCGGCCAGGTTGTCATCGCCACGCCCGCGCCCCAGGCCACGGCACTGCTGGCGGCCGTGCCGAAACTGGCCGGGGTGGCGGCCGGCGTGAAGATGGACCCGACCTGGGCGGTGGCCCTGGCCTTCGAGCAGGCGCTGGATACGCCCATGGAAGGTTGCTTCGTACAAGACAGCCCACTCGACTGGCTGGCCCGCAACCGCAGCAAACCGGGACGCGACAGCAAGCTCGACACCTGGGTACTGCACGCCACCAGCGACTGGAGCCGGCAACACATCGACCTGCCCAAGGAAGCGGTGATCGAACATCTGCACGGCGCCTTCGCCGAACTGCTGCACAGCGCCATGCCCGCCCCGAGCTTCAGCGTGGCCCATCGCTGGCTCTACGCCCGTCCTGCCGGCAACCATGAATGGGGCGCCCTGGCCGATGCCGACCTGGGCTTGTACGTGTGTGGCGACTGGTGCCTGTCCGGCCGGGTCGAAGGCGCCTGGCTCAGCGGCCAGGAAGCCGCGCGGCGCTTGCACGCCAGCCTCCAGTAGATTGCGTCACCCTGCACTACCCGCTGCTGTCGAACGAGACGGCAGCCTGTCCGTGAAGAAAGCGAGCTGCCTTCCCCTGCATGCAAAACCGGATTGACTTGTACAGCGGCGCACCTATGATATTTAAAATTGTACAAATAACATAATCTGTACAAGATTACGCAATCAGAGGTTCCGATGCCCAGCGAAACCATCACTCAACCGAAGATCGTCATCGGCGCCTGCCTGAGGGCGCAAGAAGATGTTCACCTCGACGACCCACTGCTGCGGGGAAACTTTCTGCTCCGGATGTCCGCCTATGCCGCCTGGCAATCGCTGCACCGCAAGAGCCTGACCCGAGGGGACCTGATCAAATTCCACTCGCACTACAAGTACCTGCTGATGGCCCACAACCCGGTGCAATATAAAATCCTGGGCAAGTTGTTGGGCACCATGGGCAAGACCGATCCCAACGAGCTGGGCCCACGCTACTTCAACGCGCTGATGGCCGCCTTGAAGAAATGCGCCACCCGCCGTACCCATACCAATGTGCTGCAGCACCTGAGCGGTTATCTGAAACGCACCCTCAACGCTGAAGATAAGCGGCAAGTGCAACATGTCATTGAGCAGTACCGCCTCGGCATCGTACCGCTGGAAGTGCCGCTGACCCTGCTCAAGCATCACCTTCGCCAGCACCCCGATCCCTATCTGGCGCAGCAGGTCTACCTGCACCCGCACACGGAAAACCTCAGTTTGCGGAATGCCATCTGATGAAGGGCGATACCGACTCCAGCGCTCGCGAAGACCTGGGTGCCGATTTCGCCAAGGCCCTGGCGGACGGCTGGCTTCCCATACGCGAAGTGGCGCGGCGAACCGGTGTCAACGCCGTCACATTGCGGGCCTGGGAACGCCGTTATGGCCTGATCGTGCCGCTGCGCACGCCCAAGGGTCACCGATTGTTCAGCGCCGAACATGTGCAGCGGATCCTGAGTATCCTCACCTGGATCGACCGGGGCGTGACGGTCAGCAAGATCAAGCCCCTGCTCGACGCACCGCTACCACCCACCGAGCCGCAAGACGACGATTGGCTGCGCCAGCGCCACGCCCTCGCCCTGGCGGTGACGCAACTGGCCGAGCGCCAGATCGATGACCTGATCAACCAGGCCATGGGCTTGTACCCACCCTGGACCGTGTGCGAACAGTTGCTGCTGCCCCTGCTGGACGAGCTGCAATTGCGCTGGCAGGGCCAGTTCGGCGCGCAGTTGGAACGGGTATTCCTGTTCTCCTGGCTGCGCAGCAAATTCGGCAGTCGGATCTACCACAACAACCGGCAGCTACGTGGCGCACCGTTGCTGCTGATCAATCATTCGGACCTGCCCCTGGAACCTCGCCTGTGGCTCACCGCCTGGCTGGCGAGCAGCGCCGATTGCCCGGTGGAAGTCTTCGACGGGCCGATTCCGGCAGGCGAACTGGCCTTGGCGGTTGAACGCCTCAAGGCCCGCGGCGTGCTGCTGTATTCCAGTCACGCCATCAATCTGTCCCAACTGCCCAGACTGCTGAATGGAATCGATTGCCCGATCATCATTGCAGGCACCGCTGCGTCGATCCATCACGCCAGGTTATCCACCGGCGTCTCGATGAAGGACATCACCTGGGCCGAAGACCCTTTATCGGCCTATCGCGAGCTGAATCGCAGAACACTTCTTTGAAATGGAAAACCCCATGCAACTGATCTGGCTGCGCAGCGACCTGCGCCTCAACGACAACACCGCGCTGGCAGCCGCCGCGGCCCGAGGACCCTGCGTGGCGGTGTACCTGACAAGTCCTGAGCAATGGCGCGCCCATGACGATGCACCGTGCAAGATCGATTTCTGGCTGCGCAACCTGGCGTCGTTGAGCACAGCCTTGGGTGAACTGAACATTCCCTTGTTGATCCGCCACGCGCCGCACTGGCATCAGGCACCGTCGGTACTGCTCACGCTGTGCCGCGAACTGAACATCGACACCGTTCATGTCAACGAAGAATACGGTGTGAATGAAACCCGCCGCGATACCGAAGCAGCCCGGACTTTGAAAGCCCAGGGCATCGAGTTCCATAGCCATCTCGACCAGTTGCTGTTCAAGCCCGGCAGCGTACTGACCCGGACCGGCACTTACTTCCAGGTGTTCAGCCAGTTTCGCAAAGTCTGCTACAGCCGCCTGCACCTCTCACTGCCGAGCCTGGTCCCCGCACCGTCCCGACAGGCTCCGACCGGTATCCACAGCGACCCGGTGCCGATGCGGGTCGAAGGATTTGCTTCTCCCGGTGATGCGCTGCGTGCCCTCTGGCCCGCCGGTGAAAACGAAGCCCGGCGACGCCTGGACGCCTTTGTCGATCAACACCTGGACGTTTACCAAAGCGAACGGGACTTCCCGGCCCGGCCTGGCACCAGCCAGCTTTCAGCCTACCTGGTGGCTGGCGTGGTCTCGCCGCGCCAGTGCCTGCATGCCGCGTTGCAAGCCAACCAGGGTGAATTCGAGAGCGGAAGCGTCGGTGCCGTAACCTGGATCAATGAACTGCTCTGGCGTGAGTTCTATAAACACATTCTGGTGGGTTTCCCCCGCGTGTCCCGCCATCGTGCTTTCCGCCCGGAAACAGAAGCCCTGGCCTGGCGCAATGCGCCTGAAGAACTGGCGGCCTGGCAGCAGGCACGCACCGGTCTGCCGATCATCGATGCGGCCATGCGCCAATTGCTGGAAACAGGATGGATGCACAACCGTCTGCGGATGGTAGTGGCGATGTTCCTTACCAAGAACCTGCTGGTCGACTGGCGCGAAGGCGAGCGCTTTTTCATGCAGCACCTGATCGACGGTGACCTGGCGGCAAATAACGGCGGCTGGCAATGGAGCGCGTCCACCGGCACCGACTCGGCGCCTTGGTTCCGTATCTTCAATCCATTGACTCAATCGGAGAAATTCGACCGTGAGGGCCTGTTTATAAAACGCTGGTTACCTGAACTGAACGATCTGGATAGGCAACAGGTCCATAACCCAATATCCCTCGACGGATTGTTTGGCGCGACCGATTACCCCGCTCCGATCGTCAATCTCGACCAATCCCGGGAACGTGCGCTGGCAGCGTTCAGGAACCTGTCGGCGCGACAACATGCAATGGCTGAAAAGCCGGGCGATCAGCGAACATGAAATTACTGACATCGGGACGTAATTTCAGTTACACGAGATATAGTCAGACTAAACACAAGGACTTCGCCGTGGAAGCCTCCCACCAGCCGCGGACTGCGGTCCCGATCAAAAGGAGTATGGAATGGGCCTGAGACCACCACGGCGATATTGGCTGACGGGGGCTGGTAACGGAGTCGGCGCTTCGTTGGCCGAAGCGATACTCGAAACCGGGGCGAACCTGGCTATCAGTTCACGCTTGGCTCAATCATGCGAAGCCCTGACGACACGTTATCCAGGCCAGGTATTGACGATGCCCGGCGACTTGACCGACGGCCAGACGGTACGCGACATCGTCGATCGGATCGCTCGGCAGTGGGGGGGCCTGGACACGGTAATCCTGAACGCCGGCACCACGGAGTACGTCGACGGCCAGTTCCCCGACGCTTCACTCATCGAACACATCGTGCGCAGCAATCTGTTGGTCGCAAGCCTCTGCATCGAAACAGCTTCGCCATTGCTGCGCACCGGTACCGCGCCCCTGCTGGTGGGAATCATCAGCCCGGCAACGTACCTGCCACCGTCCCACACCGAGGCCGGTAACGGGGGAATGCGTTATCTGCTCGAATCGGCTCGCGCCTGCGAAAATATCGACGTAACCCTGGTTCGCCCGGACTTCGACAGCGAGCTTGGAAGCCTGGCGGACTTTCCGGCCACACCTGGGTCGGCAGACGAAGCGGCCGCCTACATCCTGAGCCAGCTGGTCGAACGTCCCCGTGAAGTAGTGCTCCCTGTCACGGCCCTGGCCGCGCTGTGGCCGTTACCGCCATTGGACCAGGCCATACAGGCGGACATCGATCCCTGCCAGGCAAGCGCCCGGTCACCGATCAAGGGTCAACCCTGATCGGCCCGGTTGGCTTACACTGCGCGCCATGGAAACCATCCCTCTCGCTGACCTCACCACACCGACCGTTACGTGTTCAACGTGCGCGGCGTGCTGCTGCCAACTGGAAGTACTGCTGATCACCGACACCGGTGTACCGGAGCGTTTCATCGCCATGGACGATTGGGGCGGGGAAGTGATGCTGCGCCTCGATGATGGCTGGTGTGCGGCGCTGGATCGCGACAGCATGAAGTGCACCATCTACGAAAAACGCCCGCTGATCTGCCGGGAGTTCGAAATGGGCGCGCCGGAGTGCATTGAAGAACGCCGTGGGATTACGACGGCGTATCGCTAGCGTCCTACTTCACGTTTTTTGCGCCGGCGTTGGCCAAATCGTAAGCCTTCGCTTCTTCCGCTGTTTTTACGTCACGGTTATAGCTAGGCGTCCAGACGGTGACCGGTGATTTCTGATTAAAACTGACGTTGCTGCCGATGTCCTTGAAGTGAGCATCGCCGTAGTCATCCAGTACACCTGTATTACTTGCTCTCTTGGCGACGTCCTCGCCGTTCTCAAAATAGTTAGCCTGCGACAGGATGTGTGCATCGCCCGTCGCGGTGAAGCCCAGATGGAAGTTGTCGATCAGGTTGTTATAGACGTCAAAATTCCCATGGCGCATCAAGCCGGGTGCCCGGACATCGAGATTATTGAACGAATTGTTGGCGATGGTCATGCGTGGATAACCCGCATAAGCAGCTTTCGCCGCCGCCGAGTCGTCCGGCTGGCCGAGGATCACGCCATATTCATTGTTCTGGAACTTTGAATTGGTCAGGCTGACGTTATCGGCCGTTCCACCGACATAGAGCAGTTTATCCAGCCCTTTGGGATTCTGATCCTTGGTGCCGGAATAGGTATTGTGGTCTATCCAGTACTTCTGACCGCTGCTGATGAACATCTGCATGTCACCGTTTTCCCGGTAACGACTGTCGTGGGTGAAGTTCAGGTTCTGGAAAATATCGTTGCTTGCGGTTTTACCACTGGCCAGATAAATGTTGTGCAGGCTATTGCCGCCGTCCGTTCCCAGCAGGGTTTTGTTGGCACCAAATTTTATCGTCACTTTACTGTCGGCAGACAGGTCAGCCCCGAGACGCACGGTACGGGCTGTATCGTCCTCCAGGTTTTTCTTGAGGTCCGCTACGGTATTGACGGTGACCACCTCGCCGTTATTCCCCCCTGTAGTGTTTGATTCTTTGGCGAAACCCACCATGCCGGACATATCGGCACCCTGACCATGGGCGGCACGAGGCGCAGGTTTGGTCACTTTTGCCGTCGTATCGGTTTTGTCGACAGCAGGCGTGGGCACGGCTGATGGTGTTGCCGATTTATGCGTCGCCAGCACCACAGGCTTGTCGGATGGGTGAGTGTGTTGCACCACAAAAGGTTTTTCTGCCTTCTCGGGTGTTACCGGCAGCGTCGCAGGTGACGTTGTCGAAGACCTCGAGGATGGCTGGGAGGAAGGTGGAGCCTGTTCGCGATGGCTCTGCTGGGGATGTGCCGAGCTCTGCGGTTGAAGCCCCCGCAAAAGAGCGAACAACCACGGCAGGGCATGACTGATAGCCGCCACCAGTTTGTGCAGTAACTGTCCGCCGTCACCGCCAAGCGTACTTAAAGAGGTATGTGTCTCGGGAAACTGAGCCTTGGAACTGAAGCTATTGAGCGGCGATGGGATGCCAGGCATCTTTTGCGTTGGGCTGAAGTCAATCATGTTGCTGTTGCTGCCGGTCTTCATACCAGGCTGCTGGGGGCTGTCAGATAGCGCGATGACACACTGAGCATGTAGTTGGGGGGTAGGATTGTAGTTCCTGTTGATGCTGCTCATGGGTCATTCCCGCCTCTAGAACAATTCGATGATGCCGGATACAAAGGACTGCTTCCCTGCTGAGTGGGAGGCGCAGCAAAAGAGTTCCGGAGGCGATCATGAATTTTGTGTTCAGGCCAGGGACCGTTCTTGTTTCGCAACTCGTGCCGAAACGAGAACAGCCCCTGGACAGGCCGGGAAAGTGAGCCTTGAGGCGGGGCCGGGTGTTACAGCGGCATCGTGTAATGCAGGGAGTAGCTTTCCACGCCATCGTTGTCCGACTTGATGCCCGCATTGGAGTAGTGAGTGGCGCGAATGCCCACTTCATGTCCGCCATTGAAGCGCAGGCCGAAGCCGATGCGGTCTTCGAACTGGAACGCGGTACCGAGCTTGTTATCTTCCAGTTCGGTCTTGTCGAACAACGCAACGCCTATGCCGGCCTCGATGTAAGGCCTTACGTTCTGGCCGGAAAACTCATAAACGAAGACGGGCGAGAACGACAGGCTCTGGTTACTGGACGACTTGTCCCCTTCCCAATAGGTGTAGGCACCGCTCCAGTAGCCGGTCAAACGGCCTACGTCGCTTTGCCACCAGCTCTTGTCCCAATCGAATTGCATCCCCAGACGATAAGTCATGGTCGAGTCACTGGTCTGGCCGACCCCGAACTCCACACCCGCCGCTTGTGCGGTGTAGGTGTGCCCCAGCAAAGCAGCCGCAAGTACGGCCAAGCAGAATGAGTACTTCATAGAATCATCCCTTTCCGAACAAACATCGTTAGTTTTTTTGTTACAAACAGACAGAGCTATAGAAATCCGCGCTGAAACAGAAGTTCAGCACCATTTACATGTTTTTCACATTTTGATTACAGACTGAAGCTTTGCACAACGCCAGACGAATGCCACAGCATCGGTAGGATATTTCTTAAATGTGCCGGATCAGCGCTACTCCAGAATTGAGTTTCGCTGGCGGGCCCCTCGGCCAACAACGCCCGTTCGGCCAGCAGGCGCTGAAGCTGCCGGGCCACGGCTGCGCCGGTGTCGATCAGGCTGATGTGGTCCGGGATCATTTGCTTGAGCAATGGTCGGAGGAACGGATAGTGCGTGCAGCCCAGGATCAGCGTATCGCAGCCGGCTGCCAGCAACGGGTCAACGTAATGTTGCAACAACTGGTGCAACGCCGGACTGTACAAGTCACCCGCCTCGATCAGCTCCACCAGTCCCGGACACGGCTGAGTGACGACTCGCACATCGGTGGCGAAACGGTCGAGCAAGGCGGCGAACTTGGCGCTTTGCAAAGTGCCGGTGGTGGCCAGTACGCCGACGATACCGCTACGGGTAGCCGCGGCCGCCGGCTTGACCGCCGGCTCCATGCCGACGATAGGCCAGTGGGGGAAATCGCGACGCAAATCGGCCACCGCTGCAACCGTCGCGGTGTTGCAAGCCACCACCAGCGCCTTGGCGCCGTGACCGAGGAGAAAATCGGCAATGATCGAGCAGCGCTGTCGGATGTATTCCGGCGTTTTCTCGCCGTAAGGAATATGCCCACAATCAGCCACGTACAGCAGCGATTCGTTGGGCAGCAGCCGACGGATTTCCCCCAGCACCGACAGCCCGCCGACACCCGAGTCGAGCACACCGACCGGCGCTTCACTCATGTTGACCGCCACAGACACTGCAGCCCGGATCGCGCTTGACCCGCAGTTCGCGGAACCGTGTGCCCAAGGCATCGATCAGCAACAGGCGCCCCACCAGCGGCTCACCAAAACCGACCAGCAACTTCAAGGCTTCAAGCGCTTGCAGGCTGCCCACCAGGCCCACCAACGGCCCGAGCACCCCGGCTTCGCTGCAGGTCAACTCGGCTTCGCTGCCATGGCCATAGAGGCAGTGATAGCAAGGACTCTCGGGACGGCGTGGATCGAACACCGAAAGCTGGCCCTCGAGACGGATCGCCGCACCGCTGACCAACGGCTTGCCCGCCGCGACACACGCCGCGTTGACCGCTTCGCGCGTCGAGAAATTATCGGAACAGTCCAGCACCAGGTCCACCGCCGCGACCGCCGCAGCCAGGCTGTCCTCGTCCATGGCCGTCGGATGCGGCACCAGTCGAATCTCGGGATTGACCGCCGTGAGGCGACGCAGGGCCGAATCGACCTTGCTCAGGCCGACGCTGTCGGTGTCGTGGATGATCTGGCGTTGCAGGTTGGTCAGGTCGACCGTGTCGAAATCCGCCAGGTGCAGTTCACCGACGCCGGCGGCGGCCAGGTACAACGCCACCGGCGCACCGAGGCCGCCGAGACCGACGATCAATGCACGACTCTGCTTGAGGCGCAGCTGGCCGTCGATGTCGACATGCTGCAGCAGGATCTGCCGGCTGTAGCGCAACAGCTCCTGATCGTTCAGCACGGCAGGCACCCCAGACTGATGCGTTCATGGGCGCCCAGATCCTTGCGACTGTGGACCTCGGAGAAACCCTGGGCCTGCAACAGATCCCGCACCGCCTCGGCCTGATCGTAACCGTGCTCGAGCATCAACCAGCCGCCCGGTGCCAGGTGATCCGGCGCCTGGGCAATGATCGTGCGCAGATCATCGAGCCCATCCTGGCCGGCGACCAATGCACTGGCCGGCTCGAAACGCACGTCACCTTCGACCAGGTGAGGATCGGCGGCGGCAATATAAGGCGGGTTGCTGATGATCAACTCAAAACGCTCGCCATCCAACGCATTGAACCAATGGCTGCTCAACACCGTGACGTTGACCAGGTCCAGGCGCTGGCGATTGCGTTCGGCCAGGGCCACGGCCTCCAGCACCCGGTCGACCGCCGTGACCTTCCAGGCCGCACGCTCGCTGGCCAAGGCCAGGGCAATCGCACCGCTGCCAGTGCCCAGGTCCAGGACCCTGGCCGCAGTGGCCGGCAACAAGGCCAGCGCGGTTTCCACCAACAATTCGGTATCGGGGCGCGGGATCAGCGTGTGGGGCGCGACTTCCAGGTCGAGTTTCCAGAAGCCCTGCTGCCCGAGGATATAGGCCACCGGCTCGCCGGAACGGCGGCGACGCAGGTATTCGGAAAACAGCAGCGCGGCCTCGCTGGGCACGATCCGCTCGGGCCAGGTGTGCAGGAAGCTGCGGGACTTGCCCAGCGCAGCCGCCAGCAGCAACTCGGCATCCAGCTTTGGCGTGGGCGAATCCGGCAGCTCGGCGGCGCGTAGCAGACTGGCGATGATGGTCATGTGCTTACCCTTTGTTTACTCGCCAATCGCAGCCAACTGGTCGGCCTGGTACTCGGCCAGCAGCGGTTCGATCACCGCATCGACACCGCCGGCCAGGATTTCATCCAGGGAATACAGGGTCAGGTTGACCCGGTGATCGGTGACCCGACCCTGGGCGAAGTTGTAGGTGCGAATACGCTCGGAGCGGTCACCCGAGCCCACCAGCAACTTGCGCTCGCTGGCAATGGCACTGGCCGCGGCACTGGTCTGCTGGTCATTGAGCTTGGCCGACAGCCAGGCCATGGCCCGGGCCCGGTTCTTGTGCTGGGAACGCTCTTCCTGGCACTCCACCACGATGCCCGAAGGCAAGTGGGTGATGCGGATCGCCGAGTCGGTCTTGTTGACGTGCTGGCCGCCCGCGCCGGAGGAGCGGTAGGTGTCGACCCGCAGGTCCGCCGGGTTGATTTCGATGGCTTCCTGCTCGTCAGGTTCGGGCAATACCGCCACCGTGCAGGCCGAGGTATGGATACGGCCCTGGGACTCAGTGGCCGGCACGCGCTGCACACGGTGAGCGCCTGATTCGAACTTCAGCTTGCCGTAGACGTTGTCGCCTTCGACCCGGGCGATGACTTCCTTATAGCCGCCATGCTCACCTTCGTTCTCCGACAGGATCTCCACCCGCCAGCCACGCCGTTCGGCGTAGCGCGAATACATGCGAAACAGGTCGCCGGAAAAGATCGCTGCCTCATCGCCGCCGGTACCGGCACGGATTTCCAGGAACACGTTACGCCCGTCGTTCGGGTCCTTGGGCAGCAGCATGCGTTGCAGGTTGCTTTCCAGTTCGACCAGTTGCTCCTTGGCCTCACGCACTTCCTCTACCGCCATTTCCCGCAGGTCCGGGTCGCTGTCCTTGAGCAGCGCCTGGGCACCGGCGAGGTCGTCCTGCACCTTGAGCAACTGTTTATAGGTCGCGACAATCGGCTCGACTTCCGCGTATTCCTTGGAATAGGTGCGGAACTTGTTCTGGTCGGAAATGACTTCGCCATCGCCCAGCAAGGCGGTCAGTTCTTCGAAACGATCCTGGAGGATGTCCAGTTTATTGAGCAGTGACGCTTTCATTACGATTTCTTATCCGAAAAGCTATCCGGTGAACCCTCACCGAGGGCAAAGAGTTCCTGGGCCATGGCCAGTGCATCGAGGCGGCCCTCGGCGGTCAGTTTCTTGAGCTGGACACTGGGGGCGTGGAGCAGTTTATTGGTCAGGCCGCGGGCCAGTTGCACCAGCACCTCTTCAGCGCTGCCGCCATTGGCCAACAGGCGCTGGGCCTTTTGCAACTCTTCATCACGCAGGCGTTCGCTCTGCTGACGATAGGCCTTGAGCACATCCACCGCGGCCAGCTCGCGCAGGCGCACCATGAAATCTTCGGCGCCGACGGTGATCATCTCTTCCGCCGCCTGGGCCGCCCCCTGCCGGCTCTTGAGGTTTTCAGCGACCACTTCGTGCAGGTCGTCGACGCTGTAGAGGTAGACGTCGTCCAGTTCACCGACTTCCGGCTCGATGTCCCGGGGTACGGCAATGTCCACCATGAAGATCGGCTTGTGCTTGCGCAGCTTCAGGGCGCTTTCCACCGCGCCCTTGCCCAGGATCGGCAACTGGCTGGCGGTGGAGCTGATGACGATGTCGCTGTGCACCAGCTCGGCCGGGATATCCGACAGCAGCACCGCATGGGCGCCGAACTGTTCTGCCAGGGTACTGGCCCGCTCCAGGGTCCGGTTGGCGACAACGATGCGCTTGACCCCCAGGTCGTGCAGGTGGCGGGCGACCAGGGTGATCGTCTCGCCGGCGCCGATCAGCAGCGCCTGACTGCGTTGTAGATCGCTGAAAATCTGTTTTGCCAGGCTGACGGCGGCAAACGCCACGGACACCGGGTTCTCGCCGATGGCGGTGTCGGTGCGGACCTGCTTGGCGGCGTTGAACGTGGCTTGGAACAGCCGCCCCAGCAACGGACCGACGGTACCGGCCTCGCGAGCCACGGCATAGGCCGACTTCATCTGGCCGAGGATCTGCGGTTCGCCCAGCACCAGCGAATCGAGCCCGGAGGCAACGCGCATCATGTGACGAACGGCCGCATCGTCTTCATGCACATAGGCACTGGCGCGCAGCTCTTCAAGGCTCAGATTGTGGTATTCGGCCAGCCAGCGCAGCACGGCGTCGGCCGAAATGTGATCCTGTTCTATATAGAGCTCACTGCGATTGCAGGTAGAAAGGATCGCAGCCTCGCGGCTCTCGGTGAGTCGGCAGAGCTGCTGCAGGGCCTCCACCAGCTGCTCAGGCGTAAAGGCCACGCGCTCGCGGACGTCTACTGAAGCAGTCTTGTGGTTGATACCAAGTGCAAGGAAGGCCATTCAAGGTCGCTGATGGTGACGTGAAGCCGGCAATTGTCCTACTTCGCCAGATCCAGAACAACCACTGCATCTCTATCGCCCTTCCTCGCTCCGTAAATCGACGGGGCGGTTATGTTTGACCGAAGGCTTGTGTCATGATGATCCGACCGCAGGTTAGTCGCCCTCTTCCTATATGAATAGATCTTCCGCGTTGCTCCTCGCTCTTGCCTTGCTCAGCGGCTGCCAGTCCATGGCCCCCGTTTCGACGGACGGTACGCCGCCGGTCGATGACAGCACCCAGGCACCTGAAAAACCCAAGGTCTACGGCTCGTTCAGCGAAGAAACCATCTTCAGCCTGTTGAGCGCCGAACTGGCAGGCCAGCGCAATCGCTTCGACATTGCGCTGGACAACTACGTGACCCAGGCCATCAATACCCAGGACCCGGGCATCTCCGAGCGGGCGTTCCGCATCGCCGAGTACCTGGGGGCCGACCAGGCCGCGCTGGATACCGCGATGATCTGGGCCCGCAATGCCCCGGACGACCTCGAAGCGCAACGCGCCGCCGCCGTGCAACTGGCACGCGCCGGGCGCTATGACGACTCCATGGCTTATATGGAGAAAGTCCTGCAGGGCAAGGGTGACACCCACTTCGATTTCCTCGCGCTGTCGGCTGCCGATACCGACCAGGAAACCCGCAGCGGCTTGATGAAAAGCTTCGACCGGCTGCTGCAACGCCATCCGAACAACGGTCAGTTGATTTTCGGCAAGGCCCTGCTGCTGCAACAGGATGGCGACGCCCAAGGCGCCCTCACCCTGCTGGAGGACAACCCGCCGGAAGCCGGCGAAGTGGCGCCGATCCTGCTGCGTGCTCGCCTGCTGCAAGGCTTGAACCGTGGCGACGAAGCATTGCCGCTGCTGGAAAAAAGCATCAAGAAGTATCCGGACGACAAGCGCCTGCGCCTCACCTATGCCCGCATGCTGGTGGAAAACAACCGCATGGACGATGCCAAGGTGGAGTTCTCCAGCCTGGTCCAGCAATACCCCGAAGACGACGAACTGCGTTACTCCCTGGCACTGGTCTGCCTGGAAGCCAAGGCCTGGGATGAGGCCAGGGGCTATCTGGAAGACCTGATCGCCAGGGAAAGCCATGTCGATTCGGCCCACCTGAACCTGGGGCGCATCGCAGAGGAACGCAACGACCCGGAAAGCGCGCTGCTCGAGTACGCCCAGGTCGGCCCAGGCAACGACTACCTGCCGGCGCAGTTGCGCCAGGCCGATATCCTGATGGGCAACGGCAAGACGGCCGAAGCCCAGAGCCGCCTGGCCGTGCAGCGCGACGCCCAGCCGGACTATGGCATCCAGTTGTACCTGATCGAAGCCGAAACCCTGTCGGCCAACAATCAGAGCGACAAGGCCTGGAACGTGCTGCAACAGGCCTTGAAACAATACCCGGACGATCTGAACCTGCTGTATACCCGCGCCATGCTGGCGGAAAAACGCAACGACCTGGCCCAGATGGAAAAAGACCTGCGCCTGATCATCCAGCGCGACCCCGACAACGCCATGGCCCTCAACGCCCTCGGCTATACCCTGTCGGACCGTACCACCCGCTACGCCGAAGCCAAGGTCCTGATCGAACAGGCCCACCAGCTCAACCCGGAAGACCCGGCGGTGCTCGACAGCCTCGGCTGGGTGAATTTCCGCCTGGGCAACCTCGAAGAAGCCGAGCGCCTGCTGCGCCAGGCCCTGGAGCGTTTTCCCGATCAGGAAGTCGCCGCACACCTGGGCGAAGTCCTGTGGGCCGCCGGCAAACAACGCGAGGCCCGGCAGATCTGGAGCAAGTTCCTCAAGGACCAGCCCGACAGCCCCATCCTGCGCAGCACCATCAAACGCCTGACCGGATCAGAGACCCTTTAAGATTATGTTTTTGCGCCACCTCATCGTTTTCAGCTTCATCGCCCTGCTCGCCGGCTGTGCGGGCTTCGGTGCCCGCGAATCGGTCCAGGGCCACGGTAACCCGGCCCAGTGGCGCGAGCACAAAGAGCAACTGAGCGGCCTGGATGGCTGGCAGATCGACGGTAAGATCGGCATCCGCGCCCCGAAAGATTCGGGTAGCGGCACGCTGTTCTGGCTGCAACGCCAGGACTACTACGACATTCGCCTGTCCGGCCCACTGGGGCGCGGCGCGGCGCGCCTGACCGGCCGGCCGGGGCAGGTTTCGCTGGAAGTCGCCAACCAGGGCCGCTACGAGGCGCCTACCCCGGAAGCCTTGCTGGAAGAGCAATTGGGCTGGAAGTTGCCGGTCTCCCATCTGACCTGGTGGGTGCGCGGGCTGCCGGCGCCGGACAGCAAAAGCCGCCTGACCCTCGACGCCGACAGCCGCCTGTCCAACCTGGAACAGGACGACTGGCAGATCGAATACCTCAGCTATGCCCAGCAGAACGGCTACTGGCTGCCGGAGCGGATCAAGCTGCACGGCAGCGACCTCGACGTCACGCTGGTGATCAAGCAATGGCAGCCGCGCAAGCTGGGGCAATGACATGACCGCTGTGCGCCTGACCCTGCCCTCCCCGGCCAAGCTCAACCTGATGTTGCACATCCTGGGTCGTCGTCCGGACGGTTACCACGAGCTACAGACGATTTTCCAGTTCCTGGACTACGGCGATGAAATCACCTTCGCCGTGCGCCAGGACGGTGTCATTTGCCTGCACACCGAGTTCGAAGGCGTTCCCCACGACAGCAACCTGATCGTCAAGGCCGCAAAAAAACTCCAGGAGCAATCCGGTTGTCCGCTGGGCATCGACATCTGGATCGAAAAAATCCTGCCCATGGGCGGCGGTATCGGTGGCGGCAGCTCGAATGCGGCGACGACCCTGCTCGGGCTCAATCACCTGTGGCAGTTGGATTGGGACGTGGATCAACTGGCGGCGCTGGGCCTGACGCTGGGGGCCGACGTGCCGGTTTTCGTGCGTGGCCACGCGGCTTTTGCCGAGGGCGTCGGGGAAAAACTCACGCCGGTGGAACCCGAGGAACCCTGGTACCTCGTACTGGTGCCGCAAGTCTCTGTAAGTACAGCAGAAATTTTTTCAGATCCACTGTTGACACGTAACTCTCCTCCCATTAAAGTGCGCCCCGTTCCCAAGGGAAACAGTCGAAATGACTGCTTGCCGGTGGTAGCAAGGCGTTACCCAGATGTTCGTAACGCTTTGAATTTGTTAGGTAAATTTACCGAAGCAAAACTCACCGGAACTGGAAGTTGTGTGTTTGGGGGCTTCCCAAGCAAAGCTGAAGCTGATAAAGTCTCGGCCCTTCTGACAGAGACCCTTACAGGGTTTGTAGCGAAAGGAAGCAACGTTTCGATGTTGCATCGCAAGCTGCAAAGTCTGCTCTAAAAGGAATCGAGTGCTAGGCACTCGCAGCAACAGATACAGGGGCGTCGCCAAGCGGTAAGGCAGCAGGTTTTGATCCTGCCATGCGTTGGTTCGAATCCAGCCGCCCCTGCCATTTTCCTATACTCATCCAGGTATACCCTCAGCCTTCAGGTACTGCGCGTGTCCAAGATGATGGTCTTTACGGGGAACGCTAACCCCGATCTGGCTCGGCGTGTCGTACGTCAGCTGCATATCCCTCTCGGTGACATTTCTGTCGGTAAGTTCTCCGACGGCGAAATCACTGCCGAGATCAATGAAAACGTTCGCGGTAAAGACGTCTTCATTATTCAGCCGACTTGCGCTCCGACCAACGATAACCTGATGGAACTCGTCGTGATGGCTGATGCCTTCCGCCGTTCCTCGGCTACTCGTATCACTGCTGTTATTCCTTACTTTGGTTATGCCCGCCAGGATCGCCGTCCGCGTTCCGCGCGTGTGGCAATCAGCGCGAAAGTCGTGGCTGACATGCTCACCGTCGTCGGTATCGACCGTGTGCTCACGGTTGACCTGCATGCTGACCAGATCCAGGGCTTCTTCGATATTCCCGTGGACAACATCTACGGCTCCCCGGTCCTGGTGGATGACATTGAAGATCAGCGCTTCGAAAACCTGATGATCGTGTCCCCGGACATTGGCGGCGTCGTGCGTGCACGTGCGGTGGCCAAATCCCTGGGCGTTGATCTGGGTATCATCGACAAACGCCGTGAGAAAGCCAATCACTCCGAAGTGATGCATATCATCGGCGACGTCGAAGGGCGTACCTGTATCCTGGTTGACGACATGGTCGACACCGCCGGCACCCTGTGCCATGCGGCCAAGGCCTTGAAAGAGCATGGCGCTGCCAAGGTCTTTGCCTACTGCACACACCCTGTGCTGTCGGGTCGGGCAATCGAGAACATTGAGAATTCCGTGCTGGACGAGCTGGTGGTGACCAACACCATCCCGCTGTCCGCTGCTGCACAAGCCTGTGTCCGTATCCGTCAACTGGATATCGCGCCGGTGGTTGCCGAGGCGGTTCGCCGCATCAGCAATGAAGAATCGATCAGCGCGATGTTCCGCTAAGGGCCCTGCCCTTACATGACACCTCGTTGACGAAAAGCGCCCCGCCCCAACACTCATGTTGGGGCGGGGCTTTTTTGCCCATCCGCTTTGACGTCGGTCGCAGACGTCACCCGGAATGGCTATTTTGGAGATACAAAATGACTGATTTCATCCTGAACGCCCAAGCGCGTACCGACCTGGGGAAAGGTGCGAGCCGCCGCCTGCGTCGTCTCGCCAGCCAGGTTCCTGCCGTTGTATACGGTGGTGACAAGGCCCCTGAGTCCATCACCATGCTGGCCAAGGAAGTTGCCAAGCTGTTCGAAGACGAGGCTGCTTTCAGCCACGTAATCGAGCTGAACGTTGATGGCAAGAAGCAGAACGTCATCGTTAAAGCGATGCAGCGTCACCCGGCCAAGCAGTTCATCATGCACGCCGACTTCATTCGCGTCGTGGCTGGTCAGAAACTGACCGCTACCGTTCCAGTGCACTTCATCAACGAAGCTGCCCCGGTCAAGAAAGGCGGCGAAATCTCGCACGTAACTTCCGAGCTGGAAGTTTCCTGCCTGCCGAAAGACCTGCCTGAGTTCATCGAAGTCGACCTGGCTGACGCCGAAATCGGCACCATCGTTCATCTGTCTGACCTCAAGGCCCCTAAAGGCGTTGAGTTCGTTGCCCTGGCACACGGTGATGACAAGGCTGTTGCCAACGTCCACGCTCCACGTGTTGCTCCAGAAGCTACCGAAGGCGCTGCAGAGTAATTTCACTCTGTCGCCGGAGTGACCGGGAAACATCGCGGACTGTAACGTAGCGAGACAGCGGGCGGGCACGCGAAGTTTACTTAACGGTAGATCCGCAATGTTCGTCCACTGTCGCCACCGTCTGACCGCGACGTTATCCACACTCCAGGAAGGGCCCCTATCGTGACTGCCATCAAACTGATCGTTGGCCTGGGAAATCCAGGCACCGAATACGAACAGACCCGGCATAACGCAGGGGCCCTTTTTGTTGAGCGCATCGCGCACGCACAAGGCGTCAGCCTGGCGGCCGATCGCAAGTATTTCGGCCTGACCGGACGCTTCTCGCATCAAGGTCAGGATGTTCGCCTGTTGATCCCCACCACCTACATGAACCGCAGCGGCCAGGCCGTGGCGGCATTGGCTGGTTTCTTTCGCATCAAGCCTGAAGAAATCCTGGTGGCCCACGACGAACTCGATCTGCCTCCGGGCGTTGCCAAGCTCAAGCAGGGCGGCGGCCATGGCGGTCACAACGGGTTGCGCGACATCATCGCGCAGCTGGGTAACCAGAATACCTTTTACCGCCTGCGGCTTGGCATCGGCCACCCGGGCGTCGCCAGCATGGTTTCAAATTTTGTCCTGGGTCGCGCGCCTCGCGCCGAACAGGAAAAACTCGATGCCAGCATCGACTTTGCCCTCGGCGTGCTGCCGGATATCCTCGCCGGTGAATGGAACCGCGCGATGAAAAACCTGCACAGCCAGAAGGCCTGACTCTTACCGAGGGGAAACACCATGGGATTCAATTGCGGCATCGTCGGCCTGCCTAACGTCGGCAAGTCCACCCTGTTCAACGCCCTGACCAAGTCCGGTATCGCGGCCGAGAACTTCCCCTTCTGCACGATCGAGCCGAACAGCGGTATCGTGCCGATGCCGGATTCGCGCCTGGACGCACTGGCGGCCATCGTCAACCCCAAGCGCATCCTGCCGACCACCATGGAGTTCGTCGACATCGCCGGCCTCGTTGCCGGCGCCTCGAAAGGTGAAGGCCTGGGCAACAAATTCCTGGCCAACATCCGTGAAACCGATGCCATCGCCCACGTGGTGCGCTGCTTCGAAGACGAGAACGTGATTCACGTCTCCAACAGCGTCGACCCGAAGCGCGACATCGAGATCATCGACCTGGAACTGATCTTCGCCGACCTCGACAGCTGCGAAAAACAACTGCAGAAAGTCGCCCGCAACGCCAAGGGTGGCGACAAGGATGCCGTGGTCCAGAAAGGCCTGCTGGAGCAATTGATCGCTCACTTCACCGAAGGCAAGCCTGCGCGCAGCCTGATGAAGAACATGAGCACCGACGAGAAGCTGGTGATCAAGGGCTTCCACCTGCTGACCACCAAGCCGGTCATGTACATCGCCAACGTCGCTGAAGACGGTTTCGAGAACAACCCACACCTGGACGTGGTCAAGGCCATCGCCGAAGAAGAAGGTGCCGTGGTGGTTCCGGTCTGCAACAAGATCGAAGCGGAAATCGCCGAGCTGGACGACGGCGAAGAGAAAGACATGTTCCTCGAGGCCCTGGGCCTGGAAGAGCCTGGCCTGAACCGTGTGATCCGCGCCGGCTATGAAATGCTTCACCTGCAGACCTACTTCACCGCCGGTGTCGAAGAAGTCCGCGCCTGGACCGTGCGCGTCGGTGCCACCGCACCACAAGCCGCCGGCGTGATCCACACCGACTTCGAAAAAGGCTTCATCCGTGCCGAAGTGATCGCGTACAACGACTTCATCCAGTACAAGGGCGAAGCCGGTGCCAAGGAAGCCGGTAAATGGCGCCTGGAAGGCAAGGAATACATCGTCAAGGATGGCGACGTGATGCACTTCCGCTTTAACGTCTGACGTTATGGGTATCGAAAAAGCCGCGTTGATTCGCGGCTTTTTCATGGGCGCTGTACTAGCCCGACATGAGCAGCATCCCTGTGGGAGCGAGCCTGCTCGCGATAGCGGTGGGTCAGGCGATATTGATGCTGACTGTTGCGCCGCTATCGCGAGCAGGCTCGCTCCCACAGGTGTCATGGCTGACTAGAACAGATAGCCAATATAGATCGCCGCCCCACCACCGGCCTGCAGGCCAGCGTTCATACCCGCCATGACCAGAGCCCCTTTCGCCGACTGCACCAATTGCCGGTTGACGATGGTGGCAGCCATCGAGGTCACGGGGCTGGAACTCAGCGCCACCGACAACGCCAGCAACTTGGGATCAAGCCCGAACAACAACGCCGTGGCCGAACCGCCGACCACCAGACCCGCCCCCACTTCGGTATACATGCATGGCCCGGTGATGTCATCGCTGGTCAGATCGCGCTCGACCAGGGCGTCGCTGACAAACACCTTGCCGGTACTCGGGAAAGCCTCCGCCGCTCCGGCCGCACCTACGCTCTTGCCCTTTATCTGGATATTGATCTTGCCGAAACGCGGCAGTCGCGCGCCAAATCCGGCCCCCACCCCTACGCCGCCGTAGCGGTAGCTGACGTCCTCGCCCTGGGGCGAACGCAGGATGATCGAACCGCCACTGCCCGCCACCATCACCACGGTCAGACCGCCGCCGCTGGCGGTCTGGTACTGCCAGCGGCTTTCATTGACCGGGATCGGGATGTTGTAACTCATGTTCAAAGTCCTTTATGTGAATGAACCGCACCGCGACCACGCAGGCGGATGACTTCCAGCAGACCGAAAATGGCGAACACCAGGCCCATGCAGCCCAATACCCCGGAGGTGCCCCAGAGTGCGGCCGGGTCATCGACGATGGCGCTGCCAGCCGGCTGCTCGGGCAAGTAATGCACCCGCACCGGCTGGTCCTGTCGATAGCCGAAGATAAAACCGCCCTGGGGGTAGGAAACTTTTTCACCGCTGCCGGTGGTAAAGACAATCTCGGGATGCGAGCCACCGGCATTCAAGTGGCTGACGACACCATCGGCGATCTGTGCGTGAGCGAGGAACTCGCGTCGATCAAGTGTGAGGTGGACGGCAATGCCCAACAAGCCGATACCGATCAGGGCAAACAGCAGGCCCCGCAATATCTTCCCGAGGCGTGATGGGGGATGGTTGGCCATGGCAGGTCTCAGTATTCGTCCATGAAAGAGGGAGCTCAGGATAGCAAGAAGCTTTATCCAAGTCCGCTCATTTGCTGGCCGAAGCCATCAACACTCCAAAGCAGAAAAAGGTAGTACCCGACAGCTTGCCAACGATCCCTGCGCCCCTCTTCGTGGAGAGCCAGCCCCTGACACCGTTGGCCATAAGGGCATATCCGGTATGAACCAGTACGACGAGCAAGCCATAGGAGGACACCAGCAGGAAGAACTGGCTGTAGTAGTCATCCCCCGGTTTGATGAACTGGGGGAAGACGGCAAGAAAGAAGAAACCAGCCTTGGGATTCAACAGCTGGATCGACAGCGCTCCGACGAATCGTCGCCACGGACGCGACGACGTGACCTTGAGTTCCGGGATGAAACGCCTCATGCGCCACATCTTGACCCCAAGGTACAACAGGTACAGTGCACCGACGTATTTGAGGACGGTGAACGCGGTGGCGGATGTAGCAAGGATCAGTCCGACACTGGTGGCGGAAGCAGCCGCTACCACAAACGCCCCCAGCGCGATGCCGAAGATGCCGGGCAATGCACCGCTCCAACCATGGCGCAAAGCGTTGGAAATCGTCAGCACCACCCCCGGGCCCGGGCTGAGCACGGTCAGGGTGGCCAGAATCAGAAACAGTCCGTAATTAACCATGAAACACTCCAAAGCAGTGGCGCTCAGAGTGGTGTGAAGGGGCGTCGCTGACAAACGCTTTAATTGCACCTGTGATATGACTAAATTAGACACATGATTTGCGACCTACCCCCCTTGAACGCCGTTCGTGCCTTCGCCGCTGCCGCTCGCCATCAGAGTTTCAGCCGTGCGGCTGAAGAACTGCATGTCAGCCACAGCGCTGTCAGCCGTCATATCAAGCTGCTCGAAGAGCACCTGGGGGTACTACTTTTCGAGCGCCGAACCCGTCAATCCGTCCTCACGCCGGCCGGCCAGACGTTCTATGAACAGGTCAGCATGGGCCTGGCGCAGATTGCCAATGCCGCGACCGCCCTGACCCGGGGCGCTTCACGGCGCAAAGTGACGATCAATGTGCGCCCATCGTTCGCGGTGCGCTGGTTGATCCCGCGGTTGCCAAACTTCATGGCGCTGTATCCGGATATTCAACCTGAAGTGATCACCAGCACCCTGTCACCGGATCAATCGCGCGAAGCATTTGACGTCGTGATTCGCCGCGGACAGTCCGGGTGGTCGGCCAATGTTCAACCCCATGTATTACTGGAAGATGAACTGCTACTGGTCGCCGCCCCGTCGCTGCTGCAAAGCCAGCCGCTGGACAGCCCCAACGATCTGCTCCAGCACACGCTGCTGACCGGCAGAACTCGCAGCAGCGACTGGCAGGACTGGGCCAAGTACGCAGGTATCGCTCAGTTGCGCACTCAACCGACCTTGCAGTTCGACCATATGCATCTGGTGCTGCAAGCCGCCGTCGATGGCCTGGGTGCCGCGCTGTGTCCGGCCTCATTGCTGGGCAGGGATTTATCCACAGGGCGACTGACCTGCCTGTTCCCTTCCTTGCGCCTGCCATTGATCCGTTACTACTACGGCGTCTCCCAGGACGCACCGGCCGAAACCCAGGTGTTTATCGACTGGATGCTGTCTCATATCCATCAGGACGCAACAGCACCCTCGTCACCCGGCGCTCCTGAACCTCTACCACCGTCATGCGCCATGCCTGCCAACGGAGCTCATCGCCAATGACCGGCAAGCGATCCAGCAGACTCATGACCAATCCCGCAAGGGTCTGATAGTCCTCGGTGGCTTGCGCCTGGAAGCCCGTTTGCTCGCGAATCTGGCTGAGGTTCAGCGCACCGTTGATGAGAAAACCACCCTCCTCGGCCACGATGTTCGGACCTTCGATTTCACTGGCATCGGGCAGCTCACCGGCGATGGATTCGAGGATGTCGGTCATGGTGAGCAGGCCCACGAAGTCACCGAACTCGTTCACCACAAAAGCGATGTGCGTCGACTCCTTACGCATCTGTTCCAGGGCGTTGAGAATCGTGAAACTGTCCAGCAAGTTGATTGCCTTGCGGGCCATGGCTTGCAGATCTGGCTCATGCCCCGCCAACAGCTCCTTGAGCAGCTCTTTCTTGTGGACGAACCCCAACGGCTCATCAACCTGACCATTGCGAATCAACGGCAGCCTGGAGTACGACGAGTGCATCAGCCTCGTGCGGATCTCGTCTGGATCATCGGCCAGATCGAGGTGATCGATTTCCGCACGCGGGGTCATGACCCCGCGTATCGGGCGTTCCGCCAACTGAAGCACGCCGCTGATCATGACGCGTTCGCGTCGGTCGAACGCCGGCTCGGCTTCATCGCCCGAAAGCATGTCGGCAATTTCTTCACCCACCTCATCGGCGTCCAACCGGTGGCCGCCCAACAAACGCATCACCGCATGGGCGGTACGTTGGCGCATGGGACGACGACCTTGCAGGCTCTTCTTGCGACGGGAGCGAGCCACCTGGTTGAACAGTTCGATCAGGATCGAGAAGCCAATCGCGGCGTAGAGATAGCCTTTCGGAATGTGGAAACCCAGGCCCTCGGCGGTGAGGCTGAAACCGATCATCATCAGGAAGCCCAAGCAGAGCATGATGACGGTCGGGTGCCCGTTGACGAAGTTCGTCAGCGGCTTGCTCGCGACGATCATCAGGCCTATGGAGAAGATCACCGCGATCATCATGACCGACAAATGCTCCACCATGCCCACGGCAGTAATCACGGCATCCAGGGAAAACACCGCATCCAGCACGACGATCTGCGCCACGATTGGCCAGAACATCGCGTAGGCCGCATTACCCGAACGCTGGGCCACATGGCCTTCGAGTCGCTCATGCAGCTCCATGGTGGCCTTGAACAACAGGAACACACCCCCGAACAACATGATCAAATCTCGGCCCGAGAACGTCTTGTCGAAGACCTCGAACAACGGTTCGGTCAGGGTCACCATCCAGGAGATGCTGGCCAGCAAGCCAAGACGCATCAGCAACGCCAGGGACAGGCCAATGATACGGGCACGGTCACGCTGCTCGGGCGGCAGTTTGTCGGCCAGGATGGCAATGAAAACAAGGTTATCGATACCGAGCACCAGCTCCAGCACGATCAGCGTCAGCAGGCCAAGCCAGGCCGTGGGGTCAACGATCCATTCCATGGGGTTATTCGCCCCCTCGGAAGGATTTCGTCAGATGGATGCAGCGTAGGGGAGGCGAAAAGCTACTGGGAGGCTCCATGGGGGTGTTCATATCGACCTGAAAGTGATTTGGGATAAAAATCCTACAGAATTTCAGGATGCTTCATACGAAGCGAATCATTACAGGATCTGACAAGCCCCCCCTGCGCTGCCAACCGAGCTGTGCCATTTTTTGGTGCGGCGACTATCCTCTTAGCTCGCTACCCACCTTGAAAAATTGTCCGCTTACAAGGTGATAGCGCAACGCCATGGTCTGAATCTTGCCTTGTTAATCGTTATAACGCGGCCTCTTACAAAGGGGACCGAGAATGGGAAGTTTCGCTACAGAGCCCGCCTACAGAGCGAACCAGGGCGAACTTCCGAGGCCTTTTAAAAGAACACCTGTTTCGGCATTTGTGTAGAAACGCACAAAATCGGTGCAAGGGTGTTCAGGGGAGTATGGGCATGCAGGCTTTTCTATCACCGGGCATCGGATTACTGGGACGTTTCGGCTTCGCCGGTAAATTCCAGCTGTTGTTCCTGCTTTTCATCCTGCCGCTCATGGGCAGCCTGTGGATCATCGGCCAGGACTATCGCGATCAACTCAGCCTGATTTCCGGGGAGCGTGCCGGGGTCCGCCAGTTGCTGGCTCTGGATAACCTGGACAACCTGCTCACCGCCCAGCGCAACCGCGCCGCCCGTTGGCGAGCCACGGAAACCAATCGGCAACCCACGCCCGCCACCCTTGCCGCGATGGCGGCTTTCGATGCCGTGCAACCGGCCCTCAACCAGGCCGCCGATGACCTGAACGCCACCTTGCAGGCCGAAGGCGCCGAAGCCGACATCCTTGCCCGCTACCAGGCCTTGCAGAACAGCCTCAAGGGCCTGGACTCGAAAAGCCTGGGCACCGTGGGTTGGTGGCCGGACGGTTACGACCGCTTCACCGCGGCCCTCAGTGCATTGCAGGCCCTGCGTGAACAGATCGTGATGGACAATCGCCTGACCCTCGCCTCCTGGCTCGAAACCTATCTGCTGACCCAGATCTCGACCCAGCAGACCCCCGAACTGATCGAGCGGGTCGGACGCCTGGCCAGCGTCGGCCAGGCCTCGGTGGTGTCGGGCCAGTTCACCCTGCAGAGCCGCCTGCAACTGCGGGACCTGCGCAGCCGCATCGGCGACGCCCGGGATCAATTGCTCAAGACCGGTGGGCTTTTGGAGGCACGCCTGCCCAGCGATCTGCAAACCTGGGCCGGCCAATATCAAGGCAGTCTCAAGCACCTGGACGCCGAACTGAAAGTGCTGGATGACGGCGTGTTCGGCGGCTCCATCAGCCTCAAGCCGGAAGACTTCGAGAAACACCTGGACACCCTGCTGTCCGATCTGGCCGCCCTGCGCCAGCAATCCCTGGTGGCCCTGGATACACGGCTGAATCATTACCACAGCACGGCGATCCGTCAGTTCACACTGGTGGCGACAGTGCTGGGTTGCCTGGTGTTGGCGGCACTCTACCTTTTTATCTGCCTGCAAGCGTCCATCCGCCGCAGCGCCAGCGGCATCACCTTGCTGGCCGAAGCCCTGCGTGACGGTAACCTCAGCCTGCAAGTGCCGGTGCAAGGACGCGACGAGTTGGCGGCGATCAGTACCGCCCTCAACGTCGCCGTGGTGCAATTGCGCAACAGCCTGCAGGGGGTCGATCACGAGACATCGCAGGTAAGCAATGCCGTGCGCACCCTCAACACCCACTCCAGCGGTGCCCTGGGAGAAGTCGAAGCCCAGCAGATGCAGATCAGCCAGATCGCCGCCGCCGCCACACAACTGGCTGCAACTTCCCAAGGCGTGGCGAAGAGTTGCGAACAGGCCTCCGACAGCGCCCAGCAGACCCGGCGCATCGCCGCCGACAGCAGCCGCGACAGCCAGCGCACGACCGCGAGCATCCAGCAGCTCAACCAGCGACTCAACGACACCGCCGCCGCCTTGGGCCGGGTGAGCGAACAGGGGCAACAGATCCAACTGGTGGTCGACACCATTCGTGGCGTGGCCGAGCAGACCAACCTGCTGGCCCTCAACGCCGCCATCGAAGCGGCGCGCGCCGGGGAACAGGGGCGTGGTTTCGCGGTGGTAGCCGATGAGGTCCGCAGCCTGTCGCAGCGTACCCAGTCCTCCACCCAGCAGATCGCGGGCACAGTCGACAGCCTGCGCACAACGGTCAATGAAGCGGTCAGCCTGATGCAAGCCGCCTGCGAACAGGCACAGACCGATGCGCAAGCTGTCACCAGCCTGGGCGAGCGCCTGGGAGAAATCGCCAGCGCCGTGCAAAGCGTCACCGATACCCTGGCGCAGATCGCCACCGCCGTGGACGAACAGGCCAGCACGGCCGACGAGGTCAGCGGCAATATCCAGCAGGTCGATCAGGCCGCCATGCGCTTGCTGGACGGCGCACGGGCGGTGAACCTCGCGGCGGATACCCTGAGCCAGGGAAGCCAGGCGCTGAGTGCGAATACAGGGAGATTTCAGCTCAGTTGATGGGCATTTGCGGCGAGGATGGATAAGCGGTTGAAAGCGCAGAGAAATATTTCAGATTTACGCTTGACACATCCTCGCTACCGGCGAATAATGCGCGCCACTTGGCTACATAGCTCAGTTGGTTAGAGCATAGCATTCATAATGCTGGGGTCCGGGGTTCAAGTCCCTGTGTAGCCACCAAGTACTAAAAACGGCTTATCGAAAGATAAGCCGTTTTTTTATGCCTTGAGAAAAGTACCGGCACCACACCGCTCCCATGTAGGACCTGCCGCAGACTGCGATCTTTTGATTTTGATCTTTCGCTTGAGACTCAATCGCCTGGAGAAAGATCGCAGCCTCGCTTCGCTCGGCAGCTCCTACACAAAGGATCCGGTTGATTTGCGCCATACGCCTCCCATCGCTACAGTCGCTCTCAATTCCCTGGCCCACGGATGGAGCGACACATGCTTACAAATCTCAAACCGAACCTGCATCGCCTGTCAGCCGTTTCGCTGCTGGCTGTCGCTCTTACCCTTGTTGCTTGTAAGACTCCCCCCTCCTCCTCCACACCCACATTACCCACCGCACCGGAAATCGCCTCCGGCTACCGCACCGACCTCCAGACCCGCCACGCCGCCAAACACATGGCCGCCGCAGCCAACCCTCTGGCGGCCGAAGCCGGGCGGGAGATGTTGCGGCGCGGGGGCTCGGCCATCGACGCGGCGATTGCGATGCAGGCGGTTTTGACGCTGGTGGAACCACAGTCTTCAGGCATCGGTGGCGGTGCGTTTATCGTGCTGTGGGACGGCAAGGCCGTGCGTACTTACGACGGTCGTGAAACGGCACCGGCCGGCGCTACCGAGCGACTTTTCCTGCAGGCCGATGGCAAACCCATGCCGTTTACCGCCGCACAGATCGGTGGCCGTTCGGTCGGCACGCCGGGTGTGTTGCGTGCGCTGGAGCTGGCACACCGAAAACACGGGCGCTTGAAATGGGCAACGCTGTTCGAACCGGCCATCAAGCTGGCGGAGCAAGGGTTCACGATCTCGCCCCGGCTGCACTCGATGATTGCCAATGACCCGTCGCTGCCAGGCTCGCCGGACATGGCCGCTTACTTCCTGAATGCCGACGGCAGCCCGAAAGCCGTCGGCACACGGCTGAAGAATCCGGCACTGGCCGGTGTGCTCAAGCGTATCGCCAACGAAGGTCCCGACGCGTTGTACGCAGGAACGGTGGCCCGGGAAATCGTCGCCAAGGTACAGGGTCACACCAACCCTGGCAGCCTTTCGCTGAACGACCTGAAAGGCTACACCGCCCGGGAGCGTGCGCCGCTGTGTACCGACTACAAGCGCTGGCAGGTCTGCGGCATGGCCCCACCTTCTTCCGGCGGGATCGCCGTAGCGCAGATTCTCGGGACCTTGCAGGCCTTGGAACAACGCGACAGCCACGCCGCCCTCGCGCCCTTGAAACCCATCAAGAGCGATAAACCCGCCGGAATCGAACCTGTGCCTGAAGCGGTGCATCTGATCGCCGAAGCCGAACGCCTGGCCTACGCCGACCGCGCCCAGTATGTCGCCGATTCGGACTTCATCCCCGTACCGGTCAAGGGACTGGTCGACCCTGGTTACCTGGCAGGCCGCGCCGGTCTGATCGGCCCGCGCAGCATGGGCGTCGCCAAACCCGGTACGCCGCCGGGCATCAAGGTAGCCTACGCGCCAGACCGCTCGCCGCTGCGTATTTCCACCTCGCAAGTGGTGGCAGTGGATGACCAGGGCGGCGCCGTGTCCATGACCACCACAGTGGAATCGGCATTCGGCTCACATGTGATGGTCCAGGGTTTCATGCTCAACAACCAGATGACCGACTTCTCGTTCATCCCTGAAGAGAATGGACAAAAAGTCGCCAACCGCGTCGAACCCGGCAAACGCCCACGCTCATCCATGGCACCGACGCTGATTTTCGACCGTCAGAACGGTGAGCTGCTGGCCGCTGTCGGCTCGCCGGGGGGCTCGCAGATCATCGAGTACGTGGCCAAATCGGTGATCGGCCTGCTGGACTGGAACCTGGACCCGCAAACCGCGATCAACCTTCCCAACTTCGGCAGTCGCAATGGCCCCACCGAGCTGGAACAGGGCCAATTCAGTCCAGCATTGATCCAGGCACTGAAAGACAAAGGCCACACGGTGAGCGAGATCGACATGACCAGCGGCACCCAGGCGATAGTCCGGGTGCGTGACGCGCAAGGGAAAACATCACTCGCTGGGGGAGCGGATCCTCGGCGTGAAGGGGAGGCACTGGGGGACTGAGCGGCTACCTGGCTCCCTCATGACTGTTCGTCCTCAGGTTGATACACCAGCAGGTCGGCGGGCTGACATTGCAGGTAGCAGCAGATGGCCTCTAGCGTCGCCAGGCGTATGCCCTTTACCTTTCCCTGCTTCAACAGGGAAAGGTTGGCTTCCGTAATGCCGATTGCCGCAGCAAGGTCCTTGGATTTGACCTTGCGTGTCGCCAGCATCACATCCAGTTGAATAACGATAGGCATGGGTATCTCAAACGAAGGTTCTGTTTTCTGAGTCGACTTCACTGGCCTGGGACAGTATCCGGGCAATGATTGCGATACAGGCTGCCAGGAACAAAGCGACGAAGGACGGCGCGGTGATGCTGATGGTCAGCAATCGCTCGCCGACCGGCGCGTTGATCGTGACCAGCAAGCTGAGAAACGGCTCGCACAGAAAATCCAGCAACACCCACAGCGCGACCGCGCGACCTGCGTTTCCCAGATAAACCGCTGCTTCACTGGAAAAATATTGCCCCTGGGCATAGCGCCTGAAGAGCTGTCGCAGGTTGACCAACCCGACCGCCAGCGCCAGCAGCGGTACGCTGGACAACAGAATCCCGCCAAGACGTTGCCAGCCCGTCAACCCCATCGCTCCACCGGGCAAACTGGACAACTGCCGCTCGGTCAGGGAAAAGCCCAGGCCGTATTTTGACGCAATATCAGGAAACAGCCAGGCAGCAGCGTTGACGGCCATCATCGCGACAATGAAAACAAGCGTGATGGCAGCCATGCGCTGGCTGTACAGGGCGAGACGATTCGAACACATGTCAGGGCTCCAATAGAGTCAAGGGAGCGCCAAACATAGCCACGAAATTATCGCATAACAATAATTAATATGTAAAAAACAATAACGAATGCATCAGGTCGACAGCTGGTTCGCAAACTGGCTCACGGCATCGACCACCTTCTTCGCCCCGTCCTGGATCTCGACAATCACCGTCCCCGCCTCGGCTGCCAAGGCCAGGCCTTGTTCGGCCTGGTGTTGGCCGTCCGTCATCAACGACACGGCGTTGCGTGCCATGTCCTGGTTCTGGCGGACCACCCCGACGATTTCATCGGTGGCCTGGCTGGTACGCGACGCCAATTGCCGCACTTCGTCGGCCACCACCGCAAAGCCTCGGCCCTGTTCGCCGGCACGGGCAGCTTCAATGGCCGCGTTGAGCGCCAGCAGGTTGGTCTGTTCGGCGATGCCGCTGATGGTCTTGACGATGGTGCCGATCACCATGGATTGTTCGTTCAGGGCCTCGATGCCCTCGCCGGCGGTCTGCATGTGCCGGGCCAGGTCGCGCATCACGTCCACGGCCTGGGTCACTACAGTAGTACCGCGCTGGGCACTGTTGTCGGTTTGCAGGGAAGTGCTGTAGGCGATGTTGGCCGCCACGGCGACGGCTTTTTCTTGGTTGACCTGGTCGGTGATGTTAGTGGCGAACTTGACCACTTTGTACAGTCGATCGTTAGCGTCGACCACCGGGTTGTAGGACGCTTCCAGCCATACTTCACGACCGCTGCTGTCGAGGCGCTTGAAGCGGCCGGCGACGAACTCTCCGCTGTTCAGGCGCTTCCAGAACTGCTGGTAGGCGGAACTGTTGTATTCCTCCGGCTCGCAAAAGGTGCGGTGATGCTTGCCCTTGATCTGCGCCAGGTTGTAGCCCATGGCGTTGAGGAAACGATCATTGGCTGTCAGGACGTGACCGTCCAGGTCAAACTCGATCACCGCCGTTGAACGCACCAACGCACCGATGAGGTTTTCATGCTCGCGAGAACCTTCGATGGTGCGGGTCAGGTCGTTGGAGTACATCGAGAAATAACGGACTCGCCCATCTGCCCCTTTTACAGGCTGAAGAATCGAACGCAACCAGGCTTCCTTGCCGTTGCCCCGCAGCAGGCGCACAGCACCGGAAAAATGCTCGCCACGGGACAAGGCCGACTTGAAGCGACGCTGGAACTCGTTGGACTTCAAGTAGGCCGGCACCAGGTCTTCCAAGGTCCGGCCGACGAGATCCTGGCTCTTGTAGTGCATTTCATCGAGAAATTTCTGATTGACCGTTTGCACCCGTCCCTCGGCATCGAGGGTGAGCGCCAGCATTTCGCGGTCCAGGCTTTCCTTTACTTGCATGAGACTCGACAGTTCTTGGCGAAGAGCCGTCAGCTCCTGCTTCAAGCGGTGATTGAACATAGGCATGCTCCGACTGGCAGGAGAGTTGAAGGCTGTTCTCATGCCATCGGCCCGGCGACTTTTTTCTGAAGAGTGCCATTGGTCGGCCTGGCGTTTGTGGGGCGCTCGCGAACCCTGGCCCATCTTTCATGGTCAGTGGTTTGTTCTACCGTTGTCGGGGCTCACCGCTCCAGATACCCGTCCCCATAAAACCAATCATAAGCATCGAGGTAATCGCCGTGACCACCGACATCCAAGACAGCCGCTCCGCCCGCTTCGCCTTGCGCTGCTCCAGTTTTGCCGAGCGCTGGTTTCCCGACTCCTGGGTCTTCGCCGCGCTGGCGGTGCTGGTGGTCGCGCTGGCAACGCAGTTCATCGGCGCCACGCCGACGGCCGCGGCCATGGCGTTCGGCGATGGCTTCTGGAGCCTGATTCCGTTCACCATGCAAATGGCCTTCGTCGTGATCGGTGGCTACGTGGTCGCCAGCTCGCCGCCCGCCGTCAGGCTGATCGATCGCCTGGCACGTATCCCCAGGAACGGGCGCTCCGCAGTGGCCTGGGTGGCGCTGATCTCCATGGTTGCCTCATTGCTCAACTGGGGCCTGTCGCTGGTCTTCGGCGGCCTGTTGGTGCGCGCCCTTGCCCGCCGCACCGACCTGAAGATGGACTATCGCGCCGCCGGTGCCGCCGCTTACCTGGGCCTCGGCGCGGTATGGGCCTTGGGGTTATCGTCGTCGGCCGCGCAACTGCAAGCCAACCCGGCCAGCCTGCCGCCGTCGATCCTGTCGATCACCGGCGTCATTCCATTCACCCAGACCATTTTCCTCTGGCAGTCCGGGGTGATGCTGCTGGCGCTGATCGTCATTTCGCTGCTGGTTGCCTACGCGACCGCTCCAGGCCCGAACAGCGCCCGTGACGCCGCCGCATGCGGAATCGATCCCAGCTTCAGCATGCCAGCCCTGCAACCCCGCACCCGCCCCGGGGAATGGCTGGAGCACAGCCCGCTGCTGACCATTGCCCTGGTGCTGCTGGCCGCCGGCTGGCTGTTCCATGAGTTTTCGAGCAAACCGGCGATCAGCGCGATCTCGGGCCTCAACACCTACAACTTCCTGTTCCTGATGCTCGGCGCGTTGCTGCACTGGCGTCCACGCAGTTTTCTCGATGCCGTGGCCCGCGCGGTACCGACCACTACCGGCGTATTGATCCAGTTCCCGCTCTACGGTTCGATCGCCGCGCTGCTGACCACGGTCAAGGGCAGCGATGCCCAGACACTCGCCCACCATATCTCGACCTTTTTCGTACAGATCGCCTCCCATGACACCTACGCCTTGTTGATGGGGGTCTACTCGGCGGTCCTGGGCTTCTTCATTCCTTCCGGTGGAGGCAAGTGGATCATCGAAGCGCCCTACGTCATGCAGGTGGCCAACGACCTGAACTACCACCTCGGTTGGGCGGTGCAGATCTACAACGCCGCCGAAGCGTTGCCGAACCTCATCAACCCTTTCTACATGCTGCCGCTACTGGGTGTGTTGGGACTGAAGGCGAGGGATTTGATCGGTTTTTCCTTCGTGCAACTGCTGGTGCATACACCCTTGGTGCTGGTGTTGTTATGGGCGCTGGGGACGACATTGACCTATTTACCGCCCGTGATGCCATAAAGCCATAAAAAAGGGCCGATATTTACCTCGGCCCACTTTTTCTTCGGCTCGGTCTGTTTCAGTATGGGGGCGCCCTGTTCGAAGGGCTCCAACGCTGAAAAGGATCTGAGCATGTCTAAACTCGCAGTATTTCCCCTCGCCGCCCTGGCCCTGAGTGCCACCGTCCACGCGGCCGACATCGATGTACAGCTTGGCAGTACCGAACGCGTCACCCGCCTCTTCGCTTATCCCAACAACTGCAACGTCATCTGCTTCCGCAACTGGACGCTGGAACAGACCGTCGAACATTACCTGACCCAAAGCGTTCAACGTGACGGCTATGGCACGGCCAAGGTCAGCGTCAAGCGCGACAACGGTAAAATCTACGCCCACATCAGCGGCGTGCCGAAGGCCTATGGCCAACCGCTGAGCAAGCTGCTCGATGCCGGTGACCTGGCGTACAAGGGCGCCACGAAACTCAACGACGACAAGAAATGGGCCTACAACTGGTACCTGTTCCTGCCGTTGGGCATGGCCCTGGAAAACCGCAAGAGTGTCGAACTGCTGCACTTCCCGCCGGATTACTCCCTGACCCAGGCCCAGGACTATCTGGAATCAGCCACCACGGATCGCTGGGCCACCCTGCTGACGGCCAACGGCATTGCCGCCGACCAGACGCCGGCCTACCAGACCATCATCGACATCGCCCCCATCGCGGCCCCCTCCAATGCCGGCACGACGCTGGAAGGTGTCTACGATTACTTCAACGACTACCAGACCACCATGGTCAAGCAAGTCAGCCAGGGCGCCGGCGGGACCGCGTTGCCGATGGTGGCGTTTGGCGCCCCCGTGCGGAACTGGATCAAGACCCAATACGGCCAGACCGTGGCGGTGCTCGGCCTGGCGACCATCTCCCCCGCCGCGGGCGTCAAGGTTCCGGTCCTGGGTTCCAACCACCCGAGCTACATCTGGTACGCCGCCGACCCGGAAAGCTATGGCGGCGACGAGGCCAAGGCAGATGCGGCGGGCCTGAAGGTCATGGGCCAGGACCTGAGCGCTGCCTGCTGGCAAGCCGGCATGGGCAGCAAGCCAAGCAGCGATCCAACCACTCAACTGAACCAGTGCACGCAGACCTGGCAGGTCACGCAAAAGGAAACAACCTGCGAGTTGTTCTACACCTCGATTCGCAAGCTGTCGCCGGCGGACGCGGCGAAAAAATGCGAGACGCCTGCAATCAAGTCGCAACTCCCACAATTGAAGGTGCCCATGCCGCTGCCATCTGAGCCGGTATAACCCCAAAAGGCTTTGTAGCGAGGGAGCGTGCCCCCTCGCCACGGGCTTGCGCCTCGATGTTGTAAGCCTTCACTCACGCAGAAAAGCGCCTTTGGCGCCTGTCAGAGTTGACAGTAGATGTCCCGCTCGACTTGGACGAAGCTACGCGGGTCAATCACGACCGTTGGCAGGATGCCAACGCCAGCAAGTCGGCCAGCACCGACAAGGACCGTCATGACCATCTTCATTGCAGATAAAGCCTTTTCGCAGGACCAGAACTGCATTTACCCGGAAAAAGCACTCAGCCTCCGCCTGGGTTACCCGTCTGTCCGTGATTTCGAAGTACTGCGCACGCCCAATGGGCGCGCCAACGCGGTTGTCGCGCGGAAAAAGTTCGCTCCCATGGAGCGGATGTGCAGGGTATCGGGGCTATTGGTAGGAAGACGCCGCCCGCACACATTGCAGATCCTGCCGGACATACACATGTATGACCCGCACTTCGCCGGGTTGCTGCGGCACTCCTGCAACCCGAATGTCTTTCTCGACATGAGCGAACTGTGGTTATGGGCGCTGACGCCCATCCACGCCGGTGACTGCCTGACGATGGATCACGCCAGTACCGAACAGAAACTCTATCGGCAGTTTGCCTGTCGGTGCGGTTCGTCCAATTGCCATGGCTGGATCACCGGCTATGACGAACCGCCCAACGAACAGGGCATGAAGTTCCTGAAGCACTGGCGCCGCCGCTGTCATCGCGACTGACGCCAGTCAGATCAGGGCGCGCCCACCGGACGCAACCGATACTGCGGCGGCAGTTGCTCGAAACCGCTGATCGTGGTGTCCAGGCTTTTCCAGCGCCCGTCCTTGATGCCGTAGATGCAACCATGGATCGACAGCTTCTGCCCGCGATGCCAGGCGTTCTGCACGATGCTGGTGTGGCCGACGTTGGCGACCTGCTGGATCACATTGAGTTCGCACAGACGGTCCACACGCTCCTCTTCGGTCGGCAGCTGGGCCAACGCTTCGCGGTGCTCGTAATACAGGTCGCGAATGGAGCGCAGCCAGCCATCGATCAGGCCCAGCTGGCGATCCTGCATCGAGGCACGCACGCCGCCACAGCCGTAATGGCCGGTGACCAGGATGTGTTTGACCTTGAGCACGTCCACTGCGTACTGGATCACCGACAGGCAATTGAGGTCAGTGTGCAGCACCACGTTGGCCACGTTGCGGTGCACGAACAGATCGCCCGGCAACATGCCGACGATTTCGTTGGCCGGCACCCGCGCATCGGAACAGCCGATCCACAGGTATTCAGGGGTTTGCTGACGAGCCAGCTTGGCGAAGAAGTCAGGATCCTCCTGCTTGATCGCATCGGCCCAGCGCGCGTTGTTATCAATCAGATCTTGTAGTTCGTTCATGCTGTCTTGCCCTCGAGAACAGTGCGCAACTTTGACAACGCAGTGGCTGTCGAGGTCACTTCGATAATGCCGTTGGAATTCTCGGCACGGCTACCGGTCCATCCAGTAAGGCCCAATGTAGGAGAATAGCCATGAATGATTCACGACGTCCTTTCGATGCGGCGCAACCGGAGCCCATCGATGACAATGAAGACCGCATGGGTTCGATGCATGAACTGGAATTCGATGAGGATGAGCCCAGCGCGAAGATCGGTGACGAACTGCCGGAAAACGAACGCGAACAATTGATGCCCCGTGAACGCGTCCGCGAGGCCGGCATGACCGGTGCGTCGACGGATGATCATCAACCAACCGACGATGACATGAGCCCCGAGACGCTGATCCGCGAAGACGGCGCCCGGGATGCCCACGAGGCCGGCGGCGACGAGCAGGCCGATTGGGACCTGAGCGTGGTGGATGAAAATGACATTGGCGGGGGTGACGGGTTGGACGAGGCCGAGATGGCTGATATCGACCCACTGGATGGCAAGCGGTAACGAAAGCCTGTGGGAGCGAGCTTGCTCGCGATGGCGGTGGGTCAGGAACCTGTATGTCTACTGACACTCCGTCATCGCGAACAGGCTCGCTCCCACAGAGGGCTCGGGGTTGATCAGCTATTCAAGGCCCACAGAAATCCCCTGTGGGAGCGAGCCTGCTCGCGAAAGCAGTAGACCAGTCAGCTCAATCCACCAATGTACAAGCCATGACCACCGCATCTTCACGCCCACCCACCGCCGGATAGTAATCCCGCCGCCGGCCGATCTCGTTGAAGCCATAGCGCTCGTACAACCGGAACGCCGTGCGGTTACTGTCGCGCACTTCCAGGAAGCACTCCCGGGCCTCGGCCTTGTAGGCAATCGACATGAGCTGCTCCAGCAGGCGCAGTCCCAGCCCCCGGCCCTGGTTTTCCGGCTTGACGGTAATGTTGAGCAGGTGCGCCTCGTCAAGAATGATCTGCACCACGCCATGCCCTACCTGCTGCTGCCCCTCGAACATCAGCCAGATCTGGTACTTGCCCAGCCCATCGAGGAATATCCCTCGGGTCCAGGGGTGGCTGTAGGCCGCGTATTCGATCTTCAGCACGGCATCGAGGTCCGCCTCGGTCATCGGGCGAAACGAAACAGCGTCACTCATTCGATTCTTTCCAGCGCGCCATCAGCCGGCGCATGGCTTGCCAGACTTCAGCCTTGTGCTGTGGCGTTTCCATTAACAGTTCCAGGCCCGGTATTGCCCAGGCCACTCCCAGCCCTTCGACCTGCAATTCGCGATTGAACGCTTGCGCGTCCGCCTCGCCGGCAAATTTCACCGCCGGCAGACCGATCAGCCACAGACACGCACAGGGCGCCTCTTCGAGCCGCGCCGAAACAAAACCCTGGACGAAATCCCGGGCCGCTTCCGGTCCCTGGTCCATCGTCCCACGGGACAACAGCGGCCAGCGCACCGGTTCACCAACTATCTGTGGGCTGTCCGGCAGACCGGCGGCGCGCAGCATGTCCTTGAGCAGCAGGTACGCGGGGTCTCGGCTCTGGAATGGCTCGCCGGTGGGCAGTTCCACCAGCAGCAGGCAGCGTCCGGCACGCAACAATTGCAGGGCGAAACGCGGCGGCGGGACCGGGGCGACCCTGGCCGGGGCCGGCGCCTCTTGCGCTTCTTCCACCGGTTTGGCACCGGTGCGGGTCGAGGCCAGGCTCGGCCGTGGCACCTCGATTTTCGGCCGTTCGGCCACAGGTGCTGCCGGCTCGGCAACGGTCCGGGCCAGAGGCGCCGCCGCAACCGGCGCCAGTTCTGCCGGCTCGGGCATTTCCAGCAGCTCGGGCCGCGACGGGGCGGCGAACGGCAATTCGGTGCGCGGCAGCCAATTGACCACCTGCATGGCGGTCAGATAAGCGCGGCGACGGGACTCGATAAGCAAGGGTCGGCCACTTGTGGATAACTGAAAGTGGGAGGGATTCTACCGCCCTTCGACGCGGATCGCTTCCCTGTTGAGTCAATAGTTGGGCAATACAGACGACAGTCCGTCTCAGGGGTGAATCGCAACCGGCCCGATGCAGTACAATCGCCCCTTTTAATTGCCAACCCGACGGCCATTGCGATGATCGAACCCAAGCGCGTCTTGCGCGCCCTCGCTGAACACTGGGCATTGCTGGAACCTTTGTGCGAGCACTTCGACCAGGGCACCCTGAGCCTCAACGAATTGCGTTCACAACTGGCCGCCCAACAGCTGGACAGCACGCCCCAGGACATCACCAACCTTTTGGACGTGTGGATCCGCCTGGACATCCTCGTGCCGGTGGCGAAAAGCCCGAACCGCTTCGAGCTGAACGCCCAGATCCATGACTTCCTCGCCTACCTGCGCCGCGAACACCGGCTGGGCCTGTGCCTGGAGATCGAAGCCTACCTGCGCCACCTCGAACGCCTGGCCGGCTACATCCAGGATGCGTTTGACGTGCGCGACGGCAACGACCTTGCCCGCCAGTTGCGCCTGCTGGACATGCGTGTGCGCGACGTGCTGAAGAAGCTCGCCAACGATGAGCAGGCCCTGGTGGCCGTGGCCGAACGGGCCAAGACCAGCGACCGGCAGATCCCCCTGCGTCAGCGCTACGCTGAGGTGCTGGCAACCTGGGACGAGTACGTCGAGCCGATGATCCAGTTGGTGAACGCCGATGGCGCGTTCGAGCAAGGCGTGCGCAAGGTCGAGAACGTACTGTTGCGCATGCTCACCGAGCAGCAGCGCCTCGGCCATCTGGTGGACGACGATATGCTGCTGCGTACCCACGCACGTATTCTCGAGATGCAGACCAGCGCCCAGCTGACCCTGCGCCATGCCCGTGAACTGCTCCTGCCGCTGCGCGAAGAGGCCCGCCGCCACAACGCCGTGACCCGTGGCGCAGCCCTGGCCCTGGCCGCCATCCGCCGTAAAGGCATCGATGCCGTGCCCCAGGCAGCCATGCCGCTGTTCACCCGGCCGCAAAGCACCTTCCTCGGCAGCGCCAGCCAGGTTGAAGCCTATGTCTACGCCCTGGCCCGTTTCGAACCGAAACCGGCGCGCTTCCCCAAGTCCCACAAGACCCACAAGGGCGGCGATGCCCCGCGGGCGCCGCGCACCGTGCGCGAGATGGTCGAGCGCTGCGAAGACGCCCTGCCGTTGCCGGACCTGATGGTCTGGCTGCTGGAACAGGAGCCGGACGGCGCCACCGACGAATTGCTGTACTGGTTCTCGCGCCTGTCGCGGGAAAAACGCTTCAAGCGCGAGCGTCTGGAACGCCGCGAATACCACACCCACGAGCATCAGGTCAGCCTGCGCTCCTTCGCCCTGCTCTCGGCCCGCGACGCTGCCGAGGATTCTGCGAGCATCCCCCATGCATCTTGATCTATCCGAACTGTCCCAGCTGGCGCCGATCTTTCGCGAGCTGTTCAAGGGTTACCACGTCAGCCGCCGCGACCCGGAGCTGTACGCGCAACTGTCGAATTTCCAGGACCAGTACCGCACGCTGTTCAAAGCCCTGGGCTTCGAACTGGTGTGCGATACCCGTGGTTTCTACTACTTCGTACCGGACCTGGCCGCTGCGGCGGTGAACAAGACCGCCCAGCGCCTGGCGCTGTTCACCTTCATCCTCGTCGAACACCTGGCCGACCAGGGCCGCGACCCGATTGCCGTGCTCGACGGTGGCAGCCTGGGCCGCGATGAGCTGCCATCGCTGCTGGAGAAGTACCGCGACCTGTTCATCCAGGCCGAAGTGCAGACCCAGGAGGAGCTGGAAGAAAAAATCATGCGTCGCATGACCCAACTGGGCTTCGCCAGCGAAGACAACGGTGTGTACCGCTTCCTGCCGCCGATGCACCGTTTCCTTGACGTCTGCCTGTCGGTCCAGCAGGACCGCGACCTGGCGGCCAGCGTGCACAGCGTGCTGCCGTTGCCGGCGCCGATACTGATCGACGAAGACAGCGACGAAAAGCTGCTGCAAACCGAAGATCCACTGGATCTGGCGCCGTTTGAAGACGAAAGCGAAGAAGACGCACTGGCCCGAGCCATTGCCGAAGAACAGGAGACCGACGCATGAGCCAGGAACGCTACGGCATCCGCCGCTTCGCCCTTTTGAACACGGCTGGCTACAGCCTCGGCCTGTTCCCGCTGGAAGAACCGCTATCGGTGTACGGCGCGAACAACCTCGGTAAATCCGCCTCGATCAACGCCTTGCAGTTCCCGATCCTGGCGCGCATGTCGGACATGAGCTTCGGCAAGTACAGCCTGGAACAATCCCGGCGTTTCTACTTTGCGTCGGACACCAGCTACATCCTCGTCGAAGTCGCCCTGCCCCACGGCCCGCATGTGATCGGCGTGGTCGGTCGCGGCCCCGGCGGTGGTTTCGGTCACCAGTTCTTTGCCTACGCCGGCAAACTGGACCTGGCCCACTACCAGAAAAACGACACCTGCCTGCGCCAGAAAGAGCTGTTCACCAACCTGGAGCGCGAAGGTCTCAAGGCTTACGAACTCAAGCCTGATGAACTGCGGCGCCTGCTGGTGGGCGGTCACACCTCGATTCCCCTGGACCTGACGCTGATTCCGCTGCGCTCCACCAGCGAGCAAAGCCTCAAGACGTTCCGGGCGCTGTTCATCAACCTGCTGCACATGCGCGAAATCACCGCGGCCAAGCTCAAGCAGCTGTTTCTCGACGCCTTCGAGCACAGCCTGCGTTCCGGGAGCGTGGACTACATCGCCGCATGCGAAGAAGCCTTCCGCGACGTACGACGCATGGAGCAGGACTACAACTCCCTGGTGGCCGCCGGCCCGCTGGTGGAAGCCCTGGCCAATGGCGTGAAGCAGCGCGATGTCCTGCGCGGAAAACTGCATCGCCTGTCGCCGCTGCTCGATTCGCTGCTCGGCACCTGGTCGGACTACGCCGGGGCGCGCAAGGAAGAGCTGACCATTCAGGCCGAACACTACCGCAACGAACAGGACTCACTGCAAAACGACCAGCGTGGCGGTACCCAGGAGCTGATGCGCCTGGAGCGGGAAATCACTGGCATCCAGCGCTGGCTCGGTGAACTGTCGGTGCTCAAGCATCGGTTCGCCCTGGTGGATGACGTCAAGGTCCTGGAGCAGCAACTGCTCGCCGCCAAGGACGCCCACGACGAACTGGCCGGCGCCCTGGCCCAGTCCCGGCAGTTCAGCGCCGAAGACCTGGAAGAGCGTCTGCGGGATCTGGAAAAACGCCTGAAGTCGGTCAAGCAGCAACTCGATCACGCTGACAACAACAGCTACGCCCGCCTGCGCGAAGAGTTCTCGCAGCAGGACGTCGAACGCCTGATGCGCCTGTTCAACAGC
The DNA here is from genome assembly GCF_026016325.1 of Pseudomonas sp. B21-056. Lineage (NCBI taxonomy): Bacteria > Pseudomonadati > Pseudomonadota > Gammaproteobacteria > Pseudomonadales > Pseudomonadaceae > Pseudomonas > Pseudomonas sp. B21-056. The sequence goes on from NZ_CP087203.1 coordinate 5,338,130, forward strand.
GCCCTGTTCAGCCTGCCGTTGGGCGAACACGGCATCGCGCTGGACGAGAACGGCGAATGGGTCAAATCCATGGAGTTGATCCTCGACGGCTTCAAGGGTGAGCGCTTCGAAGTGCCGGGCCTGTCCATCGACCTGTCCCACATCGAGCCACCGGCCCTGCAAGCCCTGGCCGACCGTGCCGCATTGCGGGACCAGAAAGAGCGCCTGGAAAAAGAACTCAAACAGCTCAAGACCCAGCAAGCCGTGGCGGCCGACCGTGCGGCGAGCAAGACCCAGACCGAAGCGCTGTATCAGCAGGTCCTGGACGCACAGAAAGCCCTGGAAGACTTCCGGCGCAGCCAGACCCTGAGTGCCGAAGAAGGCGAGAAGCTCGAGCAACTGGCGCAGATGGAAGCCGCCCAGGACGAACTCAAGCGCTCCAGCGATGCCTTCACCGAACGCGTCCAGCAGCTCTCCGCCAAGTTGCAACTGGTGGGCCGGCAGATCGCCGACATGGAAGCCAAGCAACGCACCCTCGACGACGCCCTGCGCCGCCGTCAATTGCTGCCAGCGGACCTGCCGTTCGGTACGCCGTTCATGGACCCGGTCGACGACTCCATGGACAACCTGCTGCCATTGCTCAATGACTACCAGGACAGCTGGCAAGGCCTGTTGCGGGTCGACGGCCAGATCGAAGCGCTGTATGCCCAAGTGCGTCTCAAGGGCGTGGCCAAGTTCGACAGCGAAGACGACATGGAGCGGCGTCTGCAACTGCTGATCAACGCCTATGCCCACCGTACCGACGAAGCCCTGACCCTGGGCAAGGCCCGCCGTGCGGCGGTGACCGACATCGCCCGGACCCTGCGCAACATCCGCAGCGACTACGACAGCCTTGAGCACCAGCTGGCGTTGTTCAACCGCGAGATCAACAAGCGCCAGGTGTCCAACCTGCAGAGCTTCCGCATCGTCCTGGCGCCGAACAAGGAAGCGCTCAAGCACATCGACCAGATCATCCACAGCGCCGGTCAATACGAGGAAGGCGAAACCCTGTCGGTGTTCGACCTCAGCCAGAGCGCGGAGCAGGACAACAAGAACGAAGAAGCCAAGGAGTACCTGGCGCGCCTGGTGGCGGCGAACCACAACCAGCTCGGCCTCAAGGACCTGTTCGAACTGGCCTTCGAGATCACCAAGGTCAACGGCCAGCCAGTGATCCATACCGACATCGATGGCGCGGCCTCCAACGGCACCACCATGACTATCAAGGCCCTGACCAACATGTACCTGTTGCTGCACTTGATGGACCGCGAGCAGGCCGGTCGCGTGCGCCTGCCGTACTACCTGGATGAAGCGGCGGACATCGATGAAAAGAACCAGGCAGCGCTGCTGGAAACCAGCCTGCAACTGGGCTTCGTGCCGATCCTCGCCAGCGTGAAACCGCAGGTCTGTGCCAGTGTCGCCATCGACCTGGAAGGCGGCAGCGGCCCGAACGGTATCTACATCGACGAAGCGGACTGGAAGTACATCCGTCGTCATGATGTGGTGAAGGCCACGGTGAATGTAGAGGCCGATGAGCCGGAGCTGGATCCGGTGTGAGGTAAGTCTCGGGGAAACGAAAAGGCCGCGATCCATTGGATCGCGGCCTTTTTATTGGGATGTCTGAAGCACTTGTATCGACTGTACCGCTGCCATCGCGAGCAGGCTCGCTCCCACATTGGAATGGCGTCGTATCTGATTGCCATGCCAATACATCCTGTGGGAACGAGCCTGCTCGCGATGACGTCGGAACAGGCACCGCCTGCCCTCTATTTACCGAGCTTGATCTTCGGCGCCCAGGTCAGCCACTCATCCTCGAATTTATCGAACAACGGGAAGGTCTGTTCCGGCCGTGCCGGGCTGCCCATGCTCTCGCCATCCGGTGTCGCGAAAGCCACGCCCCCCTGAATCAACGTCTCCAACGACTCGGTCCGTACCGTCGCGCCCTTGAACAGGCCGAAGTCCATGTCGAAACCGCTGGTGTTCCAGAATCGCGTACCGCTGCGTACCAGCGGCGCGTACTTGGGTTCGATCAGGATGTGGATCAGCACCCGGTCCGCCGTCTGGCCCAGCTCATAACCGGTGACCTTGCCCACGGTAATCTCGCGATAGGTCACCGGAACGCCCGTCTTCAATGAACCGCGGCGGGCAGCACTCAACACCAGACTCAAACCGGCCTCGGGCACCGCAGTTTCCGGCGGGCTGGCAAGGGCCACGAAGTTCTTCTGTGGCCCGAGGTTTTTCGCCGCAGGCTGCACTTCAAGGTATTGACCGGTCACCAGTGTCTCCAGGTTCGAGGTCTTGATCAGCCCCAATTCAGGCTTGACTACCCAGAACTGGCTGCCGACCCGGGCGATACGCTCCGGTACTTCAGTAATGCGCGCAGTCAACAGCACCGACTGCAGGTCGGCACTGAGATCGACGTCCTCGACCTTGCCCACGTCCAGCCCTTTGTAGCGAATCGGTGTTCCGCTGCGCAAACCGTCGGCACGATCGACCTTGATTGTCACCACCGTTCCCGTCTGCTGCGCGGCTTCGCGGTTCTCAAACAGGCGGAAACGAGGAACGCGCCTCTTCAGCGGCACATTCGGCTCCGGCGTTTCAAAGGCAATACCGCCGGCCATCAGGCTTTGCAGCGATTCACTCTTGACCTGGATTCCGCCCGTCAACCCGCCCGTGAGGGTAATGCCACTGGCGTTCCAGAACCGCGTCGAACCGTTGACCAGGCCTTCGTATTCCTTCTCGATGTGCACGCCGACGATCAACTGTTTTTTCTTGCGGGAGAATTGGTAGCTCTGCACCGAGCCGACCTTGACCTGCTTGTAGAGGATCGGGCTACCGACCTCCAGTGATCCGAGGTTTTCAGTCAACAGGACCAGATGCAGGCCGGGCGAACGCAAGTCCAGCGGCGGTGCCTTCGCCCTGGCTTCGAACTCACGCTGGGGGGCACTGCCCTTGTCACCGGGCCGCACGGCAATGTAGTTGCCCTTGACCAGCGCTTCCAGGCCGGTGATACCCGCCAGGGAAATCGACGGCTTGACGACCCAGAACTGAGTGCCGGTTACCAGGTAATCCTCAGCCAGTGGGTCCATGGTCAATTCAGCCGTAGCGCTGGACAGGTCCGGGTCAATCTTGAGGTTCTTCAGGCTGCCTACCTGGATGCCTTTGTACATCACCGGTGTACGGCCGGCCTGCAAACCTTCAAAGTCGCTGAGCTTGACCTTCACGCGAATGCCGGCGGCGGCGGCGTCAAAGTCTTCGTAAAGACGAAACGGCAAGCTGGGATCCGTCGGCGGACTGTCCTTGCGGCTTTCCGGTGTGGCGAACGCAATCCCCCCGGCAACGATGCTCGCCAGGGATTCGCTGCGGACTTTGACGCCAGAGAGATTGGCATCGATGCTGATGCCGCTGGCGTTCCAGAAACGCGTGTGTTTACGCACCAGGCTGGCATAGGTCGGTTCGATGAACACTTTGATCTCTACCGTGTTCTGATCTTCGGATAGCTGGTAGCTCTTCACCTGTCCGACCTGGATCTGCTTGTAGAACACCGGGCTGCCCCGATCCAGCGAACCCAAACGGTCAGCCTTGATGGTCAGGTGCAGACCCGGCTTGGCGTCCGACAGCGGCGGCTCTTCGGCCAGCGCCTTGAACTTGCGGGTCGACTCCCCTTCGCCCGGGCTGATCGCCACATAGTTACCCGAAACCAGGGTCTCCAGGCCAGTAATGCCGGCTAGCGAGACGCTCGGCTTGACCAACCAGAAACGCGTACCGGTCTTGAGGTATTGCTCGACGTCCTTGTTCATCTCGATGGTGGCGATCACCCCTTTCGAGCTCCCTTCGTCATCAAGCGTGAGGTTCTTCACTTTACCGACGGTCATGCCCTTGTAGACGATTTCAGTCTTGTTGACCTGAATGCCTTCGCCGCTCTCGAAGCGCACACTGATCTCGATCCCGGTGTCATTGTAAGCCCGCCAGCCGAGCCAGCTCCCGATGATCAAGGCAATCAGCGGCAGGACCCAGATGGCCGACCAGTTCGAGGCCGGTCGGGTTTTAGCGGTAGGCAAATCAGTCATGGTCGTCATCCGACTCCGTGTTATCCCAAATCAGTCGGGGATCGAAGGTTACTGCGGCAATCATTGTCAAAATCACTACGCTGGCAAAGGCAATCGCGCCGAGACCGGCTTCGACACTGGCGAGCCGTCCAAAATTCACCACCGCCACCAGAATCGCGATCACGAAAATATCCAGCATCGACCAGCGGCCAATGAACTCGATGAAGCGGTACATGAGAATGCGTTGCCGCGCCGACATGGGCTGGTGCCGCTGTACGGAAAACAACAGCAAGGCAATACCCACCAGTTTGAAGGTGGGTACCAGGATACTGGCGATGAACACCACGGCGGCAATCGGGATCATGCCGTGCTGCACCAACTCGATGACACCGGCCATGATGGTACTGGGGGCACCATGGCCCAGCGAGTTGATCGTCATGATCGGCAGCATGTTCGCCGGGATGTAGAGAATCGCGGCGGTGATCAGCAACGCCCAGGTACGCATCAAGCTGTTCGGGCGACGGGGATGGATCCACGCCCCGCATCGGGTGCAGGCTTGTGCGTCGACATCGGTATCCAGTCGATTCAATTCATGGCATTCGGTACAGATCAGAATGCCTGCATCAATCGCCCGCATGGGCATCCTCTCCTGATAACGCTTGCCAGATCTGGTGCGGCGACATCACCACCTCCAACCAGACCTGAACCAGCAGCAAACTGATGAAACATACCAGCCCGAGGCCTACGGTAATGGCGGCCATGTCTGCCAACTTGACGATGGCTACCAGCACGCCCATGAGATAGACCTCAAGCATTCCCCAATCTCGCAGGTGGTGATAAATGCGATACAGCAGCAAGCCGTAGCTACGGCCGATGTTCCAGCGGATGGTCAACAACACAGCCAACTGACAAAGCAGCTTGAGCAGCGGTACACCCATGCTGCACAGGAACACCACCACCGCGATGCCTTGCATGCCGGTATCGAACAGCCCTACCACGCCACTCCACACGGTGTCCTGGGAGGATTGACCGAGCAGGTTGAGCTGCATGATGGGTAGAAAATTCGCGGGCACATACAACAGCAGGGCAGCGATGACCAAGGCAAGACTGCGCTCGACCACATTGGGCCGGTGGGCGTAGAGCTCATATCCACAACGGGGGCATTCGGCTTTCTCGCCATGGGACAGTTGAGGCTTGCGCATCAACAGGTCGCACTCATGGCACGCTACCAGCTCGTCTAAAGGCAGTTCTGACAGCCGATGGGTGTCCAGCGGGTCGGGCATAAACAACTCTGGCTCAACTGAAGTGGGGCTATTCTAGTGCTCCAGCTCAAAAATAACTGTGCAAATTTATTGCGAGCTTTCGCAGGCTTTTCCTGCGGCCAAAAACAAAACCCCTACCTGCGTCAGCAGATAGGGGTTTCGGAATTTAATCTTGACGATGACCTACTCTCACATGGGGAAACCCCACACTACCATCGGCGATGCATCGTTTCACTGCTGAGTTCGGGATGGGATCAGGTGGTTCCAACGCTCTATGGTCGTCAAGAAATTCGGGTACTGAGTCGGGACCGGTTGGCCTCGCTTCAGCAAATTGGGTATGTGACAGTCGGTGTTTTGCGCGTCAGTCGAACTTTCGGTTCACTTCGTCTTCACACACCGCAATCTGGTGCCCTTTCGGGTCAGCAAATTGCTTGGGTGTTATATGGTCAAGCCTCACGGGCAATTAGTACAGGTTAGCTCAACGCCTCACAGCGCTTACACACCCTGCCTATCAACGTCGTAGTCTTCGACGGCCCTTCAGGGAGCTCAAGGCTCCAGTGAGATCTCATCTTGAGGCAAGTTTCCCGCTTAGATGCTTTCAGCGGTTATCTTTTCCGAACATAGCTACCCGGCAATGCCACTGGCGTGACAACCGGAACACCAGAGGTTCGTCCACTCCGGTCCTCTCGTACTAGGAGCAGCCCCTCTCAAATCTCAAACGTCCACGGCAGATAGGGACCGAACTGTCTCACGACGTTCTAAACCCAGCTCGCGTACCACTTTAAATGGCGAACAGCCATACCCTTGGGACCGGCTTCAGCCCCAGGATGTGATGAGCCGACATCGAGGTGCCAAACACCGCCGTCGATATGAACTCTTGGGCGGTATCAGCCTGTTATCCCCGGAGTACCTTTTATCCGTTGAGCGATGGCCCTTCCATACAGAACCACCGGATCACTAAGACCTACTTTCGTACCTGCTCGACGTGTCTGTCTCGCAGTCAAGCGCGCTTTTGCCTTTATACTCTACGACCGATTTCCGACCGGTCTGAGCGCACCTTCGTACTCCTCCGTTACTCTTTAGGAGGAGACCGCCCCAGTCAAACTACCCACCATACACTGTCCTCGATCCGGATAACGGACCTGAGTTAGAACCTCAAAGTTGCCAGGGTGGTATTTCAAGGATGGCTCCACGCAGACTGGCGTCCACGCTTCAAAGCCTCCCACCTATCCTACACAAGCAAATTCAAAGTCCAGTGCAAAGCTATAGTAAAGGTTCACGGGGTCTTTCCGTCTAGCCGCGGATACACTGCATCTTCACAGCGATTTCAATTTCACTGAGTCTCGGGTGGAGACAGCGCCGCCATCGTTACGCCATTCGTGCAGGTCGGAACTTACCCGACAAGGAATTTCGCTACCTTAGGACCGTTATAGTTACGGCCGCCGTTTACCGGGGCTTCGATCAAGAGCTTCGCGTTAGCTAACCCCATCAATTAACCTTCCGGCACCGGGCAGGCGTCACACCCTATACGTCCACTTTCGTGTTTGCAGAGTGCTGTGTTTTTAATAAACAGTCGCAGCGGCCTGGTATCTTCGACCGGCGTGGGCTTACGCAGCAAGTGCTTCACCCTCACCGGCGCACCTTCTCCCGAAGTTACGGTGCCATTTTGCCTAGTTCCTTCACCCGAGTTCTCTCAAGCGCCTTGGTATTCTCTACCCAACCACCTGTGTCGGTTTGGGGTACGGTTCCTGGTTACCTGAAGCTTAGAAGCTTTTCTTGGAAGCATGGCATCAACCACTTCGTCACCCAGAGGGTAACTCGTCATCAGCTCTCGGCCTTGGAATCCCGGATTTACCTAAGATTCCAGCCTACCACCTTAAACTTGGACAACCAACGCCAAGCTGGCCTAGCCTTCTCCGTCCCTCCATCGCAATAACCAGAAGTACAGGAATATTAACCTGTTTTCCATCGACTACGCTTTTCAGCCTCGCCTTAGGGACCGACTAACCCTGCGTCGATTAACGTTGCGCAGGAAACCTTGGTCTTTCGGCGTGGGTGTTTTTCACACCCATTGTCGTTACTCATGTCAGCATTCGCACTTCTGATACCTCCAGCAAGCTTCTCAACTCACCTTCACAGGCTTACAGAACGCTCCTCTACCGCATCACTTACGTGATACCCGTAGCTTCGGTGTATGGTTTGAGCCCCGTTACATCTTCCGCGCAGGCCGACTCGACTAGTGAGCTATTACGCTTTCTTTAAAGGGTGGCTGCTTCTAAGCCAACCTCCTAGCTGTCTAAGCCTTCCCACATCGTTTCCCACTTAACCATAACTTTGGGACCTTAGCTGACGGTCTGGGTTGTTTCCCTTTTCACGACGGACGTTAGCACCCGCCGTGTGTCTCCCATGCTCGGCACTTGTAGGTATTCGGAGTTTGCATCGGTTTGGTAAGTCGGGATGACCCCCTAGCCGAAACAGTGCTCTACCCCCTACAGTGATACATGAGGCGCTACCTAAATAGCTTTCGAGGAGAACCAGCTATCTCCGAGCTTGATTAGCCTTTCACTCCGATCCACAGGTCATCCGCTAACTTTTCAACGGTAGTCGGTTCGGTCCTCCAGTCAGTGTTACCTAACCTTCAACCTGCCCATGGATAGATCGCCCGGTTTCGGGTCTATTCCCAGCGACTAGACGCCCTATTAAGACTCGCTTTCGCTACGCCTCCCCTATTCGGTTAAGCTCGCCACTGAAAATAAGTCGCTGACCCATTATACAAAAGGTACGCAGTCACCCAACAAAGTGGGCTCCCACTGCTTGTACGCATACGGTTTCAGGATCTATTTCACTCCCCTCTCCGGGGTTCTTTTCGCCTTTCCCTCACGGTACTGGTTCACTATCGGTCAGTCAGTAGTATTTAGCCTTGGAGGATGGTCCCCCCATATTCAGACAAAGTTTCTCGTGCTCCGTCCTACTCGATTTCACTTCTAAGATCCTTTCGCGTACAGGGCTATCACCCACTATGGCCGCACTTTCCAGAGCGTTCCGCTAAAATCAAAGAAGCTTAAGGGCTAGTCCCCGTTCGCTCGCCACTACTAAGGGAATCTCGGTTGATTTCTTTTCCTCAGGGTACTTAGATGTTTCAGTTCCCCTGGTTCGCCTCTTGCACCTATGTATTCAGTACAAGATAACCATCTTGTGATGGCTGGGTTCCCCCATTCAGACATCTCCGGATCACAGTCTGTTTGCCGACTCCCCGAAGCTTTTCGCAGGCTACCACGTCTTTCATCGCCTCTGACTGCCAAGGCATCCACCGTATGCGCTTCTTCACTTGACCATATAACCCCAAGCAATCTGGTTATACTGTGAAGACGACATTCGCCGAAAATTCGAATTTCTCAATTACGAGAACTCACAAATTTTACCTTAGCCTGAACAACACCAGTGAAAGTGCCATCCAGTCTATCTTTCTATCACATACCCAAATTTTTAAAGAACGATCTAATCAAAAGACTAGAAATCAACACTCACCATCGTCGATGGAATGCTCATTTCTAAGCTTTCAGCAGCAGAAGCAGTTTATGGTGGAGCCAAGCGGGATCGAACCGCTGACCTCCTGCGTGCAAGGCAGGCGCTCTCCCAGCTGAGCTATGGCCCCATAACAAAATTGGTGGGTCTGGGCAGATTCGAACTGCCGACCTCACCCTTATCAGGGGTGCGCTCTAACCAACTGAGCTACAGACCCAATTTCGAGCTTGTAACTGTTAGCGTGAGCTATCAGCTTGGAGCTTAAAGCTGCTTCTATCGTCTTCTTCAATGAATCAAGCAATTCGTGTGGGAGCTCATGGAGCAGCTGCTGTCGTCGATTAAGGAGGTGATCCAGCCGCAGGTTCCCCTACGGCTACCTTGTTACGACTTCACCCCAGTCATGAATCACACCGTGGTAACCGTCCCCCCGAAGGTTAGACTAGCTACTTCTGGTGCAACCCACTCCCATGGTGTGACGGGCGGTGTGTACAAGGCCCGGGAACGTATTCACCGCGACATTCTGATTCGCGATTACTAGCGATTCCGACTTCACGCAGTCGAGTTGCAGACTGCGATCCGGACTACGATCGGTTTTATGGGATTAGCTCCACCTCGCGGCTTGGCAACCCTCTGTACCGACCATTGTAGCACGTGTGTAGCCCAGGCCGTAAGGGCCATGATGACTTGACGTCATCCCCACCTTCCTCCGGTTTGTCACCGGCAGTCTCCTTAGAGTGCCCACCTTAACGTGCTGGTAACTAAGGACAAGGGTTGCGCTCGTTACGGGACTTAACCCAACATCTCACGACACGAGCTGACGACAGCCATGCAGCACCTGTCTCAATGCTCCCGAAGGCACCAATCCATCTCTGGAAAGTTCATTGGATGTCAAGGCCTGGTAAGGTTCTTCGCGTTGCTTCGAATTAAACCACATGCTCCACCGCTTGTGCGGGCCCCCGTCAATTCATTTGAGTTTTAACCTTGCGGCCGTACTCCCCAGGCGGTCAACTTAATGCGTTAGCTGCGCCACTAAGAGCTCAAGGCTCCCAACGGCTAGTTGACATCGTTTACGGCGTGGACTACCAGGGTATCTAATCCTGTTTGCTCCCCACGCTTTCGCACCTCAGTGTCAGTATCAGTCCAGGTGGTCGCCTTCGCCACTGGTGTTCCTTCCTATATCTACGCATTTCACCGCTACACAGGAAATTCCACCACCCTCTACCATACTCTAGCTCGACAGTTTTGAATGCAGTTCCCAGGTTGAGCCCGGGGCTTTCACATCCAACTTAACGAACCACCTACGCGCGCTTTACGCCCAGTAATTCCGATTAACGCTTGCACCCTCTGTATTACCGCGGCTGCTGGCACAGAGTTAGCCGGTGCTTATTCTGTCGGTAACGTCAAAACCATCACGTATTAGGTAATGGCCCTTCCTCCCAACTTAAAGTGCTTTACAATCCGAAGACCTTCTTCACACACGCGGCATGGCTGGATCAGGCTTTCGCCCATTGTCCAATATTCCCCACTGCTGCCTCCCGTAGGAGTCTGGACCGTGTCTCAGTTCCAGTGTGACTGATCATCCTCTCAGACCAGTTACGGATCGTCGCCTTGGTGAGCCATTACCTCACCAACTAGCTAATCCGACCTAGGCTCATCTGATAGCGCAAGGCCCGAAGGTCCCCTGCTTTCTCCCGTAGGACGTATGCGGTATTAGCGTCCGTTTCCGAACGTTATCCCCCACTACCAGGCAGATTCCTAGGCATTACTCACCCGTCCGCCGCTCTCAAGAGGTGCAAGCACCTCTCTACCGCTCGACTTGCATGTGTTAGGCCTGCCGCCAGCGTTCAATCTGAGCCATGATCAAACTCTTCAGTTCAAACATCTTTGGGTTTTGAGAAAACCCTAAACTTGGCTCAGCAATCGTTGGTTACATCTTTGATTTCTCGCGGAGTAACTTGTGATGCTGATAATCTGTTGACTAGCAGTCTGACTCCACAAGCACCCACACGAATTGCTTGATTCAGTTGTTAAAGAGCGGCTGGCTGAGTCTTTCGTCTCAACCGAGGCGCGCATTCTACAGCGCCTGGCGTTACTGTCAAGCGGTTATTTTAAGAAGTTTTCAAAGTTTCCTTTTCAACTTCAACCACTTGCGCTTTCGATCTCTCGTCAGCGGGAGGCGAATTCTACAGCGTTACTCGCTGCTGTCAACACCTCTTTTTCACCGCTTTCGACCGAGAAGATCGAACCGTCAACCGAGCCAAACAACACGCCCCGCCAACTCCTTCCGGACTTCGATGAACTGAAGTCCTGCGCCGCCTTAAAACGTTTAACTCATTGAAACTCAAGGAGTTTTCCGCTTCGACTGCGCCGGAAGTGGGGCGAATTATAGAGACTCAGAATCTGCCGTCAACCCTTAATTACACTTTTGTTGCAGAGGAAACTTTCCTACCCATCAAACGGGGAATCCGGCGTGTTATCGAAGGAACCCTCAACATCATCAAGACAGCACCTATAAAGGCGTAAATAGCCCACTCCTTCAGATCCGCCCGCACGATCCACAGCATGTGCAGCAACCCAAGCCCGAGGATCAGATAAACCAGGCGATGCAGTTTCTTCCAGCGCACACCAAGGCGTCGCTGACTATATCGGTTGGACGTAACCGCCAGGGCCAACAAGCCGAGAAACCCAAGTACCCCGACGATGATGTAGGGCCGCTTGCTCAACTCGACACCCAACTGCGACCAGTCGAACCCCAGGATGAAAGCCAGGTAGCCACTCAGGTGCAGCACCACATAGGTGAAGCACCATAATCCGAGCTGGCGCCTGACCGCGATCCACCCCGCCCACCCCGTCAACTTCTGCAAAGGAGTCATGCTCAAGGTGATCAAGAGCAGGATCAGCGCACCCAGCCCCAACCGATCCACCAACACCTTGCCGGGGTCGGGCCCCAACGCATTCATCAACGCCTCGTAAAGCCAGAGCAGCGGCCAGATCGCCGCCGCGACGAAGACGCCAATCCGCCACACTGGAAAACGCATCAGTAGTCCTTCCTCAGGTCCATCCCTGCATATAAAGAAGCGACTTCATCCTGATAGCCGTTGAACATCAACGTATCGCGTACATTGGGACTGAACAGCCCGCTCGGCAGGCGACGTTCATGGGCCTGGGTCCAACGCGGATGATCGACCGTCGGGTTGACGTTGGCATAGAAGCCATACTCATCCGATGCAATACTTTGCCAGGTCGTCTTGGGTTGTTCGCTGACCAGGCTGATACGCACAATGGATTTCACACTTTTGAAACCATACTTCCACGGCACCACCAACCGCAGCGGTGCGCCGTTCTGGTTCGGCAACTCGCGCCCATACATGCCAACCGCGAGAATGGCCAGCGGATTCATCGCCTCATCCAGTCGCAAGCCTTCTACATAAGGCCAGTCGATCAAGGCGAAGCCGGAACGCTGGCCGGGCATGGTCTTCGGATCCTGCAGCGTTTCAAAACGGATGTACCTGGCCTTGGAGGTCGGCTCGACCTGCTTGAGCAACGCAGAGATAGGGAAACCGAGCCACGGAATGACCATCGACCAGGCCTCCACGCAGCGCAGCCGGTAGATTCGCTCCTCCAACTGATAAGGCTTCATGAAGTCTTCCAGCCCATAACGTCCCGGCTTATCGACCTCCCCATCCACCACCACGCTCCAGGGCTCGGTTTTCAAGGTTCCGGCATTGGCCGCCGGATCGCCCTTGTCGGTTCCGAACTCATAGAAGTTGTTGTAGTGGGTGGCGTCCTTGAACGGCGTGATCGGCTCATTCTTGACCGTCACCGCGCCCCACTGGGTAGACGGCAGTTTTTCGGCAAACCAGGACGGTGCCTTCCCAGGCTCCACGTCGGCATAGCGTGCCGCATCGGCAGCGCTCGCCCAACGGGGAAGGCTACTCAAGGCAAGGCCAGCCATGGATGCACCGAGCATCTGGCGACGGGAAAGATAGAAGGATTCGGCTGTTACGTCCGATTCACGGCAGTCGGACGACTTGGGGATCTTGATCAGCATGGCAACTCCGCAGTATTGGAGGGCAGGTGCACCAATAGACTGCGGAGTATGGGGGAAATTACATTAAGGCAACGTTTAGCGTCGGCGAAGACGCAGCAAATATTGCACCGGCCCGGAGGCGGCATAGGCGAGGAACACCAGCAACAGGATACGCGGCGGATCACTGAAGACCACCGCGAACACCAGCACCACCGCCAGGATCGCAACGAACGGCACGCGCCCCTTCAGATCCAGCTCCTTGAAGCTGTTGTACTTGATGTTGCTGACCATCAGCATCCCGGCCGCCGCGACCAGCAGCGCAACCAGGAAAGACATCTTCGAACCCTGGATGCCGTAATCGCTGAATGCCCAGACTACACCCGCGACAACGCCCGCAGCGGCGGGACTGGCGAGACCGATGAAGTAGCGCTTGTCCGCCTTGCCAACCTGCGTATTGAAACGGGCCAGGCGCAATGCCGCGCCCGCCACATAGATGAAGGCGACCATCCAGCCGACCTTGCCCATATCCCCCAGCGCCCAGCCGAACGCCAGCAAGGCCGGGGCCACGCCGAAGGCGACCATGTCGGACAGCGAATCGTACTCGGCGCCGAACGCGCTCTGGGTATTGGTCATGCGGGCCACGCGCCCGTCCAGGCCGTCGAGCACCATCGCGACAAAGATCGCAATGGCGGCGAAAGCAAAATACCGGCTCGCCCCCGCGCTGTCACCGGCACTCAATGCAGCCTGGGCGCTCATGGAGCTGATGATGGAATAGAAGCCGGCAAACAGGTTGGCGGTGGTAAACAGATTAGGCAGCAGATAAATGCCACGATGCCGGACCTTGCGGCCTTCAGCGTCATGACCTTCCTCGACGTGTTCATCGATGGGCAGCATGCTTTCGGCGTCAGGAGCCTGGTTTGGCTCGTCGGGACGTTCGCTCATGGACAGTACCTTGCAACGGTTTGAAAAAGTTCGACAGGTGTCTGGGCCAACGGTTCGGCCGCAAACGATGCAGCTTTATACCAGAAGCCGCTACCCAAACGAAAAAACGCGGCCGAGGCCGCGTTTTTCGATCAAGCTCGCGACTCAGTTCTTGGCTTTGTCGACGATCTTGTTGGCGCTGATCCAAGGCATCATCGAGCGCAGTTGCTCGCCGATGATCTCGATGCCGTGGGCAGCGTTGTTGCGACGCTTGGCGGTCATCGAAGGATAGTTGGTTGCGCCCTCGCTGATGAACATCTTGGCGTATTCGCCGTCCTGAATACGTTTCAGGGCATTGCGCATGGCCTGACGGGACTCGGCGTTGATCACTTCCGGACCGGTCACGTACTCGCCGTATTCGGCGTTGTTGGAGATCGAGTAGTTCATGTTGGCGATACCGCCTTCGTACATGAGGTCAACGATCAGCTTCAGTTCGTGCAGGCACTCGAAGTAGGCCATTTCCGGCGCGTAGCCGGCTTCAACCAGGGTTTCGAAACCGGCTTTCACCAGTTCGACAGTACCGCCGCACAGAACGGCCTGCTCACCGAACAGGTCGGTTTCAGTCTCGTCCTTGAAGGTGGTTTCGATGATGCCGGTACGACCGCCGCCAACGCCGGCAGCATAGGACAGGGCCACGTTCTTGGCGTTGCCCGAAGCGTCCTGGTAGATCGCGATCAGGTCAGGGATGCCGCCGCCTTTCACGAATTCGGAACGCACGGTGTGACCTGGTGCCTTCGGCGCGATCATGATCACGTCGAGGTCAGCGCGTGGCACAACCTGGTTGTAATGAATCGAGAAACCGTGGGAGAAGGCCAGGGTAGCGCCCTTCTTGATGTTCGGCTGGATTTCGTCGCGGTACAGCGCGCCCTGGAACTCGTCCGGGGTCAGGATCATGACCAGGTCGGCAGCGGCAACGGCGGAAGCCACGTCAGCCACTTTCAGGCCATGGGCTTCTGCCTTGGCGACGGTGGCCGAGCCTTTGCGCAGGCCGACGGTCACGTCAACGCCGGAATCCTTCAGGTTGCACGCCTGGGCGTGACCCTGGGAACCGTAGCCGATGATGGCGACTTTCTTGCCCTGGATGATCGACAGGTCGCAGTCTTTATCGTAGAAAACTTTCATGAATTTCCCCTATATCCGGCCGTTCAGGCCATTCGCTAATTTGGTTTAGACGCTCAGTACTTTGTCGCCACGGGCAATCCCGGTGACGCCACTGCGTACGGTTTCCAGAATCGAGGCAGTGCCGATCGATTGAATGAAGCTGTCGAGCTTATCGCTGGTACCGGTCAACTGAACGGTATAGACGCTGGCGCTGACATCGACGATCTGCCCACGATAAATATCGGTAGTGCGTTTGATCTCGGCGCGCTGGGCGCCGGTGGCCTTGACCTTGACCAGCATCAGTTCGCGCTCGATGTGAGCACTTTCCGACAGGTCCACGAGCTTGACCACCTCGATCAGCTTGTTCAGGTTCTTGGTGATCTGCTCGATGATTTCATCGTGGCCCACGGTCGTCAGCGTCAGACGCGACAAGGTCGGGTCTTCGGTTGGCGCCACCGTCAGGCTTTCGATGTTGTAGTTGCGCTGCGAGAACAGGCCCACTACGCGAGACAGAGCACCCGGTTCGTTTTCCAGAAGCAGGGAAATAATATGTCGCATGATTAGGTACGCTCCGTCTTGCTCAGCCACATATCGCGCATGGAACCGTCTTTGATCTGCATCGGGTAGACGTGTTCGCTGGTGTCGACCGAAATATCGATGACCACCAGGCGATCCTTCATGGCGAACGCCTCCTCCATCTTCGACTTCAGGTCCTTCGATTCGGTGATGCGCACGCCGACGTGACCATAGGCCTCGGCCAGCTTGACGAAATCAGGCAACGACTCCATGTAGGAGTGCGAGTGACGGCTGCCGTAGCTCATGTCCTGCCACTGGCGAACCATACCCAGCACGCCGTTGTTCAGGATCACGATCTTCACCGGCAAACCGTATTGCAGGCAGGTGGACAGCTCCTGAATGTTCATCTGGATGCTGCCCTCGCCGGTGACGCAGGCGACGTCGGCATCCGGGAAGCTCAAACTGATGCCCATGGCCGCCGGGAAACCGAAGCCCATGGTGCCCAGGCCACCGGAGTTGATCCAGCGGTTGGGCTTGTTGAACTTGTAGTACTGCGCGGCGAACATCTGGTGCTGGCCCACGTCGGAGGTCACAAAGGCATCGCCCTTGGTCACTTCGCAGAGGGTTTCGATCACGGTCTGCGGCTTGATCACGCTGCCGTCGCCCTTGTCGTAAGGGAACAGGCCACGGTCGCCACGCCACTCATCGACCTGCTTCCACCAACTGGCCACGGACTCCTTGTTCGGGGTCTCGCCGATTTCCTTGAGCATCGCGACCATTTCGGTCAGTACGCTCTCCACGGGACCGACAATCGGCACGTCTGCCTTGATGGTCTTGGAAATGGACGCCGGGTCGATGTCGATATGGATGATCTTGGCGTTCGGGCAGAACTTCGACGCACCGTTGATGACCCGGTCATCGAAACGCGCACCGACGGCCAGGATCACGTCGGCATGGTGCATCGCCAGGTTGGCGGTGTAGCTGCCGTGCATGCCGAGCATACCGATGAACTGACGGTCGGTGCCCGGGAAGGCGCCCAGGCCCATCAGCGTATTGGTGACCGGCAGGTTGAGCATTTTCGCCAGTTCGGTCAGCGGCGCGGAGCCACCACCGAGGATTACACCACCACCCGAATACAGCACCGGGCGCTTGGCCGCCAGGAGCATTTCGGCTGCCTTGCGGATCTGCCCGGAGTGGCCGCGTACGGCCGGGCTGTAGGAGCGCAGCTTGGCTTTTTTCGGGAAAATGTATTCGAACTTCTCGGCCGGGTTGGTCATGTCTTTCGGGACATCGACCACCACCGGGCCCGGACGACCGGATTCGGCCAAGTAGAAAGCCTTCTTCATGACCTCCGGGATTTCCGACGCGTGCTTGATCATGAAGCTGTGCTTCACGATCGGCCGGGAGATACCGATCATGTCGGTTTCCTGGAACGCATCGGTACCGACCATGGTGCTGGGCACCTGACCGGAGATGATCACCATCGGGATGGAGTCCATGTAGGCCGTGGCGATACCGGTGATGGCGTTCGTGGCGCCTGGACCGGAAGTCACCAACACCACGCCGGCCTTGCCGGTGGCGCGGGCGTAGCCGTCAGCCATGTGGGTTGCCGCCTGCTCATGACGAACCAGGATGTGGGTCACTTCCGGTTCTTTGAACAGGGCATCATAGACATGAAGAAGAGCACCGCCCGGGTACCCGTAGATATACTTGACGCCTTCGTCACGCAAGAAGCGGACGAGCATCTCACCGCCAGATAAAAGCTCCACGTTGTTCACCTCTAAAACGCCAGAATACCGACCCTCAGCAGGGGACGGGTCTTAATAGGTTTACTTCTCGGCAGAGCATGAGCGACGGTGGTCGCCGACTACGTCAGCACTGACTGAGCAAGTATTGGGATCGTCCCAAGTGTTGCGGGCCTTTCCCACCCAGCGCGAGGTAACGCGTTGCGGGTGTAACAGGTCGACGCGGATATGCGCCTCATGATCTGCCGAGTGGGCCTGCTTCTGGCAGTCCCTCTACAGCGGACTTTGGATTCTTCTGTTTCGCCTTCTGCAAGTCAAGTCGTCTATGTGCTTTATTCGAAGTAAGCGCATGAGAACGCAAGAAAAAACCTTTAAACGGCAACTGTGTTAGCTTCAATTGCGCAACCCATGACAAGGAAACAGCATGCGAATGTTCCTACTGACGGCCAGCCTGCTGGCTGGCCTGAGCCCGATGTGCATGGCCGGTCAGATCTACAAATGGGTGGACGCCCAGGGAGTCACCCATTTTGGCGCCCAGCCACCCGAAGGCCCAGGCGACGCGACCGTGATCAAGTCCTCACCGTCCGTCGGCAAACCGCCCGCGCCACCGCCGGCCGGTACCATCGGCGATCAAAAGGCCATTGACGAACAGGTCAAGCAGCAGGTTGCCGACCAGGAAGCCCAGCTCAAGGTTTTTTGTGAGCAGGCCCGGACCAACCTGGCGCAGCTGAAAAACAACCCGCGGGTTCGCGAGGACGTGGAGGGGGAAATGCGCCGTCTTACGGACGAGGAACGACGCCAGCGAATCGACGAAACGCGCAAGCAGATCGAGGAACACTGCCAGTGATGGCGGTCAGCTGACGTCGCTGATCAGTCGGTCGAACTGCGCCAGCAACCGCTGCAACTCGATGCCCCGCCCTGGTCGCTGGGCATAGACCATTTCCGCCATGGCAAGGATGCCCGAGGCGTTGGGCAGCGGCAGGTCATTTTCCAGGATGGCCTTCATCCGCGGCAGGAAAATCCACTGCAGCCATTGCTCGAAGTCCAGGGTGTCGACCGCGAACGGCTCGACACTGGCCAGCGCTTCGGCCGAAGGCGAAACGCTGGCCCACCAGCCCTGGACCCGCAACTCCCGTTCGATCAGCAGCAACTGATCGGCGATCTGGGGAAAACGCGTGTCCATCAGAGCGAAACCTTGGCCTTCTGACGGGCCAGCGCCGCGCCGGCCGAATCGCCTTGTTTCTCACGAGCCTGGGCGATCAGTTCCCACAGGCTGGCCTGAAGGGCCGGACGACCGCTGGTGAACGTCAGACCGCGACGGGCCAGTTGTTCGGCTTGCGGCGCATCGCCCTGGGCCATGCGCACCTGAGCCAGGCGATAAAGAACCTGGGGTTCACGCGGCGCTACGCGCTGGGCACGCTCAAGGCTGGAAGACGCACCGTTGAGGTCGCCGCTGGCCTGTTGCTGTTGCGCGGTGGTCAGCAGGGCCAACACCGGACCGTCCAGTTGCTCATCGGCGGACAGGCCACCGGAGCCGGCCGACGGAATGCTGCCTGGCGACGGCGGCATGCTGTAGCTGCCCTGATTGATCGGCGAGGTTTCGATCGGGCCGGGTGTGATGGGGCCCGGCGTGATCGGCGTACTGCTGATCGGCGCCGAGGTCGTGGCACCGCCACCGGGCACCATCACGACCACACCTGTGTCGCCTTGAGGAATAGCCTGGGCCTGACCTTGCACCGGTCGCTTCACCGTCGTTTGCCGGAAACCACCGTTGGCCGACACCCTCTCACTGTTGGAAACGGCAGTACCGGAGTCGACAACCGGAATCGAGCCGCGCTGTACGGTCGAGCAACCACTGAGCAAAGCCACGGCAGTTACCGCTGGAATCAACCACTTGTTCACGTGAAACCCTCTTTGCTTAATTCATCCAGTCCTTGACCCAATCCATCACCGACTCGGCTGGATTCTGTCCGCCGCAGGCGGCACCGGGTGGCGGTTCGCTGCCGCGAATATACGGCATCTGCACCGCGCCCGGGCAATTGGCATCGGAGCCTTGTCCGGTGCGTGAATCGACCCAGGCCTGGACGACGTTGTCCGGCTGCGGCATGTCCAGCGGCAATGGGTCGGCCTTGCGCATGAAGCTGGTCCAGACCTGCAATGCGCCGGTGGCGCCGGTGAACGGCGTCTTGCCGTTGTCATCGCGGCCGAGCCAGACCACCGCCAGCAGGTCCTGGCTGAAGCCGGCGAACCAGCTGTCACGCGAATCGTTACTGGTACCGGTCTTGCCCGCCAGCGTCAGGGTCCGGGGCAGCACGTTATAGACCGAACTGCCGGTGCCTTCACGCATGACCCGCTGCATGGCGCTC
This sequence comes from Pseudomonas sp. B21-056, assembly GCF_026016325.1. Taxonomy (NCBI): domain Bacteria; kingdom Pseudomonadati; phylum Pseudomonadota; class Gammaproteobacteria; order Pseudomonadales; family Pseudomonadaceae; genus Pseudomonas; species Pseudomonas sp. B21-056. The sequence goes on from NZ_CP087203.1 coordinate 5,357,720, forward strand.
TGGATCAGGTAGATGGAACCCGGATCGAAACGCTGCTGGATCTGGAACGGATAACGCTTGAGTGGCTCGCCGTCGGCGGTGAGCACGCTGCGGATCCCGCGCATCGGCGTATTGAAACCGCCGTTGGCCAGCGTCTGGTACATCGCCGCGACCTCGATCGGCGTGAGACCACCAGCCCCCAGCAGCATCGATGGGAAGGCAGGAAGTTCGCGGCTCACCCCCAGGCGCGCCAGCGTCTTGAGCACATTCGGCACACCGACTTCCAGCCCCAGGCGAGCCGTGGACAGGTTGTAGGAATGCGCCAGCCCCTGATACAGGAACACCGTACCGTGGGAACGCCGGTCATAGTTCTGCGGTTTCCAGACCTGGCCGTCCGCGCCCTTGACCGAGAACACCTCGTCCGACAACCAACTGGTCAATGTGTACTGGCTGGGTTTTTCCAGGGCGGTGAGGTACACCGCCGGCTTGATCAGCGAGCCGATCGGGCGCACCGCATCCAGGGCCCGGTTGAAACCGGCGAAACTGGCCTGGCGACTGCCGATCATGGCCTGGACTTCGCCGGTTTCCGGATTGGTCACCACCATGGCGGCTTCCACGTCCTCGGCGCCCTTGCGCGCACCCAGGCGCTTGAAGGTGTCCTCGACCGACGCTTCGGCTTTCATCTGCAGGATCGGGTCGAAACTGGTGAAGATTCGCAGGCCTTCTTCGGTCAAGTCCTCGTCGCGGTAGTCTTCACGCAGTTGACGCTTGACCAGGTCGAGGAAGCCGGGGAACGAGCTGTCCGCCAGGCTGCCGCGCTTGGTCACGCCCAGCGGCATCTTCTTCGCCGCTTCGACCTGCTCGGCCGTCGCCACGCCTTGTTGTTGCAGCAGGTCGAGCACCAGGTTGCGACGCTCGAGGGCCCGCTCCGGATTACGCCGCGGGTTGTAGGAGGACGGCCCCTTGACCATGCCCACCAGCAGCGCCACCTGATGCAGCTTGAGCTCGGACAATGGCTGGCTGAAGAAGAACTGGCTGGCGAGGCCGAAACCGTGCACCGCCCGCTGACCGTCCTGGCCGATGAAGACCTCGTTGAGGTACGCCTCCAGGATCTCCTGCTTGTCGTAATGCAACTCCAGCAGCAGCGCCATCATGGCTTCGGTGAGCTTGCGGGAGAGGCTGCGCTCGTTGGTCAGGTAGAAGTTCTTGACCAATTGCTGGGTCAGGGTACTGCCGCCCTGGCGCATATGCCCCGAGGACGTGTTGACCCAGACCGCCCGGGCAATCGACTTGGGCGAGACGCCGAAGTGATGATAGAAATCCCGGTCCTCGACAGCGACCAGCGTATCGATCAGGAACGGCGGCACCTGGTCGATCTTGATCAGGATCCGGTCTTCGAGGTTCTTCGGGTACAGGCCGCCGATCAACAGCGGCTCGAGGCGCACCACCGAAAGACTCGCATTGTTGGCCCCCGTCAACGCCGCCACGTAATCGCCGGAAAAACGCACGCGCACCGCTTGCGCCTGCTCCATGCCTTCATAGAACTGGAAGCCACGGGTATTGAGATCGACGGTGTTGCCATTGACAGAGGCCTCGCCCGGACCGTTGGCCACGCTTTCACGGCGATAGCCCAAGGCATCGAGCTCGGTGAGGAAATCGTCCTTGCTCAGCTTCTGTCCGACGAACAGCTCCAGCGGCCGGGCGTAGACCTTGGCCGGGATCGTCCAGCGCTTGCCGGAGAACTTCTCCTGGACCACGGCATCGAGATAGACGGCAAAACCGGCAAGCACGACAAGGCCTACCAGGCCGAGTTTAAGGGCCCAGCCCAGCCAGGGCCGCAGGCGGCTGGCGGGTGGTTTCTTGGGGGTACGGGGGGTTCGGGTACGAGTCATGGCGGCGGATTATACGCACTTTGTGCTGGTTCAACATGAGCCCGATAACCTGCGTGATGCATAGTCCATCCGGTTTGCGTTAGCGCAGCTTGCCGCCATAATGACGGCCTTGAATTTTTCCAGACTCTGAAGGATCGCCTGTGAGCCAGTCCCTGATCGCTGCCCTGCAAAACCCGGCCCTCTACCCGCACCCCGTCGAAGGGTTCCAGGTCATCGAAACCCACATTTCCTGGGTCTTGCTCACCGGTCCTTACGCCTACAAATTCAAAAAGCCGGTCAATTTCGGCTTTCTCGACTTCACCGATCTCGACGCCCGCAAGCATTTCTGCGGCGAAGAGCTGCGCCTGAACCAGCGCTTGACCCAGGACCTGTACCTGGAAGTGCTGCCGATCACCGGCAGCGCCGAGGCGCCACAACTGGGCGGTGACGGGCCGGCGATCGAATATGCCCTGAAGATGCGGCAGTTCCCGCAGAGCCAACTGCTCAGCACGTTGCAGGCCAACGGTGAGCTGACCACCGTCCATGTCGACGAGATGGCCGAGCAGATCGCCAGGTTCCACCTCTCCACGCCCAAGGTCCCCGCCGAAAACCCGGCCGGCACCCCGGACAGCGTGATGGCACCGGTGCGGCAGAATTTCGAGCAGATCCTGCCGTTCCTCAGCGACAAAGCTGACCTGACGCAACTCGACGCCCTGCAAGCCTGGGCTGAAAGCAGTTTCGAACGCCTCAAACCGCTGTTCATCCAGCGCAAGGCTGAAGGCTTCATCCGCGAATGCCACGGTGACATTCATCTGGGTAACGCCACCGTGATCGATGGCAACGTGGTGATTTTCGACTGCATCGAGTTCAACGAACCGTTCCGTTTCACCGACGTCTACGGCGACACGGCGTTCCTGGCGATGGATCTGGAAGACCGTGGGCTCAAATCCCTGGCGCGGCGATTCGTCAGCCAATACCTGGAGCTGACCGGCGATTACCAGGGGCTGGAGTTGCTGAACTTCTATAAAGCCTACCGGGCACTGGTCCGGGCCAAGATCGCGCTGTTCAGCATGCCGGCCGAAGCCGACCCGGTGCAACGCGCCACCACCCTGCGCCAGTACCGCAACTACGCCAACCTGGCTGAGAGCTACAGCACCATTCCTTCGCCGTTCCTGGCCATTACCCACGGCGTTTCGGCCGTGGGCAAAAGCCACGTCGCGATGCGCCTGGTAGAGGCACTGGGTGCGATTCGCCTGCGTTCGGACGTGGAGCGCAAGCGCCTGTTCGGCGAGCAACAAGTGCCGAACGATCCCCAGGCCGGCATTTATAGCAGCGATGCCAGCAGCGCCACGTATGCGCGCTTGCATGAAATCGCCGGCGCAATCCTGCGTGCCGGGTTCCCGGTGGTGATCGATGCCACTTACCTCAAGCGCGATCAGCGTGAAGCCGCAGCGAAAATCGCCGAAGCGACAGGCACTCCGTTCCTGATCCTGGACTGCAACGCACCGCAAGCGGTGGTCGAAAACAGGCTGGCGCAACGTCAGGCCGACCAGAAGGATCCTTCCGACGCCACCCTGGCCGTCATCGCTGCACAGCAGGCCAGCCGCGAAGCCCTGACACCGGAAGAGATCCTGTGCAGCAAACCGGTCCAGACCAATGAAAGCGGGACTCTCGACAACGTGGTTGCGCAAATCCGCCAGCGCCTGCCAGGTCTGTAAACAACTATTTCGACCGTGAAGCGACACCCGGCTTCACGGCCGCCAAATAGTGGCACTATACTGGCGTCATAAAACCAACAGGCGACATGACATGAACCGTCCAAAGATTCTCAACACCCCGCTGTATGCCTTGCTGCGCAAAGACGACATTTCAGGCTTCAACAAAGAACGCCCTCAAGGTCCCGTCGACCTGTGCGGCGGTGACTTCCGCGGCCTTGACCTGCGGGAACTGAACGTGGACGACATCGACTTTACGGACGCCTACTTCCGCTCCGCCGATCTGCGCGGCGTGGATTTCCGCAAATCGAAGCTGGAAGGCGCCAGCCTGGCCCATGCGCAGATCTCCGGCGCCTATTTCCCACCCGAGCTGTCGGCCGACGAAATCCTGATGTCGATGAACTTCGGTACCCGGTTGCGCTACCGCACCCGCTGACCCACCGATAGGGCAAGCCCACACGACTGATTCCAGCGCCCCCGCCCGCGCTGGATGGTCGCGGGCTGCCGCTGGTTTTCCCCTTATCGTGCGTTATGCCTTAGAAGTTTTTGCGACAATCCTGCCAAAGAATCACGCTTTTCCTACTGAGCGCTACACTCCTGAGAAGCTTGCCCACTGAACAGTCGGCCGTCGCAAGGAGGCTCGATGAATGATGAACTGCAGCACCTGAAGAATCTGGGCAAGACGTCGGCCCAATGGCTCCACGCCGTGGGCATCCACAGCGCCTCGGATCTGCGTCGGCTCGGAGCGGTCGACGCCTACCGTGCTGTGCGTACCCGCGGTTTCCGGGCTTCCAAGGTGTTGCTGTACGCGATTGAAGGCGCGTTGATGGATATGCACTGGAACGACATTCCCGCCGAACGCAAGGAAGCGTTGAACAAGCAACTGGACGCTATTTCCACACGTCACAAAGCCTGACCTTTTGATTGGTCGAGGTAGCCGTCGCGGTTATTTCGACGAAATGGAAAACAAGGTTTGACATGGTAATGAGAATCGCTATGATTACCACATCCGGTCGCGAGACTGGTCGATATTTGAAAAGCCCTTGGTTCGGACTCTCAGATATCTCCTCATCAGGCTAATCACGGTTATTTGACCCGGCTTTTGCCGGGTCTTTTTTTGCCTGCACGAAACCCAAGCTTTTTCACCTGTCCGCCCATTTGCACGCAATAATCCCTTGTGGGAGCGAGCCTGCTCGCGATGGCGGCAGGTCAGTCGCTTCGATGTTGGCAGGCTCGACGCCATCGCGAGCAAGCTCGCTCCCACAAGGGGCATTCCATATATAAACATCGAGACATACATGAAACTTCTGTGCACCAACGCCGACCTGCCCGACAACGACAGTCGCGGTTTCGACATCGAGGGGCGCAAGGTGCTGGCGGTAAGGCGTGCGGGTCAGGTCCACGTGTATCTCAACCGCTGTCCGCACCGTGGCGTACCGCTGGAATGGCAACCCGACCGGTTTCTCGACGCCAGCGCCAGCCTGATCCAGTGCGCCACCCATGGCGCGCTGTTCCTGATCGAAAGCGGCGAATGCGTGGCCGGTCCTTGTGCCGGTCAGTTCCTGGTGGCACTAGACAGCCGGGAGGACGAGCAAGGCATCTGGATCAAGATGTAACGGCTCAAGCAACACCGGCAGCGCACGGTCCACCCACATCTGCTCGGGCGTCAGCGTGACCCCATAGGCCAGCACCTCTACACCCGCCGCCACCGCTTCGCGCAAGGCAGCCGCGTAGCCCGGATCGATTTCCTCGGCCGGGCGCACCGCGTCGATGCCGTTCAGGTTCACGCAATACAACTGCACCGCACGCACACCTTCGCGGGCCAGACAGGCCAGTTCCCTAAGATGCTTGGCGCCGCGCTGGGTCACCGCATCAGGAAATGCGGCGACGTTGGTGCCATCAAAACCCAGCGTGACGCTTTTGACTTCGACCCAGGCCGAGCCGTGTTCGTAATCCAGGCGAAAGTCGATACGACTGTTTTCCACACCATAGGCCACCTCTCGCTTCAACCCGATGAAGCCGTTCAGCTCGCTGATCACCCCGGCGCGCAACGCCTCCTCGATCAAGCCATTGGCCCGCGCGGTATTGATGCAGGCCAGCCGTCCCTGCGGGGTTTCGCCGACTTCCCAGGTTCCGGGCAGCTTGCGCTTGGGGTCGCTGGAGCGACTGAACCAGACCCGTGCGCCTTCAGCCATGCAATTGAGCATCGAGCCGGTATTGGGGCAGTGAATGGTCAGCAGTTCGCCATCCGCGGTTTCGATATCGGCAAGGAAACGCTTGTAGCGGCGAATCAGTCGACCTTCTTCCAGAGCAGGAGAAAAATGCATCAGCCTTGCCAACTCCGCAGTCCGCGCGCGATTCGCTCCACTGCTTCCTGTAGCCGCGGCAGGCTCTGGGTGTAGGCAAAGCGCACATGGTGCCCGGCCTGATGACGGCCGAAGTCCAGCCCGGGGGTGAACGCCACGTGTTCGGTTTCCAGGAAGTGCTGGCAGAAGGCAAAGGCATCGCCACCAAATGCGCGGATATCGGCATAGAGGTAGAACGCGCCTTCCGGCTCCACAGCAATGCCGAAACCCAGATCGCGCAAGGCCGGCAGCAGGAAATCACGGCGCAGCGCGAATTCGGCCCGACGCTGCTCGAAGATCTCGATGGTCGCCGGCTCGAAGCAGGCCAGAGCCGCGTACTGGGCCACGCTCGGCGCGCTGATGTAGAGGTTCTGCGCAAGTTTTTCCAGTTCACTGACGGCGGCCGAAGGTGCCACCAGCCAGCCCAGTCGCCAGCCGGTCATGCCGAAATACTTGGAAAAACTATTCAGGACGAAGGCATCGTCGTCGACTTCCAGCACGCTGGCGGCCTCGGTGCCATAGGTCAGGCCGTGATAGATCTCATCCACCACCAGATGGCCGTTACGGGCCTTGATTGCCTTCGACAGCCCGGCCAGCTCGTCCCGGGAGAGAAGCGTTCCGGTCGGGTTGGCCGGCGACGCCACCAGCGCACCGACACTGTCCTGATCCCAATGACGGTTCACCAGCTCGGGGGTCAACTGGTAACGCACGTCCGGCCCCACCGGCACCAGTTGCGCCGCGCCTTCCACCAACCGCAGGAAGTGCCGGTTGCAGGGGTAGCCAGGGTCCGCCAGCAACCAGTGCTTGCCCGGATCCACCAGCAGGGCACTGGCCAGCAGCAACGCACCGGAGCCGCCCGGGGTGATCAGGATACGTCGGGGATCGATGCTCACCCCGTAGCGCTGCCCATAGAAGCCGGCAATGGCTTCACGCAGCTCGGGGATGCCACGGGCGGCGGTGTAGCGGGTCTTGCCCGCCGCCAGCGCGGCCTGGCCGGCCTGGATGATCGGCTCGGCCGTGGTGAAGTCCGGCTCGCCGATCTCCAGGTGAATGACGTCGTGTCCGGCGGCCTGCAGTTCATTGGCACGGGCCAGCAGCGCCATCACATGGAAAGGTTCGATGGCGCGACTGCGCGCACTGTAGGGCTGAGCCATTAGCCTTCCTTCGCATAAAAAAGAACCGATTCTACCCAACTCTCCGCCCAAGTCAGAAACAACTGTGGGAACGAGCGCGAGCCTGAAATGGTCATAGCCCGCGGATTGCAGGAAATGACTCCGGCGATTGGCCCAGGCTTGACTAGAATCAAGCATTGAGCAGGATGACCTCTTCACCGGACTGAACCCGGCCATGCTTTGCGAAGCCCCGCCCGCCGCAGGCTCGACAACCGGGAGTGGCGCGGCCCGATTCGATCTGGTAAGTTCGCCCGCTTGCAGCCGCAGGGCCGGCAGGTGTCGGTGATGGAGCAATCCTGCGTAGTGGATTACAAGAGTAGAGGCGGTCCATTCATGCCCACCCAAGCAAAGCAGAATCAAAACCAGTCGCTCAGCGGGTTTGAGCCTTATGTCCCTAAAGCGGGCGAAGAGTACATGGGCGCCCCCATGCGCGCGCACTTCACCAAGATCCTGAACAAGTGGAAACAGGACTTGATGCAGGAAGTCGACCGCACCGTGGATCACATGAAAGACGAGGCGGCCAACTTCCCCGACCCGGCCGACCGGGCCAGTCAGGAAGAAGAGTTCAGCCTGGAACTGCGTGCACGTGACCGTGAGCGCAAGCTGATCAAGAAAATCGACAAGACGTTGCAGTTGATCGAAGACGAAGAGTACGGCTGGTGCGAGTCCTGCGGCATCGAGATCGGCATCCGCCGCCTGGAAGCCCGCCCGACGGCCGACTTGTGCATCGACTGCAAGACCCTGGCGGAAATCAAGGAAAAACAGGTCGGCAAGTAATTGCCTGGGCTGTTACCAAAAAACGGAGCGTTCATACGCTCCGTTTTTTGTTTGCATCAGTTCTCATTTAGAACATATGAACCCCCTGTGGGAGCGAGCCTGCTCGCGATTGCGCCGGATCAGTCACCTCTGCGGTGACAGGCACACCGCTATCGCGAGCAGGCTCGTTCCCACAAGGGACAGTGTTCCTCCACTATTATTTCCCTATGACTGCCACCTCCTCCTACATCGGCCGCTTCGCCCCCACTCCCAGCGGCCATCTGCATTTCGGCTCGCTGGTCGCCGCGCTGGCGTCGTACCTGGATGCCCGGGCCGTCGGCGGGCGCTGGCTGTTGCGCATGGAAGACCTCGATCCGCCCAGGGAAGAACCCGGCGCACAGATGGCGATTCTCAAGGCCCTGGAAAGCTACGGCTTCGAATGGGACGGCGAAATGGTCCGCCAGAGCGAGCGCCATGAGGCCTACGATCAGGTGATCAATCGCCTGTTCAGCCAAGGCCTGGCGTATGCCTGCACCTGTTCGCGCAAACAACTGGAGGCGTATCAGGGTGTGTATCCGGGGTTGTGCCGCAACGCCGGGCACGGCACTGAAGACGCCGCCATCCGCCTGCGTGTTCCCGAGCTCGAGTACCACTTCATCGACCGCGTACAAGGCGAGCTCCGCCAGCACCTGGGCCGCGAGGTCGGCGATTTTGTCATCCGTCGCCGCGACGGGCTCTATGCTTATCAACTGGCCGTGGTGCTGGACGACGCCTGGCAAGGAGTGACCGATATCGTGCGCGGCGCCGACCTGCTGGACTCCACACCCCGCCAACTCTATCTGCAAGAACTGCTCGGGCTGCCGCAACCGCGTTACCTGCACGTGCCATTGATCACCCAGCCGGACGGGCACAAGCTGGGCAAATCCTACCGTTCGCCACCGCTTGCGGCCGATCAGGCCACGCCACTGCTGGGCAGGGCCTTGCGAGCACTGGGCCAGGAACCAGGCCGCGAACTGCTCGATGCCAGCCCCCGGGAGTTGCTCGCGTGGGGCGTTCACCACTGGGATGCGGCCAAGATCCCGCGCACAATGACCCTGCCCGAAGCGCAAATACGTTGACGGCCCTTGCAGCTTGGCGCCCATCCGTTACCATCGCCGCACGTTTTCGGGCACGCGCTTAAAAAAAGAGAGGCCGGGATGTACATCTATCGCTTGGTCCTGCTCCTGGTAGTGGGGATTTATCTGTTCTCCCCGGCCATCATGGATTGGTGGATCGACGCCACGGGTGCCTGGTATCGGCCGTATCTGCTCTGGCTGATCCTGATCGTCGTGACCTTCATCCTGCAGAGCCAAAAAGATGCCGATGAGCTTTAGCCTGACCCAGATGATCCTGATCAGCGCGGCCTACCTGGCCATGCTGTTCGGCGTGGCCTGGATCAGCGAACGGGGCATGATCCCCCGGGCGATCATCCGCCACCCGCTGACCTACACCTTGTCGCTGGGTGTCTACGCCAGTGCGTGGGCGTTCTACGGCACGGTCGGGCTGGCCTACCAGTACGGCTATGGCTTCCTGTCCAGTTACCTCGGTGTGTCGGGGGCGTTCCTGCTGGCGCCGGTGCTGCTTTACCCGATCCTGAAAATCACCCGCACCTACCAGCTGTCGTCCCTGGCCGACCTGTTCGCCTTTCGCTTTCGCAGCACCTGGGCCGGCGCACTGACCACGATCTTCATGCTGGTGGGTGTGTTGCCGTTGCTGGCCCTGCAGATGCAAGCCGTGGCCGACTCCATCAGCATCCTCACCCACGAGCCGGTGCAGCACCGGGTAGCGCTGAGCTTCTGCGTGTTGATCATCCTGTTCACCATTTTCTTCGGTTCCCGGCACATCGCCACCCGGGAAAAACACGAGGGCCTGGTGTTCGCCATCGCCTTCGAGTCGGTGATCAAGCTGATCGCCATCGGTGGCGTCGGCCTCTACGCGCTGTACGGTGTGTTCAACGGCCCGCAGCAGCTTGAACTGTGGCTGCTGCAGAACCAGACCGCCCTCGCGGCCCTGCACACGCCGTTGCAGGAAGGCCCGTGGCGCACGCTGTTGCTGGTGTTCTTCGCCTCGGCGATCGTGATGCCGCACATGTACCACATGACCTTTACCGAAAACCTCAACCCGCGCTCGCTGGTGAGCGCGAGCTGGGGCCTGCCGCTGTTCCTGCTGCTGATGAGCCTGGCGGTGCCGCTGATCCTATGGGCCGGGTTGAAGCTGGGGGCCAGTACCAACCCCGAATACTTCACCCTCGGCATCGGCATCGCCGCCAACAACCAGGCCCTGGCCCTGCTGGCCTATATCGGTGGCCTGTCGGCGGCCAGCGGCCTGATCATCGTGACCACCCTGGCGCTGTCGGGCATGGCCCTCAACCACCTGGTGCTGCCGCTCTACCAGCCACCGGCCGAGGGCAATATCTACCGCTGGCTGAAATGGACCCGGCGGGCCCTGATCGTCGCGATCATCATGGCCGGCTACGGCTTCTATCTGATGCTGGGTGACGGACAGGACCTGGCCAACCTGGGCATTGTCGCCTTCGTTGCCACCTTGCAGTTCCTGCCGGGCGTGCTGTCGGTGCTGTACTGGCCGACCGCCAACCGCCGTGGCTTTATCGCCGGCCTGCTGGCGGGCATCCTGGTCTGGCTGGTTGCCATGCTGTTGCCGCTGCTGGGCAACCTGCAAGGTTTCTACATTCCGCTGCTGAACATGATCTATGTGCTCGACGACACCAGTTGGCACATGGCAGCTATCGCCTCGCTGGCGGCGAACGTGCTGATGTTCACCCTGATCTCGCTGTTCACCAACGCCAGCAGCGAAGAAGCCAGCGCCGCCGAAGCCTGCGCGGTGGACAACGTTCGCCGCCCGCAACGCCGTGAGCTGCACGCCGCCTCGCCCCAGGAGTTCGCCACGCAACTGGCCAAGCCCTTGGGTGCGAAGGCCGCGCAGAAGGAAGTCGAACAGGCCCTGCGCGACCTTTACCTGCCTTTCGACGAGCGCCGCCCCTATGCCTTGCGCCGCCTGCGAGACCGGATCGAGGCCAACCTGTCCGGCCTGATGGGCCCCAGCGTAGCCCAGGACATGGTCGAGACCTTCCTGCCCTACAAGGCCGGCGGCGAAAACTACGTCACCGAAGACATCCATTTCATCGAAAGCCGCCTCGAGGATTACCACTCACGCCTCACCGGCCTGGCCGCCGAACTCGATGCCCTGCGCCGCTATCACCGCCAAACCCTGCAGGAACTGCCGATGGGCGTGTGTTCCCTGGCCAAGGATCAGGAAATCCTGATGTGGAACAAGGCCATGGAAGAACTGACCGGAATCGCCGCCCAGCGTGTGGTTGGTTCACGCCTGAGCACCCTGGGCGAGCCATGGAAAGGCTTGTTGCAAGGCTTCATCGACTTGCCGGACGAGCACCTGCACAAGCAGCACTTGGCCCTCGACGGCCAGACCCGCTGGTTGAACCTGCACAAGGCGGCCATCGACGAGCCGCTCGCCCCGGGTAACAGCGGCCTGGTGCTGTTGGTGGAAGACCTGACCGACACGCAGATGCTCGAAGACAAACTGGTCCACTCCGAACGACTGGCGAGCATCGGCCGACTGGCGGCCGGGGTGGCCCACGAGATCGGCAACCCGATCACCGGTATCGCCTGCCTGGCGCAGAACCTGCGCGAAGAGCGCGAAGAAGATGGCGAACTGACGGAAATCAGCAGCCAGATCCTTGAACAGACCCGCCGCGTGTCGCGTATCGTGCAGTCGCTGATGAGTTTTGCCCACGCCGGCGGCCACCAACACAACGACGAGCCCGTCTGCCTGGCCGAAGTGGCCCAGGATGCCATTGGCCTGCTGGCCCTCAACCGGCGCAACTTCGAAGTGCAATTCTTCAACCTGTGCGACCCGGATCATTGGGTCGACGGCGATCCCCAGCGGCTCGCCCAGGTACTGATCAACCTGCTGTCCAACGCCCGCGACGCTTCACCGGCCGGTAGTGCGGTGCGGGTCAAGAGCGAAGCCAGCGAACACACGATCGACCTGATCGTTGAAGACGAAGGCAGCGGCATCCCACAGAACATCATGGACCGGTTGTTCGAACCCTTCTTCACCACCAAGGATCCTGGCGAAGGCACCGGACTGGGCCTCGCACTGGTCTATTCCATCGTTGAAGAGCATTATGGACAAATCACCATCGACAGCCCGGCCGATGTTCAAGGCCAACGCGGCACCCGTATACGGGTGACCTTGCCGCGTCATGTCGAAGCGACGTCCGCTGTGAACTGAGACCGTCGAGAGAATCGAATCAATGCCGCACATTTTGATCGTCGAAGACGAAACAATTATCCGCTCCGCCTTGCGCCGCCTGCTGGAACGCAACCAGTACCAGGTCAGCGAAGCCGGTTCCGTGCAGGAAGCACAAGAGCGTTTCAGCATCCCCACGTTTGACCTCATCGTCAGCGACCTGCGTCTGCCCGGCGCCCCCGGTACCGAGCTGATCAAGCTCGGCCAGGGCACACCAGTGCTGATCATGACCAGCTACGCCAGCCTGCGCTCGGCGGTCGACTCCATGAAAATGGGCGCGGTGGACTACATCGCCAAACCGTTCGACCACGACGAAATGCTCCAGGCCGTGGCGCGCATCCTGCGTGACCGACAGACGGCGACCAGCAATCCGTCGGAACCGACGAACGGTAAAGCTGCCGCCACGAAAGGCACCGCCAGCAATAATAACGGCGAAATCGGCATCATCGGCTCCTGTCCGCCCATGCAGGACCTGTACGTCAAGATCCGCAAGGTGGCCCCCACCGATTCCAACGTGCTGATCCAGGGCGAGTCCGGGACCGGCAAGGAGCTGGTGGCCCGTGCCCTGCACAACCTGTCCCGTCGGGCCAAGGCGCCGATGATCTCGGTGAACTGCGCGGCGATTCCGGAAAGCCTGATCGAGTCCGAGCTGTTCGGTCATGAAAAAGGTGCCTTCACCGGTGCCAGCGCCGGGCGCGCTGGGCTGGTGGAAGCGGCGGACGGTGGCACGCTGTTCCTCGATGAAATCGGCGAACTGCCGCTGGAAGCCCAGGCACGCTTGCTGCGAGTCCTTCAGGAAGGTGAAATCCGCCGAGTCGGCTCGGTGCAGTCGCAAAAGGTCGACGTCCGACTGATCGCCGCCACCCACCGAGACCTCAAGAGCCTGGCGAAAATCGGCCAGTTCCGTGAGGACTTGTATTACCGCTTGCACGTGATTGCACTGAAACTGCCGGCCCTGCGCGAACGGGGTGCGGACGTCAACGAAATCGCCAATGCCTTCCTCGCCCGCCAGAGCGCGCGGGTCAACCGCACCGACCTGAAATTCGCTCCCGATGCAGAACAGGCCATTCGTCATTACGCTTGGCCGGGTAACGTCCGGGAGCTGGAAAACGCAGTGGAGCGAGCCGTGATCCTGTGCGAAAGCCCGGAAATCTCTGCCGACCTGCTGGGCATCGACATCGAGCTCAGTGATCTCGACGACGAAGAGTTCATCGGCCTGGCCCCTCAACAGGGTGGCGCAGCCAACAACACCAGCCACGAGCCTACCGAGGACTTGTCCCTGGAAGACTACTTCCAGCATTTCGTCCTGGAGCATCAGGACCACATGACCGAGACCGAACTGGCACGCAAGCTGGGGGTGAGTCGCAAGTGCCTGTGGGAACGCCGTCAGCGCCTGGGGATTCCACGGCGCAAGACCGGGGTGGCCAGCGAAAGCTGAGATCAGGGTGGGAGCGAGCCTGCTCGCGATGGCGGTGTGTCAGCTTGCATTCCGGGTGACTGGCACACCCCAATCGCGAGCAGGCTCGCTCCCACAGGGGTAGACGGTTACAACGCCGTGAATGTGAAAAAACTGTTACCCCAGCTTTTTCACGTAACAGAAGCCGGGGTTTACGGTAACGAAACCCCGGCTTTTTTTCGCCCTGGAAAAATGGCTATAACCTTAGAACGCCCGGTTTCGCTGGGTCTCGCAAAAGTTGGCACGCACCCTGCTATAGCTTTGGTACAAGAACAATAACAAGCAATGCACAAGACAATAAGAATAAGACGAATCGACTCACGCACAATAAAAACAAGACGGCGAGAGGCGTAGCTAACTGATTCTTTTGGAGAGGCGTTGTATTTGGGGCTTGCCCCACAACCAGGCCGAGAACAATAAAACTGTCTCAAGACAGGTGCCTGAACTGGTTGGATCGATCGATCACTGCAACACAGCGACCAAAGCAATCCGTTTGCTCTTGGCTCCCGATTGGGAGGGTCACGCAGGGAAAACCTCGTGGCGCGGGCACTCAACAAAAACAAGAAGCCCGAAACCAATAATAAAAACAGAGCACGCAACTAATTCTGGGGGAGCTTCGGCTCCCCTTGTGGTTTCTGTCGTTTCCGTTTCCAACAGCCTACAAGGCTCGTCGCTTTAAGCTTGCAGCTCAAATCTGCTGCGTCCTACACGATCCCCTGACTAAATGCTAGAATCCCCGCCCATCATGCGGTCATTCTTCGTTTTGGCCGAACATTCCTTCAAACAGTGCATCCCATGCTGAAGAAGCTGTTCCAGTCATTCCGTTCTCCCTTGCGTCGTACGCAACACATCCGCAGCACGCCTGAAGTGCTCAACAGCGGCCAGCACTCATTGCAAAAGGCCCAGTTCAGCCGTTATGCGGTGAACATCGTCGAACGCCTGCAGAACGCCGGCTACCAGGCTTACCTGGTCGGTGGCTGCGTGCGTGACATGCTGCTCAACATCACCCCCAAGGATTTCGATGTGGCCACCAGCGCCACGCCGGAACAGGTCCGGGCCGAGTTTCGTAACGCACGGATTATTGGCCGGCGTTTCAAACTGGTCCACATCCACTTCGGCCGCGAAATCATCGAAGTGGCGACGTTCCGCGCCAACCACCCGCAAAACGACGAAGAAGAAGACAGCAACCAGTCTTCGCGCAACGAGAGCGGGCGCATCCTGCGGGATAACGTCTACGGCACCCTGGAAGAAGACGCGCAACGCCGCGACTTCACCATCAACGCCCTGTATTACGATCCGGTCAGCGAGCGCATCCTCGATTACGCCAACGGCGTACACGACATCCGCAATCACCTGATCCGCCTGATCGGCGATCCCCAGCAGCGTTACCAGGAAGACCCGGTAAGGATGCTGCGGGCCGTGCGTTTCGCCGCCAAGCTGAACTTCGGCATCGAAAAACACAGCGCCGCGCCGATTCGCGACCTGGCGCCGATGCTGCGGGAAATCCCTTCGGCACGGCTGTTCGAAGAAGTGCTCAAGCTGTTCCTGTCGGGCAACGCGGCGGACACCTTCGAAATGCTGGTGGACCTGCAGCTGTTCGATCCGCTGTTCCCGGCCAGTGCCGAGGCGCTGGAGCACAACCCGACCTACACCCACACCCTGATCAGCGAAGCGCTGATCAACACCGACCTGCGCATCAAGCAGAACAAACCGGTGACCCCGGCCTTCCTGTTCGCCGCTCTGCTCTGGCCTGCCCTGCCGGCCCGGGTACTGCGCCTGCAGGACCGTGGCATGCCGCCGATCCCGGCCATGCAGGAAGCCGCCCACGAGTTGATCGCCGAACAGTGCCAGCGCATCGCGATTCCGAAGCGCTTCACCATGCCGATCCGCGAGATCTGGGACATGCAGGAACGCCTGCCACGGCGCAGCGGCAAGCGTGCCGACCTGTTGCTGGACAACCCGCGTTTCCGCGCCGGCTACGACTTCCTGCTGCTGCGCGAAAGCGCCGGCGAACAGACCGATGGCCTGGGCGAGTGGTGGACCGATTACCAGGACGCCAACGACAGCGAACGTCGCGACATGATCCGCGAACTCAGCGGCAAGGAAGACGGCGCCAGCGGCCCACGCAAGCGGCGTCGCAGCAGTGGCGGTGCCAAGCGTAAACGTGCCGGGGCTTCGAGCGAGTCGGGCGAGTAATCGATGGAACGCATCTACATCGGCATGGGCAGCAACCTGGCCGAACCCGCCGAGCAATTGCGCAGCGCCCTCCAGGCGCTGGCAAACCTGCCCGACAGCCGATTCGTCGGAGTCTCGGCGTTCTATCAAAGCGATTCCCTGTTGCCCGGCCAGCCACGCTACACCAATGCGGTAGCGACGCTGGACAGCCAACTGGCGCCGTTGGACCTGCTCGACGCGCTGCAAGCCATCGAAACCGGCCAGGGCCGCGAACGCCTGGAGCGCTGGGGGCCGCGCACCCTGGACCTGGACATTCTGCTATTCGGCGACCGACTGATCGACGAACCCCGCCTCAAGGTCCCGCACTACCACATGCAAGCCCGGGCGTTTGTGCTGTATCCATTGGCAGAACTGGCACCCGCCGACCTGCGCCTGGCCGACGGGCGCCTGCTCAAGGACCTGCTCGCAGCCTGCCCGTTTGTCGGCCTGGAACGCCTCCCGCCTCACTGACGCAGACCCCCTTGTGGGAGCGAGCCTGCTCGCGATAGCGGTGGATCCATCAATGCAGATGTTGACTGACACACCGCCATCGCGAGCAGGCTCGCTCCCACAGGATCCGGTACCAGGCGGTCACATCCTGAATACCTCTCCCGGCTGAAACGCATCAGTAACCTCGGTAACACCCGCCGGTAACACATCCAATTGACTTCCCGGGTGCTCCTCACGACTATAGGCGTCCCGTTGCCGCCAACGCGGCATTGAAGGGCGCAATCCAGGCCTTACAAGCACCACGCATAGAAGGTGCGCCTGTATAAATGACGAATCATGCGCGTTACTCGCAGTAGTTCACGAGCGCCTAATGAGGACTTTTTCATGCCAGCTATTACCCTGACCACGCTGCAAGGTCTCAAGCAGAAAGGCGAAAAGATCGCCATGCTGACCTGCTATGACGCAACCTTCGCCCACGCCTGCAACGAGGCCGGTGTCGAAGTGCTGCTGGTGGGCGATTCCCTCGGCATGGTGCTGCAAGGTCACGACAGCACGCTGCCGGCGACCACCGCCGACATGGCCTACCACGTGGCCTGCGTCAAACGCGGTAACACCGATGCGCTGATCCTCGCCGACCTGCCGTTCATGGCCTACGCCACCCTCGAACAGACCATGACCAATAGCGCCCTGCTGATGCAGGCCGGCGCCCACATGGTGAAAGTCGAAGGCGCGTTGTGGTTGGCCGAGTCGATCCGGCTGCTGGCCGAACGTGGGATCCCGGTGTGCGCGCACCTGGGCCTGACACCCCAAGCGGTGAACGTCCTGGGTGGCTACAAAGTCCAGGGCCGCAATGAAAACCAGGCGCGGCAGATGCGCGCCGATGCCATCGCGCTGGAGCAGGCCGGGGCGGCCATGCTGTTGCTCGAATGCGTGCCCAGCGAACTGGCCGAAGAAATCACCCAGGCAGTGAAGATCCCGGTCATCGGGATTGGCGCCGGCAACGCCACCGATGGTCAGGTGCTGGTGCTGCACGACATGCTCGGGCTGTCGCTCACGGGCCGTGCGCCGAAGTTCGTGAAGAACTTCATGACCGGCCAACCGAGCATCCAGGCAGCCCTGAGCGCTTACGTGGCTGAAGTCAAAGCGGCCACTTTCCCTGGCGCTGAACACGGATTCTCCGCATGAACACCGTCAAGACCGTACGTGAACTGCGGGCCGCCGTGGCCCGCGCCCGCAGCGAAGGAAAACGCATCGCCTTCGTGCCGACCATGGGCAACCTGCACAGCGGCCACGTGGCGCTGGTGACCAAGGCGACGCAGCGGGCCGACTTCGTGGTAACGAGCATTTTCGTCAACCCACTGCAGTTCGGCGCCGGCGAAGACCTGGACAAATACCCGCGCACCCTCGCGGCCGACCAGGAAAAGCTACTCCAGGCGGGCTGCCACCTGCTGTTCGCGCCAACCGTCGAAGAAATGTACCCCGATGGCATGACCGGGCAGACCCGGGTCAGCGTGCCGCAATTGTCAGAAGGCCTGTGCGGCGCCAGCCGTCCCGGGCATTTCGAGGGTGTGGCGACGGTGGTCAGCAAGCTGTTCAACATGGTCCAGCCCGACCTTGCGGTGTTCGGCCAGAAAGACTTCCAGCAACTGGCGGTGATCCGTGCACTGGTCCACGACCTGAACATGCCGATCCAGATCATCGGTGAACCGACCGTCCGCGCCGAAGACGGCTTGGCGCTGTCGTCGCGCAACGGTTTCCTCAGCCCCGAACAACGCGCCGTCGCGCCCGTGGTCTACCGCAGCCTGAACAGCATCGCCGAGGCGATCCGCCAAGGGCAGCGGGACTTCCCGGCCCTGGTTGCCGGGCAGATCAAGCAGCTCGAAGCCGCGGGTATGCGCCCCGATTACCTGGAAATCCGCCAGGCCCGGACCTTGCGCGCGGCCACGCCTGAAGACCGCGACCTGGTGATCCTGGTCGCCGCGTTCCTCGGCACCACCCGACTGATCGACAACCTGCACCTGGACCTCGACGCACCCGCCTGAACATAAAAACCCTGTGGGAGCGAGCCTGCTCGCGAAGGCGGAGGGACCAGAGGTGTTATTGCCGCCTCGGCAGCCTTCGGGCAAACTGCCCGCCGTTCGGACCTGACCAGAGGAAACATCCATGCACGCCATCATGCTCAAGGCCAAGCTGCACCGCGCCGAAGTCACTCACGCCGTGCTCGACTACGAAGGCTCCTGCGCCATCGATGGTGAGTGGCTGGACCTGTCGGGAATCCGTGAATACGAACAGATCCAGATCTACAACATCGACAACGGCGAGCGCTTCACCACCTACGCCATCCGTGGCGAAGAAGGTTCGCGAATGATCTCTGTCAACGGTGCCGCAGCCCACAAGGCCAAGGTGGGTGACCGCGTCATCATCTGCGCCTACGCCCACTACAGCGAAGCCGAACTGGTCAACTTCAAGCCCCGCATGCTGTACATGGCCCCGGGCAACGAACTGAGCCATACCAGCAATGCCATTGCGGTGCAGGTTGCCTGACGGCCCTACACATCACTACAACTGTGGGAGCGAGCCTGCTCGCGATAGCGGTGGGCCAGTCAATATGAATGTCGACTGAACCACCGCTATCGCGAGCAGGCTCGCTCCCACAGTGGGTATTCTTTGTCCAAAAGAACGCATCACTCCCCCGTCTGTCGGACCTTTCCCAGCCCCGTTGTATAAAAAAGTACCGGGAACCGGTCTGACAAAGCCAAGACAGATCGCAACGCGAGGTTTACTGTAGTCGCCCTGCGCCCGCAGATCGTGTCGACGCAGTTGTCCGGACGCCCGCCGCGGGCCATGCCGGAATTTTTAGTGTACAAAAGGTCGTTCAAGTAAAAGGAAACCCGCAGCGATGGCGTACTACCGAAACCCTCATGACGTGACCGCCCTGCCCGCCTGGCAGGCGCTGAATGACCACCGCAAAGCCATGCAGGATTTCAGCATGCGCGAAGCGTTCAATGCCGATCCGCAGCGTTTCAATCAATTCACCCTGTCGAGCTGCGGCCTGTTTCTCGACTATTCAAAGAACCTGATCACCGCCCAGACCCGCGACCTGCTGGTGGGCCTGGCCAATGAAGTCGACCTCAAGGGCGCGATCAAGGCACTGTTCGAAGGCGAAATCATCAACGCCTCGGAAAACCGCCCGGCCCTGCACACCGCCCTGCGTCGGCCGGTGGGCGACCGGTTGCTGGTGAACGGCGTCAACGTGATGCCGGATGTGCACAAGGTGCTGAACCAGATCACCGACCTGGTGGGCCGCATTCATGACGGCCTGTGGCGCGGCTACACCGAGAAGCCGATCACCGACGTGGTGAACATCGGCATCGGTGGCTCGTTCCTCGGCCCGGAGCTGGTGTCCGAAGCGCTGTTGTCCTACGCGCAAAAAGGCGTTCGCTGCCACTACCTGGCGAACATCGACGGCAGCGAGTTCCATGAGCTGACCATGAAGCTGCGCGCCGAGACCACGCTGTTCATCGTCTCGTCGAAATCCTTCAATACCCTCGAAACCCTGAAGAACGCCCAGGCCGCCCGCGCCTGGTACCTCGCCCAGGGCGGCTCCGAAGCGGAACTGTATCGCCACTTCATCGCCGTATCGAGCAACAACGCGGCCGCCGTGGCGTTCGGCATCCGCGAAGAGAACATCTTCCCGATGTGGGACTGGGTCGGCGGGCGTTACTCGCTGTGGTCGGCCATCGGCCTGCCGATCGCCCTCGCCATCGGCATGTCGAACTTCAAGGAACTGCTGTCCGGCGCCTATTCCATGGACCAGCATTTCCAGAGCGCGCCGTTCGAACAGAACATGCCGGTGCTGCTGGCCTTGCTGGGCGTGTGGTACGGCAACTTCTGGGGCGCGCAAAGCCACGCGATCCTGCCCTACGACCACTACCTGCGCAACATCACCAAGCACTTGCAGCAACTGGACATGGAATCCAACGGCAAGAGCGTGCGCCAGGACGGTACACCGGTGTCCACCGACACCGGACCGGTGATCTGGGGCGGCGTCGGCTGCAACGGCCAGCACGCCTACCATCAGTTGCTGCATCAAGGCACCCAATTGATCCCGGCCGACTTCATCGTGCCGGTCGTCAGCTTCAACCCGGTTTCCGACCATCACCAGTGGCTGTACGCCAACTGCCTGTCTCAGAGCCAGGCGCTGATGCTGGGCAAGACCCGCGCCGAGGCCGAAGCCGAGCTGCGGGACAAGGGTGCCAGCGAAGCGGACGTGCAGAAACTCGCCTCTCACAAGGTCATCCCGGGCAACCGTCCGAGCAACACCCTGGTGGTCGAACGCATCAGCCCGCGGCGCCTTGGCGCATTGGTGGCACTGTATGAACATAAAGTGTTCGTGCAAAGCGTGGTCTGGGGCATCAACGCCTTCGACCAGTGGGGCGTGGAGCTGGGCAAGGAGCTGGGCAAGGGTGTCTACAACCGTCTGGTGGGCAGCGAAGAAAGCGCCGCCGAAGACGCTTCGACCCAGGGCCTGATCAACTATTTCCGTGGACGCCATCGCGGCTGATCCATAGGCCTGCATTACCCCCTGTGGGAGCGAGCCTGCTCGCGATGGCGGTAGATCAGTCAACCTCTCCATTGACTGACACACCGCCATCGCGAGCAGGCTCGCTCCCACAGTCATTTGTGCATGACTTGAACCCTCCGGCTACTCGGCGCATCTTTATGGCTTGTCGCAAAAACAAGAATAAGGAACCGTCATGTTCGATATCAGCCAGTACCCCCAAGCCGATGCCGTCCGCCGGGCTGCGCAACTGAGTCAGGACGAATACCAGCGCCTCTACAAAGAATCCATCGAACACCCCAGCACCTTCTGGGCTGAACAGGCCACCCGGTTTCTCGACTGGATGACACCCTGGCAAACCGTCCAGCGCTATGACCTCAAGAACGGCGACGCCACTTGGTTCGCGGGGGGCAAACTGAACGTCAGCGCCAATTGCATCGACCGTCATCTGGAAAAACGCGGCGACCAGACGGCAATCATCTGGGAAGGCGACAACCCCGCCGAGTCGGCAGAAATCACCTATCGAAAACTCCACAATCATGTCTGCCGCCTGGCCAACGTGCTGAAAAGCCGTGGCGTGAAGAAAGGCGACCGGGTCTGCATCTACATGCCGATGATTCCGGAAGCGGCCTACGCGATGCTCGCCTGCACCCGCATCGGCGCGGTGCATTCGGTGGTGTTCGGGGGCTTTTCGCCGGACTCGTTGCGTGACCGGATTCTCGACGCCGATTGCCGCACCGTGATCACCGCCGACGAAGGCGTGCGCGGCGGGCGCTTCGTCCCGCTCAAGCGCAACGTCGACAAAGCCCTGGAAAGCTGCCCGAACGTCAGCACGGTCCTGGTGGTCGAGCGTACCCAGGCCGAAGTGAGCTGGGTCGAAGACCGCGATCTCTGGTATCACCAGGCCATGCATGACGCCAGCGACGACTGCCCACCCGAACCGATGGACGCCGAAGATCCACTGTTCATCCTCTACACCTCCGGCAGCACCGGTAAACCCAAGGGCGTGCTGCACACCACCGGCGGCTATCTGCTGCAAGCGGCGATGACATTCAAGTACGTGCTGGACTATCGCGACAACGAAGTGTTCTGGTGCACCGCCGATGTCGGCTGGGTCACCGGCCACAGCTACATCGTCTATGGCCCGCTGGCCAACGGCGCTACCACGCTGATCTTCGAAGGCGTACCGAGCCATCCCGACAGCTCGCGTTTCTGGCAGGTCATCGACAAGCACCAGGTCAACATCTTCTACACCGCCCCCACCGCCCTGCGCGCA
Organism: Pseudomonas sp. B21-056; assembly: GCF_026016325.1. NCBI lineage: Bacteria > Pseudomonadati > Pseudomonadota > Gammaproteobacteria > Pseudomonadales > Pseudomonadaceae > Pseudomonas > Pseudomonas sp. B21-056. Next base: position 5,379,844 of record NZ_CP087203.1, read on the forward strand.
CTGATGCGCGAAGGCGCCGGGCCATTGCAGGCCACGTCGCGCAAAAGCCTGCGCTTGCTCGGCAGTGTCGGCGAGCCGATCAATCCGGAAGCCTGGGAATGGTATTTCAACGCGGTGGGCGAGCAACGCTGCCCGATTGTCGATACCTGGTGGCAGACCGAAACCGGCGGCATCATGCTCAGCCCGCTGGTGAGCGTCCAACGGCTCAAACCGGGCTGCGCCACTCGCCCGATGTTCGGCGTGCAACCGGTATTACTGGATGAAACGGGCAAGGAAATCAGCGGCCCCGGCAGCGGCGTGCTGGCGATCAAATCCAGCTGGCCGGGGCAGATCCGCAGCGTCTACGGCGATCATCAACGCATGGTCGACACCTACTTCAAGCCCTACCCCGGCTATTACTTCACCGGCGACGGCGCCCGTCGCGACGAGGACGGCGACTACTGGATTACCGGGCGTATCGATGACGTGATCAACGTCTCCGGCCACCGCATCGGCACCGCCGAGGTGGAAAGCGCCCTGGTGCTGCACGACAGCATCGCCGAAGCGGCGGTCGTCGGTTATCCCCATGACCTCAAGGGCCAGGGCATCTATGCCTTTGTCACGCCCATGAACGGTGTCGAGGCCAATGAGGACCTGAAGAAGGAACTGCTGGCCCTGGTCAGCAAGGAAATCGGCAGCTTTGCCAAACCGGAGCTGATCCAGTGGGCTCCCGCCCTGCCCAAGACCCGCTCGGGCAAGATCATGCGACGGATCCTGCGCAAGATCGCCTGCAACGAACTCGACAGCCTCGGCGACACCTCGACCCTGGCCGACCCGAGCGTGGTGGAGGGGCTGATCGACAAGCGCCTGAATCGCTAAACGACCACCGTACTGATCGTTCCCACGCTCTGCGTGGGAATGCAGCCAGGGACGCTCCGCGTCCCCAAAGGCCGAACGCGGAGCGTCCGTTGCGGCGTTCCCACGCAGAGCGTGGGAACGATCCCTCTCGAAGCTGCTAAACTCCCGCGCCTCATTTCCTTAAGGCGCGCTTGGCATGTCTTCCTTGAATCAGGCGCTGCGCGCCGCCCTCGACCAGCGTCAGGACCTGCTCAGCCAGTTGCACCAGCAAGGCACCGATTGCTACCGCCTGTTCCATGGCAGCCAGGAAGGCGCGCCCGGCCTGACCGTCGACCGCTACGGCCCGCAACTGCTGGTGCAGAGCTTCCATCAATCGCTGGAACGCGATGCCTTGTTGCAGTTGCACGGCATCGTCAACGAAACCCTCGGCCTGGAGACCCTGCTGGTCTACAACGACCGCGCCCGGGGCAATTCGCGAATCGACCGCCAGGACACGGTCTATCAAGCCGAAGAGGCCGCCCTGCAAGACCTGATCGGCCACGAGTGGGGCCTGAACTATCGCGTTCGCGGGCGCCATGCCGGGCAGGATCCGCTGCTGTTTCTCGACCTGCGCAACGCCCGGGGCTGGGTCAAGGCGCACAGCCGCAACAAAAGCGTACTGAACCTGTTCGCCTACACCTGCGGCGTTGGCCTGAGCGCCGCAGCCGGTGGCGCGCGGGAAGTGTGCAACCTGGACTTTGCCGAAGGCAACCTGGCGGTGGGTCGCGAGAACGGGCTGCTCAACCCCGCGTTACCTCCCATGGAATTCGTGCAATCGGACTACTTCCCGGCGATCCGCCAATTGGCCGGCCTGCCCATCAGCCAGCGACGCGGGCAGAAACTGCCCAGCTACGTACGCCTGGAGCAACGCCAGTACGACCTGGTGCTGCTCGACCCACCGGCCTGGGCCAAGAGCGCCTTCGGTACGGTCGACCTGTTGCGCGACTACCAGAGCCTGCTCAAGCCGGCGCTGCTCACTACCGCCGACAATGGCGTGCTGATCTGCTGCAACAATCTGGCGAAGGTGTCCATGGACGACTGGCGCGAGCAGGTGTTGCGTTGTGCGGAAAAAGCCGGTCGGCCGGTGCGCGAATGGAGCGTGCTGACGCCCGCCGAGGACTTTCCTTCCATGGACCGTAATCCCCCGCTCAAGACCCTGGTCCTGCAGTTCTAAGCCGACCTCAGGACTCCTACGAAAAAAACGGACAAATCTCATAAATCCCAGTGGCTTCGGAACCGTAAACGCATGCCATACTCCAAGGCACTCCGATTCCATCAGATGAAGCCACACATGCCCAAAGGATTGCTGCGCGCCCTCGGCGCCCTGTTCACCGCACTGGCCCTCTACAGCCTGCTGGGTTTTCTGATACTGCCGGGCATCGCCCTGCGAATCGCCAATCAGCAACTGGCCAACCATGCCACGGTGCCGGCGCAGATCCAGCGCATCGAACTCAATCCTTTCAGCCTTGAAGTCACCGTCTGGGGCGTGAATATCGGTGAACCGGGCAAGGAGCAGGTCGGCTTCGAACGGCTGTACGCCAACCTGCAGATCGACAGCCTGTGGTCCGGCGCCCTGCACCTGGCCGACATCGAGCTGGACAAACCCAAGACCGAGGTGGTGTTCGCCAAGGACGGCCAGTTGAACCTGCTGGGCCTGTTCAAGCTGCCGCCCAGCGAGCCGACCCCGGCCGATCCCGAGGCCAAGCCGTTTCCCCTGCGGGTCGACCGGATCAAGCTGGCCACCGGTTATGTCCATTTCCAGGACCTTCGTCCCAGCGAGCCCATCGAATTTCTCTACGACGCCCTCGATTTCGAGCTGAAGCACCTCAGCACCCTGCCCGACGACAGCGCCGACATGACCCTGGTGGCCGCCGGCCCCGAAGGTGGGCAGATCGATTGGACCGGCAATTTCAGCCTTTCGCCGATCGCGTCCGAAGGCAAGCTCAAGGTCACCGATGGCCAGATGAAATTCTGGTGGCCCTATGTACGCGATGCGGTCCCCCTGGTGCTGGAGAACGGCATCCTCAACCTGAGCACCGATTACAAGCTCAACCTGGCCAAGGGTACCGAACTGCTGCTCAACAACGTGGCCGTCAGCGTCGCACCGTTCGCCATCAAGGCCCCCGATGGCCGTCCCCTGGCGAAACTCGAACGCCTGGATGTCAGCGAAACCACGGTGGACCTGGCCAAACAACAGGTGGTCGTGGGCAAGATCCGCAGCCAGAAGCTCGAAACCTGGGCCGCACGCGAGGCCGATGGTCAGTTGGACTGGCAGAAACTCTTTGCCAGCCAGCCGGCAAAACCGCAGGTCAAGGTCGAACCGGCCTCGGCCCCGGCAGCGGCCGATTCCCCTAAACCCGAACCAAAGACGCCGGATAAACCGTGGCAGGTGCTGTTGAAGGATGTGCAACTGCGCGATTATCGGGTGCACCTGGCCGACCGCCAGGCGCAACCCGCCGTGGCACTGGACGTCGGTCCGCTGAACCTCGACCTGCAGAACTACGACACCCTCAACGGCTCGCCTTTCACCCTCAAGCTCGATAGTGGCGTGGGTAAACAGGGCAAGCTCCTGGCCGACGGCGAAGTCAACCTGAACCCGGTCACCGCCAGGCTCAAGGTCAAGACCCAGGACATCGACCTGCGCGTCGCCCAGGCCTATATCACGCCATTCATTCGCCTGGAACTGCGCTCCGGGATGCTCGGCAGCGACCTGGCGGTCGACCTCAAGAGCACCGCGCCGCTGGCCTTCGCGGTCACCGGCCGCGCCCAGGTCGACCAGTTGCACACCCTCGACACCCTCAAGACCCGCGACTTCGTCAAATGGCAGAGCCTGGTACTCGAAGGCCTCAATTATCAGCATGGCGACAGCCTGTCCATCGACAAGGTCAACCTGTTCCAGCCTTATGCGCGCTTCATGATCAACGACGATCGCACCACTAACGTCGATGACTTGCTGATCCCGCAGCCACCGGACAACGGCACGAAAAGCACGGCAGCAAAACCGGCCTCCCAGGAGAAGCCGCTGGGTATCCACATCGGCGCGATTGCGATCAACGACGGCTCGGCCAACTTCGCCGACTTCAGCCTGACGCCGAATTTCGCCACGGCCATCCAGCAGCTCAACGGCCAGATCGGCACCATCGACAGCCGCCAGGCCAAACCGGCCAGCGTGGACGTCAAGGGCAAGGTCGACCGCTATGCTCCGGTAACCATCAAGGGCGCCCTCAACCCGTTCAACCCGATGGAAAGCCTCGACATCGCCACCAGTTTCAAACGGGTCGAGTTGACGACCCTGACACCGTACTCCGGCAAGTTCGCCGGCTATCGCATCCGCAAGGGCCGACTCAATCTCGACCTGCATTACCGGATCACCAAGGGTCAGCTCCAGGCCGAGAACAAGGTGGTGGTCGAACAATTGCAACTGGGGGAAAAGGTCGACAGCCCGGATGCCGTGAGCCTGCCACTGAAACTGGCCGTCGCGCTGCTGAAGGACTCCGAGGGCAGGATCTCCATCGAGCTGCCGGTGTCCGGTAACCTCAACGACCCGCAATTCAGTGTGATGCCGATTGTCTGGCAGACCCTGCGCAACCTGGTGGTGCGGGCCGCCCAGGCGCCGTTCAAACTCATCGGCGGGCTGGTGGCCGGCGGTGGCTCGGAAGACCTAGGCAGCGTCGCCTTCGCACCCGGCTCCAGCGACCTGAGCCAGGAAAATGAAGGCGTGCTGCTCAAACTCTCCGAGGCACTGGCCAAGCGTCCTGAGTTGCGCCTGGAAATCGAAGGCACCGCCGCCGAAAGCAGCGATGGCCCACTGCTCGCCGGCCAGCGCCTGGAGCGCGAATACCAGTACAACTACTACAAGATGCTGCAACGCCGGGGCGACAAGGTTCCGGCCAAGGCGGCGTTGTTGCAAGTACCGGAAGATGAAAAGGCCCCGCTGCTGGAAGGCATCTACCGAACCCGTCTCAAGACCCAGCCGCCGGCCGAATGGACACAACTGGATAAAAAGGCCCGCATCGAGAAACTGCGTGAAGGCGTCATCAAGTTCTGGAGCGGCAGCGATGTATTGCTGCGCGAGCTGGGCCAGGAGCGAGCCAGCAGCATCAAGGACTTCCTGGTGGACAAAGGCCAATTGGCCGATGACCGTGTCTACTTCATCGACGCCAGCCTCGGCCAGGCCGAAAGCGACGGGCGTGTGATCACCCCTCTGCATCTGGATGCCGAATAAGATGAAGCACCTCCACTGGCTCGGCCTGGGCTTGCTGCTCGCCACCGGCCCCGCATCGGCGGCCGACACATTGCGCTGCGGCAGTCAGTTGATCAGTGTCGGCGACCGCTCGAGCGAAGTGCTGCAAAAGTGCGGGCAACCCGTTGCGCGAGACGACCTGGGCTACAAACGCAGCGTCAATCGTCGGGAGGAATACCCGGTGGAGGAATGGACCTACGGCCCCAACAGCGGCATGTACCAGTTCCTGCGTTTCGAGGGCAATCGGCTGGTGCAGATCACCAGCCGGCGGGGGCCCTGAATGAGGCTGGCAGTGACACTGCCATCGCGAGCAGGCTCGCTCCCACAGGGATCGGCGCCGACCGTACATTTTTAGGACAACCCACAACCAATGTGGGAGCGAGCCTGCTCGCGATGGCGGTAGACCAGTCAATACAAGGGTCGGCTGACTTTCATCCGGAATAGAACAGGCCCCCGGCAAACACCGAGGGCCTGTGGCGGCCACGTCCCTGTGGCCTTTCGCATGAACTCCAAAGCAACGGCAAACGTATGACTCAGCCCGTTTGCCGTGCCCTCTCCCAGTCCAGGCGAGAAGTCTTGGCCTTAATCGGCCTTCAGGCCATCAGCCGATACGGCTTTGACGCCTTTGATTTTCTTGGCGATCGCCACGGCAGTGTCTTTCTGAGTCTCAGTTACGGCAACAGTCGAAGACAGGGATACAACGCCTTTGTTGGTTTCAACTTTGATATCGGAACCAGGGATACCTTTTTCGGTAACCAGGTCAGCCTTGACCTTGGTGGTGATCCAGGTGTCGGAGGTGGCTTCCTTCGCCTTGGTCACTTCGCCAGCAGCCAACATCATTGGAGCCTGGGTCGCTTGAGCAGTCTCGGCAAATGCGTTAGCCATGGTCAAGGTCAGTGCGGCAGCAGCAGCGGCAGTGATAGCGAACTTCTTCATACGAGTAACTCCTGTTTTTCTCAGAAACTGCCGGAGGTGCTTCCCGGCAGGGTTATCAGGAGTAGTGCGAAGGGTGTGCCAGTTTTGAGAAATAAATTATTTTCCTTAAAATCAATAAGTTAAGCGAAACGCTAATTTCCCTGATCATGCAAAATGCATGACTTATTGATTCCAGACATGCAACTTGCGGGTTTTGGCTACCCCTAACCTTATGAAATAAGGAGATTTTTTGTGACGAGGGAATTTGGCTTACTCCCGCGGGGGCTTGGTTGCCGCTTCAGCGCGCAGCGGCCCTGATTATGGGGTTGCTACACGACCCAGCAGGAGTACGCTCCCTCGTCACAGACTGTTGGCCTTATACGCCTGGGCACCCTTTAGGGGCGAACTCTTTAGCCGCCGTGGTAGCGCAAGTCCATACGCCGTTCCCATCACGACTGAGGGTAATTGTCTTGCCCAGCACCGGGCCGGGAGCATTGAGCAGGGTGCAGCCAATGCTACCCAAGCCCGTAGAGGCGGTGCCGGAAGCGGTCATGGTGCAATTGCCGGTTGTTGCCGTTCCACCGACGGTCGCCAGGGTTGGATCAGTACCCTGGTTGATCATATCCTCGAACGGCACCTTCAACGCGGTCGCTTCCGCCACCGCTGCCGTTACCTTGGCCCGCGCCTGATACTTGGAATACTGCGGCAACGCAAATGTCGCCAGAATGCCGATAATCGCCACGACGATCAGCAGCTCGATCAGAGTAAAACCATTCTGCTTGCTCATAGACATCTCCATTACATGAGGCGAAATCTCATGGTTGGAGGGGGTATTGCACGGCATATGCCAACCCTTGGCACCCAGCCAGCAAGGGGTTTGAGTCCACGTAATCCCAACGTCCTACCCCAACATCCGCACTATCTGACACTTTTTGTCACCCCGCCCCGCTGGTTTGGCGTCGATGCTTGACTAGGCTATAAGTCATGAACTGTCAGCAGTTGGTATCCCCATGAATGACATCACCCTCAGCGGTTTGACCAAGCAACTGGTGCTGGCCGAGCTGATCACCGAGCAAAGCGCGCAGCAGGCGCAGCAGCAAGCCCAACGCAATCGCATGCCCCTGGTCAGCTATCTGGTGCAGAACAAACTGGTCCAGAGCCGCCAGGTTGCGGAAATCGCCTCGGAGCATTTTGGCGTCGCCCTGCTGGACCTCAACAGCCTGGACAAGGAAAGCCAGCCCACTGGCCTTGTCAGTGAGAAACTGGTCCGGCAACACCATGCCCTGCCGCTGTGGCGGCGCGGTAACAAGCTGTTCGTGGGGATCTCCGACCCCACCAACCACCAGGCCATCAACGACATCCAGTTCAGTACCGGCCTGACCACCGAAGCCATCCTGGTGGAGGATGACAAACTCAGCGATGCCATCGAGAAGTTTTTCGAATCCAGCACCACGGGCCTGGAAGGCATGGGTGATGTCGACCTCGATGGCCTGGACATCGAGTCGGACGACGATCGCAAGCAGGACGCCATCACCGGCCAGGACACCGATGACGCGCCGGTGGTGCGGTTCGTCAACAAGATGCTGCTGGACGCGATCAAGGGCGGCTCTTCGGACCTGCACTTCGAACCCTATGAAAAATCCTATCGGGTGCGGGTGCGTACCGACGGCATGCTGCGGGAAGTGGCCAGGCCGCCGACCCAACTGGCCACCCGCATCGCCGCGCGCCTGAAGGTCATGGCCAGCCTGGATATTTCCGAGCGGCGTAAACCGCAGGACGGCCGGCTGAAGATGCGCCTGTCGAAAACCAAATCCATCGACTTCCGGGTCAATACCCTGCCCACGCTCTGGGGCGAAAAGGTGGTGATCCGGATCCTCGACCCTTCCAGCGCGCAAATGGGCATCGATGCCCTGGGCTACGAGCCGGATCAGAAAGACCTCTATCTCGCGGCCCTCAAGCAACCACAAGGGCTGATCCTGGTGACCGGACCGACCGGCTCGGGCAAGACTGTCTCGCTCTACACCGGCTTGAATATCCTCAATACCGTGGACATCAACATTTCCACCGCCGAAGACCCGGTGGAAATCAACATGGAAGGCATCAATCAGGTCAACGTGAACCCACGTCAGGGAATGGACTTTGCCCAGGCCCTGCGCTCGTTCCTGCGCCAGGACCCGGATGTGATCATGGTGGGTGAGATCCGCGACCTGGAAACGGCTGAAATTGCCATCAAGGCAGCCCAGACCGGGCACATGGTGCTCTCCACCCTGCACACCAACAGCGCCGCCGAAACCCTAATCCGCTTGCAGAACATGGGCATCCCCGGCTTCAACATCGCCACGGCGGTCCACCTGATCATCGCCCAGCGTCTGGCGCGAAAACTGTGCAACCAATGCAAGAAAGCCACGGAGATTCCCGAGGAAACCCTGCTCAAGGAAGGCTTCCCCAAGGAACGCATCGGCTCATTCACGATCTATGAGCCGGTCGGTTGCGAACAGTGCAACAGCGGCTACAAGGGACGCGTGGGGGTTTATGAAGTGGTGAAAAATACGCCTGAGCTGCAACGGCTGATCATGGCCGAAGGCAATTCCCTGGAAATCGATCTGCAGATGCGCAAGGACGGCTTCAATGACCTGCGCACTTCGGGGCTGCTCAAAGTGATGCAAGGCGTGACCAGCCTCGAAGAAATCAACCGGGTCACCAAGGATTGAACATGGCGGTCAAGGCAGTAAAAACCGATACCTACACCTGGGAAGGCAAGGACCGCAAAGGCACAAAGATGTCCGGCGAGCTGACCGGCCAGAGCCCGGCGCTGGTCAAGGCGCAATTGCGCAAGCAAGGGATCAACCCGGACAAGGTTCGCAAGAAATCCACCTCGATATTCAGCAAGGGCAAACGCATCAAGCCACTGGATATCGCCCTCTTCACCCGCCAGATGGCAACGATGCTCAAGGCCGGTGTTCCCTTGCTGCAAGCCTTCGACATCATTGGCGAAGGCTTCGATAACGCCAACATGCGCAAGCTGGTGGACGAGGTGAAACAGGAAGTCGCCGCCGGCAACAGCTTTGCCGCGTCGTTGCGCAAGTGCCCGCAGTATTTCGACGAGTTGTACTGCAACCTGGTGGACGCCGGTGAACAGGCCGGCGCCCTGGACACCCTGCTGGACCGGGTCGCGACCTACAAGGAAAAGAGCGAAGCCCTCAAGGCCAAGATCAAGAAAGCCATGACCTATCCGACGGCCGTTGTGCTCGTCGCGGCAGTGGTTACCGGCATCCTGCTGGTCAAGGTGGTGCCGCAGTTCGAATCGGTGTTCTCCGGGTTCGGCGCACAACTGCCGGCTTTCACCCTGATGGTCATCGGCCTGTCGGAGTTCATGCAGGAGTGGTGGTGGCTGCTGCTGGGCGGGGTAGTGGGCGCGTTTTTTGGCGTGAAGTATGCGCTCAAGCGCTCCCAGGGCTTTCGTGACTGGCGCGATAAGTGGCTGCTCAAGCTGCCGCTGGTAGGCGCGCTGATGTACAAATCCGCCGTGGCCCGTTACGCCCGGACACTGTCCACCACCTTCGCCGCCGGCGTACCGCTGGTGGAGGCGCTGGACTCGGTCTCCGGTGCCACCGGCAACGTGGTGTTCAAACGTGCGGTCCAGCGCATCCGGCAGGATGTCTCAACCGGTATGCAGTTGAATTTTTCCATGCGCGCCTCAGGCATATTCCCCAACCTGGCGATCCAGATGACCGCCATCGGCGAGGAGTCCGGGGCACTGGACGACATGCTCGACAAGGTGGCAAGTTTCTATGAGGCCGAGGTCGACAACCTGGTGGACAACCTGACCAGCCTGATGGAACCGTTCATCATGGTGGTCCTGGGGGTGGTCGTCGGCGGCCTGGTGGTGGCCATGTACCTGCCCATCTTTCAACTCGGCTCTGCGATCTGACATGCCCCTGACCGAATTTTTCGTGCTTTACCCCCTGGCCTTCGTGCTGACGGCGTTATTGCTCGGGCTGATCGTCGGCAGTTTCCTCAATGTCCTGGTGTGGCGCCTGCCCAAGATGCTCACCCGGGAATGGCGGCTGCAGGCCCACGACCTGCTGGGCCTGCCGGCCGAAACGCCCGGCCCGGCCTACAACCTGATGCTGCCTCATTCCCAGTGCATTCACTGCGGCCACCGCATTCGGGCCTGGGAAAATATCCCGTTGTTCAGCTACCTCGCGCTGCGTGGCCGCTGTTCCAGCTGTGGCACCCCGATTGGCCGGCGTTATCCCTTGACGGAACTGGCCTGCGGCGCCCTGTCGGCCTTCGTCGCCTGGCATTTCGGCTTTGGCTGGCAAGCCGCGCTGGTGATGGTGCTGAGCTGGGGCCTGCTGGGCATGAGCCTGATCGATGCCGAGCATCAATTGCTGCCCGATACCCTGGTGCTGCCCTTGTTGTGGCTGGGGCTGATCGTCAACAGCTTCGGGTTGTTCGTTTCATTGAACCAGGCGATGTGGGGGGCGGTGGCCGGTTATCTGGCGCTGTGGTCGGTGTTCTGGATCTTCAAGTTGATCACCGGCAAGGAAGGCATGGGCTACGGAGACTTCAAGCTGCTGGCGATGCTGGGAGCCTGGGGCGGCTGGCAGATCCTGCCGCTGACGCTGCTGCTGTCATCGCTGGTGGGCGCCGTCGTCGGGGTCGTTGTATTGCGTATACGCGATGCTCCCGCCTCGACACAGATCCCCTTTGGGCCCTATCTGGCCATTGCCGGCTGGATTGCCTTGCTCTGGGGTGGTCAAATAACCGACTTCTATTGGCACTCTGTCGGTTTCTAACGATTTCCTTATGAACAATCCCGTGGAAAAACCCTGGATTCTTGGCCTGACCGGCGGCATCGGCAGCGGCAAAAGTGCGGCGGCCCAGCATTTCATCGACCTGGGTGTACATCTGATCGACGCCGATCATGCGGCGCGCTGGGTGGTCGAACCAGGGCGCCCGGCGCTGGCGGAAATCGCCGAACACTTTGGCGCCGGCGTGCTGCAGGCCGACGGTACGCTGGATCGTGCAGCCCTGCGCAAACTGATCTTCGAAAACGCCGATGAGCGTCGCTGGCTCGAGGCACTGCTGCATCCGCTGATTGCCGACGAAATTGCCCACCACCTGGCCCAGGCCCGATCGTCATACGCGATTCTCGTGTCGCCGCTGCTGATCGAGTCGGGGCAGTACGCCATGACCCAGCGCATCCTGGTGATCGACGTACCGGAACAACTTCAGATCGAACGGACCTTGCAGCGCGACCAGATCAGCGAGCAACAGGTCCAGGCGATCCTCAAGGCACAGTCCAGCCGCCAGGACCGCCTGAGCCACGCCGACGATGTGGTGGTCAACGACCGCGACCTCGCCTGGCTGCACAGCGAGGTCGAACGCCTGCATCACACTTACCTTACCTTGCGTGGAGGCCAATCATGAGCCAGACCCCAACCGTTGAATGCCCGACCTGCGGCGCGCCTGTCGAATGGAGCCCTGAGAGCCAGTTCCGGCCATTCTGTTCCGACCGCTGCAAACTCATCGACCTGGGCGCCTGGGCGTCGGAGGAACACAAGATCCCCGTCAGCCCGGATGCCGAGGACGAACTGTTCAGCGAAGATTTCAACCCCCGCTCACACCACTGAAATTTCCAGAGCTTGTAACGCTTCCACCGGCGCGGCCTGGGTGCGAGTCAAGACTTGTCGTCATCCTTCCAGGGTGCCGACAGGTACCGCGTGCGGTTGAAGGTTTCCAGCCATTCGGGACTGAATACCACCAGCGCACTGATCACCATGCCGTTGATGAACGCCTCGGGAAAAATGATCAACCAGAGATAGCCGACGAAGTCGCTCAGCCAGTAAGGCATGACAAACACCCCGTCGTACCACAACAGACCCAGCCCCAGCAGCAGGCACAGCAACGCCGACAGGGCCGCGGCGAGGAACCCCGAGCAGAAGATATACACGAACAGATTACGCGGCTGGGCGCGCTCCACCAGGATCGCGCAGCATTCGGTGACCAGCACCGGCAACAGGATCAACAGCCCCCCGTTGACGCCCAGCGCCAGCATGTCCTGGCGCCCCAGCAGCACCAGGGCAAGCTGGGCAACGAGGCCGCCGAGGATCGCCAGCGGCCAGTCCAGCAGCAGCGTCACGGCGGTCATGCCGATGAAGTGGTAGGACACACCGGTGTCGAAGTCCCGGCGCACGAGCCACAACAGGAACAGTGCCAGCACCGTGCCGAACAGCAGGTGCTGGCGACGGTTGTCGGTAAACAGCTCCACCCACGGCGCTCGCCACGCAGCCCAGGCCAGCACCGGGACATAGATCAGCCAGCCAACCGTCAGCGTCTGGGGTGAGAGCAGTTCGGCTCCGATCATGGGACTACACCTTTTCGCTTGCCTTTTCCAACAGCCAGCACAGCGCAGTCCCCGTTGGACTGCGTAGGAGCTGTCGAGCGGAGCGAGGCTGCGATCTTTCCCCTGACACTTGAATCCCAAGTGAAAGATTAAAAGATCGCAGGCTTCTCCAGCGCCTACAACCCTTTTGGGCGCACTACGCACGCCAGCGGGGATAAATCCCCTCACCACAAAATTGTGCACAGCTTTATGTCTCTATTGACGCACAGAGTCTACACCCCTCCCCATAAGCCTCATTCATCAACGCAACGCTTCCAGCTTGTCGCAATTGAACGCTAAGCTTGAGCTCATGGATGATTCCGATTATTTACGCCTGCTGACCATCGCGGCCGAGCAAGCCAACGCCTTTCTCTCCAATGCCCGCAAATGGGAGCGTGAGCGTTGGGTCTGCCAACGACTGCTGCAAGGGTTGAACGTGCCCTACCGCGCCGATGAATTCACCCCCGCCGGAGAGCCGCCGGACGTATTGTTCCGGGATGCCAACTTCGAAGTATTCTTCGTCCTCGACGAAGGCCGTCGGCTCAACGACGAATGGCGCGATGAATTGCAACGCCGCCGCAGCGCATTCTCCCTGAGCCAACTGGTGCGCCGCGAAGCCAAGCCCAGGCGGATCCCGGCCAATGAGTTCCTGCTGAGGCTGGCGCCGACCCTGCGCAAGAAAGCCCACAACTACACCGAACGCGGCATGGACCTGGGCGAGTTGGACATCATCGCCTTCGCCAGCCTCAAGCGTGAAGTGCTGGACCTCAACAGCCATTTCCCACCGCCCACCGAATACTTGCGCCAGGGCTGGCGCTCACTGTCGCTGGTAGGACCGACCTTCGCCCGGGTGCTGTTCGCCCACCCCGATGCGCCGGATTTCCTGCGGGGCAACCTGGGGCGCAGCATCGTATTCGATGTGGGGATCAGCCTGTGAATCATCACCGTGCCCAACACCGAACGACTATGCTGTTCGCTGCCGCAAGCAAACCCCTGTAACGTGTGCACACTTCGCAACGTCTACCTGACGAGGCCTTTATGACCAGCCGCCTGAACCCTGACGACCAGAAGCATGTCGAAGAGTACCTGCAACTGTCCCAGCACCGAGTCGAGCGCCGGCCCTTTCGGCCGTGGATGCTCCTGGTGGTGGTACTGGCCGTGACCATCGGCCTGGGCCTGCTGAGCCGACTGATCAGTTACCTGACGCTATGAGCCATGGGTGTCGCGTTTCACACGACACCGCTCGCGAGGGTAACGGCACCGATTTCCTTTAGCCTTGCGAGATATCCCCATGACTCATCGTATTGTCATCGTTGGCGGCGGCGCCGGCGGCCTGGAGTTGGCTACCCGCCTGGGTAAGACTCTGGGCAAGCGTGGCACGGCCAGTGTGATGCTGGTCGACGCGAATCTGACCCACATCTGGAAACCCCTGCTGCACGAAGTCGCGGCCGGTTCCCTGAACTCTTCCGAAGACGAACTCAACTACGTCGCCCAGGCGAAATGGAACCACTTCGAGTTCCAGCTCGGGCGCATGAGCGGTCTGGACCGCGAACGAAAAAGTATCCAACTGGCCGCCACTTACGACGAAGCCGGTCTGGAACTGCTGCCGGCCCGTGTGCTGGGCTACGACACCCTGGTGATTGCTGTCGGCAGCACCACCAACGACTTCGGCACCGAGGGTGCGGCGCAGCATTGCCTGTTCCTCGATACCCGCAAGCAGGCCGAGCGTTTCCATCAGCAATTGCTCAACCATTACCTGCGCGCCCATGCCGGTCAGACCGATGCGGTGGAGCGGATCAGCGTCGCCATCGTCGGTGCCGGTGCCACCGGCGTCGAACTGGCGGCCGAGCTGCATAACGCCGCCCATGAACTGGCGGCCTATGGCCTGGACCGGATCAAGCCGGAAAACATGCACATCACCCTGATCGAAGCCGGGCCACGGGTGCTGCCGGCGTTGCCGGAGCGGATCGGCGGGCCCGTGCACAAGACCCTGGAGAAACTCGGGGTCAATGTCATGACCAACGCCGCTGTCAGTCGGGTCACGGCCGAGAGCCTGATCACCGTCGATGGCAAGGTGATCGACGCCAGCCTGAAGGTCTGGGCCGCCGGGATCCGCGCACCGGATTTTCTCAAGGACATCGACGGCCTGGAGACCAACCGGATCAATCAACTGCACGTGCTGCCGACCCTGCAGACCACCCGCGACGAGAACATCTTCGCCTTCGGCGACTGCGCCGCCTGCCCGCAACCGGACAGTGACCGCAACGTGCCACCCCGTGCCCAGGCCGCGCACCAGCAGGCATCGCTGCTGGCCAAATCCTTGAAGCTGCGGATCGAAGGCAAGGCGTTGCCGCATTACAAGTACACCGACTACGGCTCGCTGATCTCGCTGTCGAAGTTCTCGGCGGTGGGCAACCTGATGGGCAATCTCACCGGCAGCGTGATGCTCGAAGGCTGGCTGGCGCGGATGTTCTATGTGTCGCTGTACCGCATGCACCAGATGGCGTTGTATGGGATGTTCCGTACGGCGATGTTGATGCTGGGCAGCAAGATAGGACGTGGGACCGAGCCGCGGCTCAAGTTGCACTGAAGACAGTGGTTGCCTGAAATACCGCTTTCGCGAGCAGGCTCGCTCCCACATTGATCGCATTCTCCTGAGAATACTCGGTCAACTGTGGGAGCGAGCCTGCTCGCGAAGACGGCAGTGAAGTGCCGTCGATGCTGATTTAAAGCCCCGCCCTCAAACCTGAAACCGCTGCACCATCGTGCGCAACGAATTCGCCAGTTGCGACAGTTCATGGCTGGACGCGCTGGTCTGGTCTGCACCAGTGGCCGAGCGCACCGACAGGTCACGGATATTCACCAGGTTGCGATCAACCTCGCGGGCCACCTGTGCCTGTTCTTCGGCGGCGCTGGCGATGACCAGGTTACGTTCGTGGATTTCGCTGACCGACGCGGTGATGGTCTGCAACGCCTCCCCCGCCCGTTCCGCCATCGCCAGGGTGCTGGCGGCGCGTGTCGAGCTGGCCTGCATGGAATCCAGGGCCTGGGCGGCGCCGCTGCGCATGCCCTGGACCATCTGTTCGATTTCCTGGGTCGATTGCTGCGTGCGATAAGCCAGCGCTCGCACTTCATCAGCCACCACCGCAAACCCTCGACCGCTTTCGCCGGCCCTGGCCGCTTCAATGGCGGCGTTGAGGGCCAGCAAATTGGTTTGCTCGGCAATGGCCCGGATCACGTCCAGGACCTTGCCGATATCCTGCGATTGGTTGGCCAAGGATTGCACCAGCCCACCCGTCACCTTCACGTCGCTGGCGAGGGCACCAATCGCGTCAACCGTGTCGCTGACCCGCTGCTGCCCGAGGGATGCCGACTCACTGGACTGACGCGTGGCGTCGGAGGTGGAAACCGCGTTGCGCGCCACTTCCTCTACGGCAGTGGTCATTTCGGTGACGGCCGTGGCGGCTTGTTCAATTTCATTGTTCTGCTGTTGCAGGCTCTGGGTGCTGTCAAGGGTGACGGCGTTCAGCTCATCGGCTGCCGTTGCCAACTGCGTCGCCGAACCACTGATGCTCTGCAACGTATCGCGCAGGTTTTTCTGCATGGTCGCCAGGGCCTTGAGCAAGCGGCTCACTTCGTCGTTACCATGGGTTTCGATCGGCCGGGTCAGGTCACCTTCAGCCACGCTTTCTGCGGCGCTCAGCGCTTCACCCAGGGGCTTGACGATGCTGCGGGTGAGCAACATTGCCAGGGCCACCGTAGCCAGGGCGGCCAGCACGATGAAGAGGCTGACGATCATGCGGGAATTGGCGTAGTGCTCTTGGGATTTCTGGCTCTCGAGGGACACTTGCTTGGAGAACAACTCCGCCAGATCGTTGAGCTGCTTGCCGGAACCGTCCACCACGGTTTTCATATCCACCAGCAGCAGCTTGATCAGCTCGTCGCGGCGCCCCTGCTCCGCGAGGATGAAGGATTGCGCGATACCCGCGCGGTAGGTGGCAAAATTCTGCTTGAACTGATCGTAGAGCGCTTTGCCTTCAGGGGTCACGACGAGTTTTTCGTAACTGGCGATTTTTTCGCTCAGTTCCTTGTCACGGACATCCATTTGCCCACGGTAGACCGAGGTGTTCTTAGGGTCCTGGTCCAGGGCCATGCGCAGGGAGATGGTGCGAATGCGCAGCATCCATTCGCGAATCTCGTCACCACCGCGAATGCTGGGCAGCCATTGGGTTTCCACCGCGACCTCGCTGTCACGGATACTCGACATCTGCCCTAGCGCAAACATTCCGAGCAGTGCCACCAACACGGCGATCAAGGCGAAACCCAGCGCCGCGCGAGGGGCGATATTCAGTTGACGAAGAAACATAACGGGCGCCTTTATTGTTATTGGCCTGAAATGGGGCATGCCCCTGTCGGTGGGCTATCGGCAGGTTGTACGATAACTTAAGACTTTCAGCCAGCTTTTCACGCACGCAAAAAAAATCCCCGTATCTTTCGATACGAGGATTCTTAATATGGTCGGGGTAAGGGGATTCGAACTCCTGACATCCTGCTCCCAAAGCAGGCGCGCTACCGGACTGCGCTATACCCCGGTAATAAAAAGGCGACCTCTTCAAGTCGCCTTCTTCGATCAGCGCTTTTGGCCTCTGATCTTAAGATTCGATTCCAGCGAACTGGTCTCAAAAATGGTGGGTCGTGTGGGATTCGAACCTACGACCAATTGGTTAAAAGCCAACTGCTCTACCAACTGAGCTAACGACCCAAATATGGTCGGGGTAAGGGGATTCGAACTCCTGACATCCTGCTCCCAAAGCAGGCGCGCTACCGGACTGCGCTATACCCCGATTGAAATGGCTCCGTGACCAGGACTCGAACCTGGGACCCAATGATTAACAGTCATTTGCTCTACCGACTGAGCTATCACGGAACTGATATTTCAAGTTACAACCTTGAAGCTCGATTGAGTCCAGCTTCAACCTCTTCTACCCGTCTGCATCGCTGCATTCGTGTGTCTGAGGCGCGCTATTCTACAATCTTAAAAACCTCTGTCAACCCCTTAAATTGCTTTCAAGACAATGATTTGCAACTTATTTTGGATTCCTTCTCAGGGAGAAGTGACCCTTGGGGTGACTGACTGCGGGGCGCACTTTACAAGCCTTTTCCTTTGAGTTCAACGGCCTGATGAAAAAAATGGCCTCGCAGTGCGAGGCCATTCGGTCAACAGCGATGCGACCTGTCAGTGGAAGACGATTTCGTCGTTCTCCACCGCTCCGGTTACGGTTTCGCCCGGCATGAAGCGCCCGGACAGGATCAACTGCGCCAACGGGTTTTCGATCCAGCGCTGGATGGCCCGCTTCAACGGCCGCGCCCCATAGACCGGGTCGTAACCCACGGCAATCAGCTTGTCCAGGGCCTCGTCGCTCAGTTGCAGTTTCAGCTCGCGCTCGGTGAGGCGGCTGCGCAGGCGACCCAGCTGGATCTCGGTAATGCCGGCAATCTGATCGCGGGCCAGCGGTTCGAAGATCACCACCTCGTCGACCCGGTTGATGAACTCCGGCCGGAAGTGGGTAGAAATCGCGTCCATCACCGCAGCCCGTTGCGCCTCGCGATCCCCCACCAGTTCCTGGATCTGCGCGGAGCCCAGGTTGGAGGTCATCACGATCACGGTGTTGCGGAAATCCACCGTGCGCCCGTGGCTGTCGGTCAGGCGGCCGTCCTCCAGCACTTGCAGCAGGATGTTGAACACATCCGGGTGGGCTTTCTCGACTTCGTCGAGCAGGATCACCGAGTACGGCTTGCGGCGCACCGCTTCGGTCAGGTAACCGCCCTCTTCATAGCCGACATAACCCGGCGGTGCGCCGATCAGCCGGGCCACGGAGTGCTTCTCCATGAACTCGGACATGTCGATGCGCACCATCGCTTCCTCGGTGTCGAAGAGAAACTCGGCCAATGCCTTGCACAACTCGGTTTTACCGACACCGGTCGGGCCGAGGAACATGAACGAACCACTCGGACGGTTCGGGTCCGACAGACCTGCTCGGGACCGACGCACGGCATTGGCGACCGCCACGACCGCTTCATCCTGGCCGATCACGCGCTGGTGCAGCAGGCTTTCCATCTTCAGCAGTTTGTCGCGCTCGCCCTCGAGCATTTTCGACACCGGAATGCCGGTCCACTTGGACACCACCTCGGCAATCTCTTCCTCGGTGACCTTGCTGCGCAGCAACTGGTTTTCACTCTTGCCGTGCTGGTCGACCATCTGCAGGCTGCGCTCCAGGTCCGGGATCACTCCGTATTGCAGCTCGGCCATGCGATTGAGGTCGCCTTTGCGGCGGGCCGCTTCCAGCTCCTGGCGGGACTGTTCGATTTTCTGCTGGATCTGCGCCGAGCCCTGGACCTCGGCTTTTTCCGAGTTCCAGATTTCCTCGAGATCGGAATACTCGCGCTCGTGACGAATGATTTCCTCCTGCAATTTCTCCAGGCGCTTCTTCGCCGCTTCGTCGCTTTCTTTCTTCAGGGCCTGGGATTCGACCTTGAGCTGGATCAGGCGCCGTTCCAGGCGATCCAGCACTTCCGGTTTGGAGTCGATTTCCATACGGATGCGGCTGGCGGCCTCGTCGATCAGGTCGATGGCCTTGTCCGGCAACTGGCGGTCGGTGATGTAGCGGTGGCTGAGCTTGGCCGCCGCGATGATCGCGCCGTCGGTGATCGCCACTTTATGGTGGACTTCATAGCGCTCTTTAAGGCCGCGCAGGATAGCGATGGTGTCCTCTTCGCTCGGCTCGTCCACCAGTACTTTCTGGAAGCGCCGCTCAAGGGCCGCGTCCTTCTCGATGTACTGGCGGTACTCGTTGAGCGTGGTCGCGCCGACGCAGTGCAACTCGCCACGGGCCAGCGCGGGCTTGAGCATGTTGCCGGCGTCCATCGAGCCTTCGCCCTTGCCGGCGCCGACCATGGTGTGCAACTCATCGATGAACAGAATGATCTGTCCTTCCTGCTTCGACAGTTCGTTGAGCAGGGCCTTGAGGCGCTCTTCGAACTCGCCACGGTACTTGGCACCGGCAATCAACGCGCCCATGTCCAGGGACAGTAACCGTTTGCCCTTGAGGCCGTCCGGCACTTCACCATTGATGATGCGCTGGGCCAGACCCTCGGCGATGGCGGTCTTGCCCACGCCAGGTTCGCCGATCAGCACCGGGTTGTTCTTGGTGCGGCGTTGCAGCACCTGGATCGTGCGGCGGATCTCGTCATCGCGGCCGATCACCGGGTCGAGCTTGCCTTCCTCGGCACGCTTGGTCAGGTCAACGGTGTATTTATCCAGCGCCTGACGGGACTCCTCGTGGTTGGCGTCGTTGACCGCTTCGCCGCCACGCAGGTTGTTGATGGCATTCTCCAGGGCTTTCTTGCTCACGCCCTGGCCGAGCAGCAATTTGCCCAGCTTGCTGTTCTCGTCCATGGCGGCAAGCAGTACCAGTTCGCTGGAAATGAACTGGTCGCCCTTCTGCTGGGCCAGACGGTCGGCCTGGTTGAGCAACCGCGCCAGATCCTGGGACATGTTCACGTCGCCGGTCGGATTCTGGATCTTGGGCAGGTGGTCGAGCTCTTTCGCCAGCTCTTTACGCAGGCTGTTGACGTCGAAGCCCACCTGCATCAGCAAAGGCTTGATAGAGCCGCCCTGCTGCTCGAGCATGGCCTGCATCAAATGCGCCGGTTCAATGCCGGGATGGTCCAGGCCGACGGCCAGGGACTGGGCATCGGACAGCGCCAATTGCAACTTGCTGGTTAAACGGTCAATACGCATAAGGTCACCTTCCTATTGAGCAGGCCGGACCGAAAAACATCCTGAATGAAGAAACCTGCCAGATACCGATATAGATGTGGTCGATTATGGAAGATTCAAGCGCGAATCGTTGACTCAGATCAGTCAGATGAGGGGCTGTGAGGAGCCGGGATTGCCCGCGATGACGGTGGCGCCTTCAAAACATCGTGCAAGCTGACAGGACGCCATCGCGAGCAGGCTCGCTCCCACAGTGGGTCTGTGGTGCATACAGTACTTATGGACAACGCGGGACTTGTGGGAGCGAGCCTGCTCGCGATAGCGGCGGCACGCCGAACAACCCTCTACCGTTCGATCCAGACCAGCGAAGCGAAGCGGCCGGTACGCGGGTTGCGACGGTAGGAAAAGAAGCGGGGATCGGTCACGGTGCACAGCCCGCCGCCGTAGACCGCCGTGACACCCCGCTCCGCCAGCCGCAGACTCGCCAGCGCATAGATGTCGGCCAGGAACTTGCCAGCATTGTGGCTCGGCACAAAGGCCTGCACCGCCTCGGGCAACTGCGCGACGAACGCCTCACGCACCTCCGGCCCAACCTCAAAGGCTTGCGGGCCGATGGCCGGGCCGAGCCAGACGAGAATTTCATCCGCAGGCAGCGCAAGGCTGTCGAGGGTGGCCTCCAGCACGCCATTCGCCAGCCCGCGCCAACCGGCATGGGCGGCCGCGACGCGAGTGCCGGCGCGATTACAGAACAGCACAGGCAGACAATCCGCCGTCATCGCCGTACAGGCGATACCCGGTGTGGCGGTCCAGCTGGCATCGGCGGTCACCACCTGGGTCGGATCGGCCTCGACCACGTCTATTCCGTGGACCTGCTGCAGCCAGGCCGGACGCATGGCAAATCGATCGGTGAGACGGCGACGGTTCTCGGCAACGGCCGCAGGGTCGTCATCCACATGGTTACCGAGGTTGAGGCTGTCGAACGGCGCCAGGCTGACGCCGCCCGCACGGGTGGTGACGCAGGCCTTGACCCGGGTCGGCGCGGGCCAGTCGGGTAGCAGCCAGTCACTCATCCGATGAATGCCTCGCGGTCCTGCTTGAGCAACGTCAGCAGCCAGACGAAGTCATCCGGCAACGGCGACTCCCAGCTCATGCGCTTACCGGTGGTCGGATGATCCAGTTCCAGGAAACGCGCATGCAGCGCCTGGCGCGGGAAGTGTTTAAGGGATTCGACCATGGTCACGCTGGCAGCCGGCGGAATGCGGAAACGGCCGCCATAGGCCGGGTCGCCCACCAACGGGAAGTTGATGTGGGCCATGTGCACGCGGATCTGGTGAGTACGACCGGTTTCCAGCTTGACCCGCACATGGGTGTGAGAGCGGAAGCGTTCGAGCACGCGGTAGTGACTGACCGCCGGCTTGCCGCCTTCCATCACCGCCATGCGCTGGCGTTGCTGGCCGTGACGACCGATGGGCGCATTGATCTTGCCGCCGGCGGTCACCACACCGATCACGATGCATTCATAGATGCGGCTGACACTGCGGCTTTGCAGTTGTGCGACCAGTTGGGTCTGCGCCTGGATGGTCTTGGCCACCACCATCAGACCAGTGGTGTCCTTGTCGAGACGGTGGACGATACCGGCCCGGGGCACATTGACGATGTCCGGCACGTGGTGCAGCAGGGCATTGAGCAGGGTGCCGTCGGCATGACCGGCGGCCGGATGCACCACCAGGCCCGCAGGCTTGTTGATCACCAGGATGTCGTCGTCTTCATAGACGATGTCCAGGGCAATGTCCTGGGCAACCCATTCTCCCTGGGCCTCCTGTTCGGCCGTCAGCTCGAGGATGGCGCCGCCATGGACGATGTCGCGCGGACGGATGACCGCCCCATCCACCGTCAGGCGGCCGTCCTTGATCCAGGCGGAAAGGCGCGAGCGCGAATGCTCGGTGAAGAGTTGGGCAGCGACTTGATCGAGGCGTTGGCCGCCCAATTCGGACGGCACCTCTGCGCGAAGTTCTATTTTATCGGACATGCTCGGACTGGGCGTCGGCACAGCCTTTGGTTTCGGCTGCGCGCTTGTGGTTAAATACGGCGTCTTTTGCCCCGAGGCTTTCAACGGGGCGCTCATCATAACAGGACGGCCCCGCCCAAGACAGCGGCCGTCATAGGGACGCAAGCCGCCATGCAAGTGAAACACCTGCTGCTGATCGCCATCCTCGCATTGACTGCTGCTTGCTCGTCGAAGGAAGTCGTAGACGAAAACCTGAGCGAAGTCGAACTGTACCAACAGGCGCAGAACGACCTGGACAACAACAGCTACACCAGTGCTACCGCCAAGCTCAAGGCCCTGGAGTCGCGGTATCCGTTCGGTCGCTACGCCGATCAGGCCCAACTGGAGCTGATCTACGCCAACTACAAGAACGCCGAGCCGGAAGCGGCGAAGTCCGCTGCCGAACGCTTCATTCGTCTGCATCCACAGCACCCGAATGTCGATTACGCCTATTACCTCAAGGGCCTGACCTCCTTCGACCAGGACGTCGGCCTGCTGGCGCGCTTCCTGCCGCTGGACATGACCAAGCGTGATCCGGGCGCCGCGCGCGACTCCTACAACGAGTTCGCCCAGTTGACCAGTCGTTTCCCCAACAGCCGCTACTCACCGGATGCCAAGCAGCGCATGATCTACCTGCGCAACCTGCTGGCCTCCTACGAAATCCACGTGGCCGACTACTACCTGACCCGTCAGGCCTACGTCGCCGCCGCCAACCGTGGCCGCTACGTGGTGGAAAACTTCCAGGAAACCCCATCGGTGGGCGACGGCCTGGCGGTGATGACCGAAGCGTACCAACGCCTGCACCTGGACGAACTGGCGGCCAGCAGCCTGGAAACCCTCAAGCTGAACTACCCGGATCACCCTTCCCTGGCCGACGGCCAGTTCACCCCACGCGTTGCAGAAGCCGACAACCGTTCATGGCTGAGCAAGGCAACCCTGGGCCTGATCGAGTCTCGTCCACCCCTGCCACCGGGCGAAACCCGCGCCAACCAGGACATACAGCGTCAATTCCAGGACGCCAAGGAAGCCATTCCTAATGAGCTCAAGCCCAAGGATGAGAATGGCGATGTGATCGAAGAGCCGGAGCCTGAGAACAAATCCGGTGACCGCTCCTGGTTCAGCTACATGACCTTCGGCCTGTTCGACTGAGCACAGGGCACCAGCAAAAAGGGAGACCCGACGGTCTCCCTTTTTTGTGCCTGGATCCTATTGAACTGTGCGCCGCTCCAGTCCTTGGCTAAACTGCCTCATCTCTCGCCAGAAAGCCGCCCATCATGCTTCGTCTATTGATCTTGTTCGCCGTCGTCGCCTCTGCCATATGGATCTTTCGCAACATGAAGCCCAAGGCCTCCGCAACAAGGCCCTCCCGGGAGCAGGATGCGCCGCCCATGGTGCGTTGCGCCCACTGTGGCGTGCACCTGCCCCGCGACCGGGCGCTCCCCCTCGAACAACAGTGGTATTGCAGCCAGGCTCATCTGGAGCAAGGCCCGGGCCCTCGTGATCGCTGAGGCATCAAGTCCTCGCGTCAGACAGACGCAGCGGTTGCTGCGCCTGTATCACCTGTACCGCTTGAGTATCGGCATCACCCTGGTACTGCTGATCTCCAGCAACATGGACAACCGCCTGCTGGCGTTCGCCAACGATGACCTGCTGCGCAGTGGCAGCTGGCTATACCTGGTGCTGAACATCCTGCTGGTGGTGTTCCTGGAAAACACCCGGCGCCCTGCGCGACTGTTCGGCTTGGCGCTCACCGATGTGCTGCTGCTGTCGTGGCTGTTCTTTGTTGCGGGCGGCGCCCCCAGCGCCATCGGCAACCTGCTCATCGTCTCGGTCGCCATCGGCAATACGCTGTTGCGCGGCCGGATCGGCCTGTTGATCGCCGCCGTCGCCACAATCGGCATCGTCGGATCGAGTTTCTTCCTTGGCCTGAACGACTCGAGCCTTCCCGGCAGTTATTTGCAGGCCGGCACCCTGGGCGCGCTGTGCTTCGCCGCCGCGCTGCTGGTACAGGGCCTGACCCGGCGACTGGAAGCCAGCGAAACCCTGGCCGAGCAGCGGGCCAGCGAGGTGACCAGCCTCGAAACCCTCAACGCCCTGATCCTGCAGCGCATGCGCACCGGCATCCTGGTCCTCGACCGTCAACGCCGGGTGCAACTGGCCAACGAAAGCGCCTTGAACCTGCTGGGCATGCACGACCTGATCGGCCAACAAATCGATGACTATTCCAGCGCCCTGGTCGAACGCCTGCAACTGTGGCTGAACAACCCCAGCCTGCGCCCGTCAAGCCTGACCATTGCCGGCACGGGCCTGACCCTGCAACCGAGCTTCATCGTCCTTGGGTACAACGAACAGCATCAGATCCTGGTATTCCTCGAAGACCTGGCCCAGGTTGCCCAGCATGCCCAACAACTGAAACTCGCTTCGCTGGGGCGCCTCACGGCCGGCATCGCCCATGAAATCCGCAACCCCCTGGGAGCGATCAGCCATGCGGCACAATTACTGCGCGAGTCCGAGGAACTGAACGACGCCGACCGGCGTCTGACGCAGATTATTCAAGACCACTCCCAACGAATGAATCGCGTCATTGAAAACGTCCTGCAATTGTCCCGGCGCCAGCAAACCACGCCCCAACGCCTGGATCTGCGGGCCTGGCTCGAACAGTTCGCAAGGCAAGCCCATGAACACGCGGCCGAGCACCAGCAACTGCACCTGAGTATCGAACCGGGGGACTACATCACCCTCATGGATCCCGACCAACTCACCCAGGTGCTCGATAACCTGCTGCGAAACGCCTGGCGTCACAGTGCACTGGCCCATGAGAAGGCCGAGGCCTGGCTGAACCTGTTCGTCGACCCACACAGCCGTTTATCCACGTTAGACATCATCGACAACGGCCCCGGCGTAACACCGGACCAGCAGGCGCATCTGTTTGAACCGTTCTTCACCACCAGCAGCCAGGGCACCGGCCTTGGGCTCTATCTGTCCCGTGAGCTGTGCGAAAGCAACCAGGCCCGCCTAGACTTCAAACCACGCCAAGGCGGCGGCTGCTTTCGCATCACTTTTGCTCACGGACGGAAACAGATTTGAATACACGCTCACGGCAACGAATCCTGATCGTCGATGACGAACCGGACATCCGCGAACTCCTGGACATCACCCTGGGCAGGATGAAACTCGACACCCGCAGCGCCAGGAATCTTGCCGAGGCCCAATCCCTGCTGGCGGACGAAACCTTCGACCTGTGCCTGACCGACATGCGCCTGCCCGACGGCACTGGCCTGGAACTGGTGCAACACATCCAGCAACGTTATGCCCAACTCCCCGTGGCGATGATCACCGCCTACGGCAGCCTGGAAACCGCCATCGACGCCCTCAAGGCCGGAGCCTTTGACTTCCTGACCAAACCGGTCGACCTGGGTCGGCTGCGGGAACTGGTCACCAGCGCCCTGCGTCTGCCGTCCGCCGCCGCCCCGGCCACCCTCGAACGCTGCCTGCTGGGCGACTCCCCGCCGATGCGCAGCGTGCGCAAACAGATCGAAAAACTGGCCCGCAGCCAGGCGCCGGTGTACATCAGCGGGGAATCCGGCTGCGGCAAGGAACTGGTGGCACGACTGATCCACGAACAAGGCCCCCGCTCCAGCCGAGGCTTTGTGCCAGTCAACTGTGGGGCGATTCCGACAGAGCTGATGGAAAGCGAGTTTTTCGGCCATCGAAAAGGCAGCTTCAGCGGCGCCATCGAGGACAAGCCCGGACTGTTCCAGGCCGCCCACGGTGGCACCCTGTTTCTTGATGAAGTGGCCGACCTGCCCCTGGCAATGCAGGTCAAGCTATTGCGGGCGATCCAGGAAAAAGCCGTGCGCGCCGTGGGCGGCCAGCAGGAGGAAGTGGTGGATGTACGCATCCTCTGCGCAACCCACAAGGACCTGGACGCCGAAGTCGCCGCCGGGCGCTTCCGCCAGGATCTGTACTATCGCCTGAACGTCATCGAACTGCGCGTCCCGCCCCTGCGCGAACGCCGCGAAGACATCGAACCGCTGGCCAACCACATGCTCCAGCGCCTGGCTGCCACCACCAGCAACCCTGCGGCCAAGCTTCATCCCCAAGCCCTCGAAGCCCTTCGCAACTACCGTTTCCCCGGCAACGTGCGAGAGCTGGAAAACATGCTCGAACGGGCCTACACCCTCTGCGAACACCAGCAGATCGAAGCCGACGACCTGCGCCTGGCCGAAGGCAATGGCATCACCGATGCCAGCAACCCCGATCTGATGCGGGTCGACAACCTGGAAGACTATCTGGAAGACGTCGAACGCAAAGTCATCCTCCAGGCCCTGGAGGAAACCCGCTGGAACCGCACCGCCGCAGCGCAGCGATTGAAGCTGTCGTTTCGGTCGATGCGGTATCGGTTGAAGAAGTTGGGGTTGGATTGAGGGAAGCCGCCACCAATGGCTGGGCTCTCACCGCCCCTGTGGCGAGGGGATTTATCCCCGCTGGGCTGCGTAGCAGCCCCAAGACAGCCAATACAAATCTGCCTGATACACCGAGATGTAAGGATCTAGGGCCGCTTCGCAGCCCAGCGGGGATAAATCCCCTCGCCACAATCGTATTTAGCCCGCCAGTTCTATTGATCAGTTCCTAATTCGCCGTCACCGGCACCCGCTCATCCAACACCCGATTGGCCAGCAATTCGCTCAGCTCGATCAGCTGTTGCACACCCAAAGCAACATGCCGGCGCGAACCGTCAAGCTCGAAAGCAAGGTCGCTGAGCGTTGCGTTCGCGGATGCCAGGGTTTCGCTTAGGTTGGCGAGGAGGCATTCGGCGTCAATGCCCTCTACGACGGTGAACAGTTGGTTCGAGGCTGGCTTCTTTTTGACTTCAGGTGCAGGGGCCAGGTAATAGTCTAGGGCCCGCTTGGCGGCTTCATCGAGCTTTTGAGGATCGAGCCCGCCATGGGCTGATGAGGAATCTGTTTCAGGGGGATTGGGTGTGACTTTGATCATCGTGCATCTCCAAGGTTTTGGAGCTGCCACCGATCGCCGCGACGCAATTGGAGGTGGCAGCTGTACGCGGGTTCGCGGACCGAGACCTTGGTACCCGGCATACCCGAAGGTATCCCACGCACAGCCAGCCATGACAGAACGATAGATGCCGAAGCACCATCGTAGGCTGGAATTATGCACCAAGTTAGCGGGCCGCGACGCCCGGACGCTGAATTGGCAGCGACCGAAAAAGGTTAGCGATAAGCCTTCCCACCCGGCAACCGCCAAAGCTCGTCGGAAAAATCAGCTTAAGCTTGGACGTTGTCCGACCATTCCCACAAATCTCGAACAGCCGTCAGCTCACTCACAACGACTCTGAGCTGGTCTAATGGCCCCGGACACCTCAATGGGTGAAACTACACCCATTGAGGAATATTCCATGACTAAGAAATACAGAAAATTCGACGCCGAGTTCAAGCTGAAGGTCTGCAAGATGATTGTTGATCAAGGTCTGAGCGTGAACTCGGTTTGTACCGATTTAGGCCTGAGCGACACCGCCGTGCGCCGCTGGGTTCAGCAGTATCAAACCGAGCAGTCGGGCGGTACGGGGATTGGCAAACCATTGACCAGCGACCAGCAGCGTATTCGCCAGCTTGAACAGCAAGTCCGCGAACTGAAGACGGATAATGACATATTAAAAAAAGCTACGGCCTTCTTTGCCCGCGAGTTGAAGTGATCCACCAGTTGGTTCACCAAATTCAATGCAAGGCCTACCCGGTGGCGCGTATCTGCCGGGTGTTGCGGATCAGTCGTTCGGGGTTTTACGAAGCTCGTCAGAGGCGTTTGAAGCCAAAACCTGTGTGCTCGGTTGCCGCTCAGCTCAAGGCTGCCTTCGTGTCCAATGAACACTGTTATGGCAGTCGTCGTTTGGTGAAAGCGCTGCGTGACACTGGCGTCTCCGTTGGGCGGAACAAGGTCCGCCGCCTGATGAAACAACAGGATTTGCGCCCGATCTGGAAACGCAAGTTCGTTCATACCACTGACAGCAATCACAATTTTCCGGTGGCTGAAAACCTGCTCAATCGCCAGTTCAACCCCGAGCGCATCAACCAGTCGTGGGTCGCTGACATCACTTACATCCGTACCCGCAGCGGCTGGTTGTACCTGGCGGCCGTCATGGACCTGTACTCACGCAAAATCGTGGGCTGGGCCATGGCACCCCACATGCGGGCAGAGTTGGTATGCAGTGCGATGCAACTGGCCATCGCGCAGAGGCAACCTGAACCGGGCCTGATCGCACACTCGGATCGAGGCAGCCAGTATGCCGGTACGGATTACCAGGACTTGCTGACGCGACATGGAATGCGTTGCAGCATGAGTCGCAAGGGCAACTGCTGGGACAATGCGGTCATGGAGCGCTTCTTCTTGAATCTGAAGATGGAGCGTGTTTGGCGCAAGGATTACGCCAACCATGGCGAAGCGATCAAGGACATCACGGACTACATCGTGCGGTTCTACAACGGAAGGCGAATCCATTCATCCTTGGGCTATTTACCGCCCAATCAGTATGAGCGGCAAGCAGCCTGAAAAACACCGATTGAGGTGTCCGGAAAAAGTTGACCACCTCACTCTGTGGCGGCCGGTTATTTCTCAGCCAACGCCAATCCCCGTGGGAGCGAGCCTGCTCGCGATAGCGGCGGGTCAGTTTGAATACATGTTGAATGTACCGACGCCATCGCGAGCAGGCTCGCTCCCACAGTGGGCTTGAGTCAACCGGAAGAGCCAGGCCGGCTGTAAGGCCGCCTTCGCGAGCAAGCCCGCTCCCACAGTTGGATCGGAGTACACCTGAAAGAGCCAGGCCGGCTGTAAGGCCGCCTCGCGGTGGACGTTGATCTCGGCGCCCCGTTAACCACGCTGGCCGAACGCAGGTATTGCGTAGTGGGCATCCCGGCATGGATGCCGGGATAGCCGCGCTGGGCCATGGATGGCCCTTCGCGGCGGGCCCACGGAGCAATGCCGGAGTGAGGGCATGCCGAGCCTTAGCGAGGCACCGAGTGGTGGGGCATGTAGCGCTTTGGTTACTTTCGCCTGGGCCGGCATTCCGGCTTTTCGAAAGTGACCCGCTGTAAAAGCGGAACCCTAAGTGGCCGTTGCCGCAGCAACGGATATGTACCCGATCAACAACATCCTGGCCGTCTGTCAGGACGCCATCGCGAGCAGGCTCGCTTGTATGGTAGGACTTGAAGGGAGGAGGAGGGACAAGGTTCGCTTCTGACTGTTAGCCGCAGTACAGACCGTGGGAGATTTTACCCCTCCTCCTTTCACACCCAAGCGCCGATAAAGAATGCATCTGGCCTAGACCGACGATAGGAACAAGCCTGCGCCTCTGGGTGAACCCTTCAAGTGTTCAAACCTTAGCCCGGAGAGTTTTCAATGGCAATGCCGATTCCCCTCGTCAAGCCGATTGTGGGTGTGGATGTCGCCAAGGATGAGTTGGTGATGTATCACGCCGAAACCGATCAGCTTGAGATAGTCCCCAATAACAAAACTGCGATTAAGAAGTGGCTCAAGGCCTTGTCCATGCAGGTGGATATTGCCATCGAAGCCACCAATATCTATCACCTGGAGTTCGCCGATCTGGCTCACAAGGCCGGCTGCGTGATCTACATGGTCGGTGGCTATGAGCTCAGTCACTACCGCAAAGGCGTGAACGTGCGCGCCAAAACCGATGCACTGGATGCTCGCCTGTTGGCCCGTTACCTGAAGAACGAAGGCCAGGAACTGCATCCCTGGAACCCGCCATCGCCCTTGTATCGCCGGCTCGTAAGCCTTTTCCGACGCCGTGCGGCTGTGGTCCAGGCCCGTGTCAGCCTGAGCCAAAGCTGGGCGAACGAGCCGTTACTCAAAGCCGCGTTCAAACGCCAGATAGGCGCGATGCAACGGCTGGAAACCCTGGTCGAAAAAAAGATCCAGGATGAGCTGAAGGACGCAGGCTTGCTGGGTCAGCTCAAGCGCTGCATGAAAGTTGAAGGCATTGGCCTGTTGACCGGCGCCCGGTTGCTCACCTCGTTTCAGCGGGGGGATTTCAAAAATGCCGATGCCTTCATCGCTTTTCTGGGGCTGGACCTGCGCATATCGCAATCAGGGCGAAAACAGGGTCGCCGCTGCTTGACCAAACGAGGTGATCCAGAAGCTCGCCGACTGCTGCACAACGCAGCGATGTCGGCAAGGCGCACGGAGCGATGGAAGGGGTTCTATGAGGCGTTGCTGGCACGGGGACTAAGTACAACTCAGGCCATGGTGGCGCTGTCGCGCAAGCTTGCCCGCGTAGTATTCGCTCTGCTGCAGAATCAGAGCGAATACCTGCCAGAAAGGCATTTGAAGGCTAGTCATGCACCATAGAATCTCCCACACTTGAATCGGAGTACAGCCGAAAGAGCCAGGCCGGCTGTAAGGCCGCCTCGTCACCAGGCGTTGCTCCACAGCCAGACCCTACAAGCGCCCCGCCGGCGAATACGGCGCAGGATCAATCACCGGCTCACGCCCCAACATCACATCCACGAACAACTGACACGAAGCCGGCGCCAACACCAACCCATTGCGATAATGCCCACAGTTCAACCACAGCCCCGCAAACCCCGGCACCTCACCGATATAAGGAATACCCTCTGGCGATCCCGGCCGCAGCCCCGCCCAATGCCCGACCAACTCAGCCTCGGCCAGCGCCGGAATCAACTGCTGCGCCGAAGCCTTCAGGCTCTCCAGCGCAACATCGGTCGGGGTCTTGTCGAAGCCTTCGCGCTCCAGGGTACTGCCCACCAGGATATGCCCATCACGACGCGGGATCGCATAACGGCCCTTGGCCAGGACCATGCTCGACAAAAAGTCGGACGAGCACTTGTACAGGATCATCTGCCCCTTGACCGGCTCGACCGGTAACTTCAGGCCCAGGCTCTTGAGCAACTCCCCACTCCAGGCGCCAGCGGCCAGCACCACCTGATCGCCACGAATAGCCCCGGCCGAGCTGTCCACTCCCACGACACGCCCGCCGTCGCGGATGAAGCCACTGACCTCGCATTGTTCATGCAGCGTGACCCCGGGCAGCGCCAGCAACGCAGCCTTGAGGGACTTCACCAACCGGGGATTGCGCACGTTCGCCACGTCAGCCATGTGGATCGCCCGGGAGAACCCTGAACCCAGTACCGGCACCGCGTCATGGACCGCCGAGATATCCACAGCCCGCAGCGGCCGCCCTTCCCGCGCGGCCCAGGCCAGCGCCTCGTCCTGGTCGTCCAGATCCAGCCAATACAATCCGGTGACATGCACCTGGGGATCGATCCCGGTAGCCGCGAACAAACGCTGGCCCAGCTGTGGATAAAAATCCTGCGACCAGTGCGCCAGCGCCGTAACCGCCGGGCTGTAGCGCCACGGGTACAACGGAGAAACGATGCCGCCACCGGCCCAGGATGATTCCTTGCCGACATTGGAGCGCTCCAGCAGCACCACACGCTGCCCTTCGGACGCCAGATTGAACGCGGTCAGCAGGCCAATGACTCCGCCGCCGACAATCACCACTTGCTGTTGCCTGGTCATGTTCTGATTCGACTCATAAAACTGAAGGGCGCGACAGGGCGCCCGAAAAGGAAACTCAGCGGCCCCAGCAATCCTTGGTGGTCAGCCCGGAAGCGGCATTGAGCATGCTGCGCACGCCGGTATTGTTGATGGTGAAATCACCGCACTTGTCCGTCGCCATGGATGAGCCGCTTTTACGTACCGCGGTCAGGGTAAAGCTCTGGTCCGCCAATGTCCGGTTGATGGTGTAGAAGTCATTACCGTTACTCAGCCCAGTCGCATTGGTATAGACGTTGTTCTTCGAATAGAAGCGCTCAAGTATCTGCGCCTGCTCCGACAACAGCCCGGCGATTTCAGCGCGTCGGCCTTTTTTCATGTACTCGGTCAGGCTCGGGTAGCCGACGGTGACCACGATACCGATGATCGCGATCACGATCATGATTTCGATCAAGGTGAAGCCCCGGTTGGTTCTGCGCATTCCCTTACCCCTCACTGTATTTGCCGCCACATGACGCGACGACTGCCGCCCACGGATTTGCCCACCAGGTCGGTGATACCGCCACTGGAGTCGTTCACGATCATGTTGGTGGCTCCGTTGGCGTTGACGACGGCGCTCAAGGTCGGGATACCACCAGTGAACACCACCCCGGCGGAGATCGTGTCGAGGCTACTGAGCTTGCCGTCAGCATTGGTGTCGAGCACCGCATAGTTGAGCATCTTACCGCTGAACGCATCCACTTCGATCAATTTGCCGGTGCCGAAGCTGGCGCAGGGGTCGGTAGTGTCCACGGCTGCCGTGGTGAAGACCACGCGCCCGAGCACCAGGTTGGCCGGATTGATCACCCGCTCCCCAGTCAGCGCGTTGTTGTACACCAAGGGCAGATACCAGCCCTTTTTTGCCGGGTAGGTCACGTCAGTCTGGCTGGTGGTCACGAATTGCCCCGTACTGCCCGAGAACACGCCGGTGATCGACTGGGCCTGCAAGCTCGACACCGTGATCTGCCCAGCACCACCGGTGGCATCCCAGATCGAGTAGAAGCCTTGCAGATCCTTGTTGAGCTTGTCCGTTGCCTCATTGAATTTACCGGTACCGAAAAAGACCTGGACCCCACCCTGGGGATTGTCTGCCAGCAACGGTTGAACGGTGATGGGCTGGGTCGCTCCACCGGACGTGGTGAACAAAGGCTGGCCGGCAAACGCCAGCCCCCAGGTGGTTGGGGACGTGCCGCTGAGGTCGAACTTCCACATCCGCCCTTTCAAGTCACCGCCGTAGGCCGCCTGCACCACATTCTGGGAGTTGACCCGCAGCTTGACCGAGGACAGGCCGTTATCGGTCTCGCTGCTGTTGATGACGATTTTGCGGATCAGCGAACCGTCGCGGATATCCACCACGTACAACGCCGCCACACCGCTATTGCTGCCGTAGCCATTGGAAATGAACGCCGCCCAACGGCCGTCCGCCAGCCGAGCGACTTCGGGGCGGGCATAGGCGTAGCCCAGGTCGTTGAAGGTATTGGTCGTGTTGGCAACGCTCGGCGCGCTGATCTCCCATAACGCTCGAATGGTATTGCCGGCCGTCGCATCGAACAGTTGCACCGCAAAGAAGGTCCTGCCCCCGGCCCCGGTCCCCCCCACGGCCAGCGTTTTCCAGGCACTGCCCGACTGCGTATCGAATACGCCAACCTGCCCATCCACCAGGAACCGGTGGCTCACCCCATTGATGTAGTTGATATCGGCAATGTCATCCAGCGCCGGCAACACGCTCGAAGGCATGTAGGCGTAGCGCCGCGTGCCATTGGCGGCGTTGATGACGCTGAAGAAGCCGTCATTGGCGTTCACCACGAGGCTGGTGTTCATACCCGCCGCCTTGGTCGCCAGGTATGTGCTGTAGCTGGTGTCGTTCAGCAGGTCCGCGGCGGTCTGGTCATTGGGCGACGCCAGCACCAGCGGCGAGTTGATGATGTCCCCCAGCAACACACTGCGTACCTTCAAGCCGGTCTTGTTGGTGCCCTTGCTCCACTCCACCAGATCGTTGCCGGTGATTCCCGCGGGCAGGTTCTGGTTGAGGCTGGTTTGCTGGGCCATTGAAAAGTTGCCGTAGGACAGGGTCACCGGCGTATTGGTCGTGGTGTTCCACGATTGATAAAGCGGTGCCGTGGCACCGGGAACAATGGCGGTGTCGGTGCTCCACTGCACCGCAGCCTTGTCGACAGTGCCAGTTGAAGTGAAGCCAAAGGCCCGGATGATCCCGCGCCAGTCCTTTGGGTCATAGGTGGTCTGGTAGAAGCTGGAGGTGCTGGATAACGTCGCACCGTTGGTGGCGCCGCCGCCACCCGACCCGGCCTTGGAGGTGATGTCGCTCAGGGCCGACGACAGGGCCGAGCTCAGGCCTTCGCTGTCGGTCGCCTGGTAATACCTGCCTGCACCGTAGCGAGCGGCGTCGGACAGCATCTGGTTGGTCGCGGTGAAACCGACGGTGTAGGTGTTGAGGTACTGCCGGGGGAAATCCGCAGTGTCCCAGCTCTTGCCGGTGGCATCGGTACCGGTGGAGCGCATGTCGATGTCGAAGGCGAACTTGGCGATGTCGTCCAGGTACAGCGTGTCGCCCTCGCCATCACCACTGGGGTTGTCGCCGTCATTGGTGCTGATACCGTCCCAGTTTGGCAGGCGGGAGCCGCCCTGCGGGTCGTTGGTAGGGAACGTCCGGTCATAGGTGGGGAAGCCGTCGGTAATCACTACGCCGAAGTTTTTCTGGCAACGGTACTGGATCGGGCTGGTGTAGGTACTGGGCGTGCCGTTGTAGTACGGCGCCATGCCCCGGAAATAGCGGGTG
Source organism: Pseudomonas sp. B21-056 (assembly GCF_026016325.1). NCBI lineage: Bacteria > Pseudomonadati > Pseudomonadota > Gammaproteobacteria > Pseudomonadales > Pseudomonadaceae > Pseudomonas > Pseudomonas sp. B21-056. The sequence goes on from NZ_CP087203.1 coordinate 5,414,475, forward strand.
ACTTCGTAATAGCTCTCGGCCAGCGGTGTATTGGCAATGGCGCCCAGGCCGTTGATGGCGTTGATCAACGCGGTGTAGTTGCTATTGGCCTGGGTCTGGGTAACGCTGCCGGTGACGGGCGACAGGTCGCTGACAGAGCGGGCGATAAAGCCTCCCGGGCCAGAGTTACTGCTGCTGGGCGGGTTGAAGGTCGCAAGGCCGATGCGCAGGGCACGGTTGCTGGCGACCAGGTCGTTGGAGACATCCCGGGCCACATTGATTCGGTAATCATTGGGGATCGTGCCAGAGGTAAAGTCGCGACTTGAGCTGTTGGCCAGCATCACCAGATAAGACAGGTAGTTGGCTGTGTAGCGGGTGTTGCCGTTGCCCACCGGGTCCGGCAACCGCAGACAGACCCGCCCGAAATTATTTCGATAGAAACCGTACCAGTTGCCGCCGTTCGAGCAGCCGCCACGGGTGAGGCTTGCCAGCAAGACATTGCCATCGTCCATATCCAGCTCACTAACGCTGTTGCAGTTATTGCTCGAGTCGCAGGTGTAAATGGTCGGCCGCGTCACCGTCGGATCAAACCCCGCCGCCCAGATAATGTTGTTCATGCTCCCCGAGTCGTCGATCAGCAGCATCACGTTCGGCGTCACCGCAGCAGCACTCAACAACGGCGAATCCGAAGGCGTGAACCCATAGACCGGGGCAGCCAGGTAGAGGCTGAGCAATACACCCCACAGCGCCTGTCTCCAGCCGTGGCGAGCTTCAATATTTCGCATAGATGCTCTCCACCACGCTGCGCTGGTTATTCCCCACCACCGCTACTGCTGTGATCCGGTACAGCGTCGCCGAGGTACCGTTCGGCACATTGACCGCCGCGAGAGTGGTACCAATGTTCTGCACGCCATAAAACCCACCCGCGGCGGCGACCCAGGTGACCCCCGACGATGAGTTGCGCCCAGCCCCCGTCAGCGTGGCGGACTCCGCCGGTGGCGCACATTGAATAACAGTGGTGCAGACTGCCAGCGCATACGTCTCCACCTGCACGGCGTTCTCGCCCATTCTCAGCACCGCCTCGGCCGTCTGGAACGACTGGTTGCGCAGCATGACGCTGCTGGTCATTTTTTCCTGGAGGGTGGCGCTTTGCATCGACGACAGGCCGATCAGCGTGAGCAACAACAGAAAAACCAGGCTGACCAGCAATGCCATGCCGCGCTGACGGTGCTCGAAGGGGCCGGATTTCATCAAGCGCCCCCTCACAAGAGCCGGTTACGCAAGGCGGCAACCACATTGAAGGTCTGGTCGCGCACGTTGTTCTTCGGATCGAAGAGCGTCAGGGTCAGGCGCACGCTGCGGATCAGTGCCGGGTCAGTCGGGTTGCTGCTGTAGCTCGCGGCCGCAACGTCCGTCGAGCTGCCGGCCACACCGAAGGTCACGTTGAATGTGCGCACATTGTCCACCAACACCGCCAGGGTCGGGTTGCCGGCCCCGGTGCCCATCGACAACTGGTTGTTGCTGAAGCTGTAGATCAACCGGCGTACCGGAAAAACCAACTGTCCGGCCGCCGGGGCCCGTGCGCCAGTGTAGGCCGTGGCCGAGGTACGGCAGTCGGAAAGGACGGTCCAGGTCGGCACGCCGCCACTGTTGCCCACATCCGTCGTCACCAGGGTCATTTTCAGGTTGGCGTTGTCCCAGCGGATCGGCGTGATCTGGCTGGCATTGAAGTCCCCTGCCGAGGACGCGTCGGTAATGCTACCCAGGCAACCGAACATCCCCACCATGCGAATCTCCTGGACCATCTTGCTCAGGGCAAAGCGTGCATCCTCCTGCATCACCGCCGCCGCACTCTGGCTGATGTAGGTGTTCTTGGCGGCGATGAAGATCTGCACCACACCCAGCACCACGATGAGACTGATGACCAGCGCGATCATCAACTCGATCAGGCCGAAGCCCCGGCTACGTCTGTTCATGGCGTCCCCACCGGATCGACGGCGGCGCGGCTGGTCAGCACGAAACTGCGCCGTGCATCGGCCGCGTTGGTGGTGTTGGCGGCCCGGGCATCGTCCCAGGAAATGGTGATGGTGTAGACCCGCTGGTTCAGCGCGATGGTCCCGGTGGCCGTGGCGCCGCCGAAGCTGACGATGTTGGTCTTGAAATCGTAGAGGTCCTGGTCCCGGGTCACGTTGAGGTTGGGTGAACTGGGCGGCGTGACGGTGTAATCGGCAGCGGAGTTGGCGCGGATGCGGTCCAGCATATCGTAGGCGATGAAGCTGGCCTGGCTGGTCATCCGCGAGCTGTCGGTGTACTTCAGGGCATTGAGCTGGACCATCGCCGCCCCCAGCAAGCCCACACCGAGAATCAGCACGGCCACCAGCACTTCGATCAGCGTCATGCCCGCCTGTGGCTTTCTACTGCAACCCTTCATCCGCAACTTCCACCCAATACGATTCGTCCATTGAGGCAAACACTCAGCGTCCTGCTCTGCGTCCCCCGTACATAATTGAAGCTCACCGGCGTGGCCGGTGCCGATAACCCACCCAGATTGTTGAAATCGATGTTGGTCACGTCTGAGGTTAGCGTCAGAGTCGTCCCACTGCTCATTGCTGGAACAACCCGCAATACATTGGCCGGATTGCCAGTACCGTCGTACACCGTCAGTTCTCCGCTCCAGACGCTGCCCTGGGCGGTGGGGCGAATGCGCGTGGTGACACCCCGGTCGATCGCCTCCATGCGGGCAAAGTTCAGGGCCCGACGCAGATCGCCGATCTCGGTGTCCGCCTTGGTGCTCTGCATCGAGCCGGTGAAGGCCGGCACCGCCATCGTGATGAGGATCAGCAGTACGCCAAGGGCGACCAGCACCTCGATCAGCGTGAAACCTTTTGTACGAAGATCCATCGATGCCCTCCGTTGCCGTCGGCTATACCTGCTTCTGTAACGCTAGAACAAACCATTGCCGTGTGCTTGATGCAGTTCATCACTGGGCAGTGACCTGTGGCGAGGGGATTTATCCCCGCTGGGCTGCGCAGCAGCCCTAAATCCTGATACCTCGGTGTGTCAGACAGATTGTGTTGACTGTTTTGGGGCTGCTTCGCAGCCCAGCGGGGATAAATCCCCTCGCCACAATGAAACTCACAAGTCTTAAGGACCGCTTCACACTCTCCAGGGAGGAGAACACCATGCACCAACAGGGTTTCAGCCTGATCGAACTGCTCATGGGACTGGCGATTGCCGCAATTGTTCTGCCGTGGGCCAGTTCAAGCTTCAAGGCGCTGGTCGAATCCACGGAACGCAATGACACCGCGCAACTATTGGCCAGCGGCTTGCGCAGTGCCCGCAGCGAAGCCATCACGCGTAACCGGACAGTGACTATTCAAGGGATAGACAACGATTGGAGCCAAGGGTGGCAAATCAGATTGGACGGCGATGAGCAGACATTGCTGGAACAGCGCAGCAGCCGCGCCCTGGTGGTGGGTAACTGGCCGGTGAAGCACCGGGTAACGTTCGCCGGCCACGGTGCGGCACTACTGCCCAGCGGTGCCTTTCAGGCGGGCACTTTGCACGTGTGCGCCCGGCACGAACCGGTCAGCCATCATCAGGTGGTACTGTCACCTACCGGTCGCGTCAGCCTGCGCAACAAGGTCGCCGAACAGGCTTTGTGCGAAAAGAACTTAAAGCAGGGAGCGGACGCGTAGTTCCTTGGGCATGGAGAAGGTGATGTTTTCCTCCCGGCCGGCCAGCTCATCGGCACCGATGGCACCCCAGGCCTGCAATTGCTGGATCACGCCGCGCACCAGGACTTCCGGTGCCGAAGCACCCGCGGTAATGCCGATGTGCTCGATGCCGTCGAACCAGCTGCGCTGCATGTCCTCGGCACCGTCGATCAGGTAGGCCGGGGTTCCCATGCGCTCGGCCAGCTCACGCAGGCGATTGGAGTTGGAGCTGTTCGGGCTGCCGACGACCAGGACCACGTCGCATTCGTTGGCCAATTGCTTGACCGCGTCCTGACGATTCTGGGTGGCGTAGCAAATGTCGTCCTTGCGTGGGCCGCCGATGGCAGGAAAGCGCGAACGCAGGGCGTCGATCACCCGGCTGGTATCGTCCATGGACAGGGTGGTCTGGGTAACAAAAGCCAGGCTTTCCGGGTTGCGTACCTGCAGGGCTGCGACGTCGTCCTCGTCCTCGACCAGGTAGATCGCGCCGCCATTGCTGGCATCGTATTGGCCCATGGTGCCTTCGACTTCCGGGTGCCCCTCGTGGCCGATCAGGATGCATTCACGACCGTCGCGGCTGTAGCGCGCCACTTCGATGTGCACCTTGGTCACCAGCGGGCAGGTCGCGTCGAACACCTTCAGACCACGGCCGGCTGCTTCGGTACGTACCGCCTGGGAAACGCCATGGGCACTGAAGATCACGATGACGTCGTCCGGCACCTGGTCCAGTTCCTCGACGAAGATCGCCCCGCGGCTGCGCAGGTCCTCGACGACGAATTTGTTGTGGACCACTTCGTGGCGCACATAGATCGGCGGCCCGAAGACTTCCAGGGCGCGGTTGACGATTTCGATCGCCCGGTCCACGCCGGCGCAGAAGCCACGGGGGTTGGCGAGTTTGATTTGCATGCTGTGCCTCGTGTCTTGCCTGTTGATCGAACGAAGGGCTCGAACACAATGGAGATACCTTGTGGGAGCGAGCTTGCTCGCGATGGCGGTGGATCAGTCACCTCTTTGCTGGAAGTGATTCCGCAATCGCGAGCAAGCTCGCTCCCACAGTAAACCGAGTAGTGGCAGGACTTGCCTGCCAGCTCTTTAAACCGCCTTGACCTCGAGGATTTCCACTTCGAAGTTCAAGGTCTTGCCCGCCAACGGATGGTTGAAATCCACGGTCACCTGGGCGTCGTCAAAAGCCTTCACCACACCCGGCAGCTCGGTGTTGGCGGCGTCGTTGAAGATCACCAGCAGGCCCTCGGACAGCTCCATGTCCTGGAACTGCGAGCGTGGCATGGTCTGTACGTTTTGCGGGTTGGGCTGACCAAAGGCGTTTTCCGGAGTAACCACCACGGTGCGCTTGTCGCCGGCCTTGAAACCGAAGATCGCCGCCTCGAACCCTGGCAGCAGGTTACCGTCACCGACCTTGAACACGGCCGGGGCCTTGTCGAAGGTGCTGTCGACGGTGTCGCCATTCTCCAGGTGCAGGGCGAAGTGAAGCTTCACTTCGGTGTTTTGAGCGATACGCTGCTCAGTCATGGACGGCTTCTCCGGTTTTCTTGCTCTTGAACATGTCCAGGGCGAGCATGATGGCGCCCACGGTGATGGCGCTGTCAGCGAAGTTGAACGCCGGGAAATACCAGCGGTTCTGCCAATGCACCAGGATGAAATCAATCACGTGGCCCAGGGCGATGCGGTCGTAGAGATTACCCAGCGCGCCGCCGAGCACCAGTGCCAGCGCCACGGCCAGCCAGGTTTCGTCGCGGCCCAGGCGCTTGAGCCAGACCACCAGCACGCCACTGACCACAACGGCGATCAGTGCGAACAGCCAGCGCTGCCAGCCGGAACTGTCGGCCAGGAAGCTGAATGCCGCGCCGGTGTTATACGCCAGGGTCCAGCTGAAGTAGTCGGGGATGACCACAATCTGCTGGTACAGGGTCAACGAGCCTTCGAAGTAGAACTTGCTGGCCTGGTCGATGACCAGGACCAGCACGCTCAACCAGAGCCAGCCCAGCCGTCCGAAACGGCCCGCTGCGTTAGGCATAGTGGCGAACCTCGCCAGTGCCGCTGATGTTGTCGACGCAACGCCCGCAGATTTCCGGATGTTCCGGGTTCACGCCGACGTCTTCGCGGCAGTGCCAGCAACGGGCACACTTGACGAAGCCCGACTTGACCACTTTCAGCTTCAAGCCAGCCACTTCGGTGACCACGGCATCGGCTGGCGCCTGCACCAACGGCGCAACACTGGCGGTGGAGGTGATCAACACGAAGCGCAACTCGTTGCCCAGTTTGGCCAGGTCGACGCCCAGGGCCTCTTCGGCATAAAGGGTCACTTCGGCCTGGAGGTTGCCACCGACGGCCTTGGCCGCGCGCTGGATCTCCATTTCCTTGTTGACCGCAGCCTTGACCGCCATGATCCGGTCCCAGTAGGCGCGGTCCAGCTCAAAGCCTTGCGGCAGCTCGGTCAAACCTTCGTACCAGGTGTTGAGCATCACCGACTCGTTGCGCTCGCCCGGCAGGTATTCCCACAGTTCGTCGGCGGTGAACGCCAGGATCGGCGCGATCCAGCGCACCAGCGCCTCGCTGATGTGGAACAGCGCGGTCTGGCACGAACGGCGTGCCTTGCTGTTGGCGCCGGTGGTGTACTGGCGATCCTTGATGATGTCGAGGTAGAAACCGCCCAGCTCCTGCACGCAGAAGTTGTGGATCTTGGAGTAGACGTTCCAGAAACGGTACTCGCCGTAGTGTTCCTGCAATTCGCGTTGCAGCAACAGGGTACGGTCCACGGCCCAGCGGTCCAGCGCCAGCATGTCTTCGGCCGGCAGCAGGTCGGTGGCCGGGTTGAAACCGGTCAGGTTCGACAGCAGGAAGCGCGCGGTATTACGGATGCGCCGGTAGGCGTCCGCGCTGCGCTGCAGGATCTGCTCGGAAACCGCCATCTCACCGGAGTAGTCGGTGGAGGCGACCCACAGGCGCATGATGTCGGCGCCCAGGGTGTCGTTGACTTTCTGCGGCGCGATCACGTTGCCCAAGGACTTGGACATCTTGCGACCGGACTCGTCGACGGTGAAACCGTGGGTCAGCAACTCGCGATACGGCGCGTGGTTGTCGATGGCGCAACCGGTCAGCAGCGACGAGTGGAACCAGCCGCGGTGCTGGTCCGAACCTTCCAGGTACAGGTCGGCACGCGGACCGGTCTCATGGCCCATCGGGTGCGAACCGCGCAGCACGTGCCAGTGGGTGGTGCCGGAGTCGAACCAGACGTCCAGGGTGTCGCTGATCTTGTCGTACAGCGGCGCGTCGTCACCCAGCAGCTCGGCGGCGTCCAGCTTGAACCAGGCTTCGATGCCTTCGACTTCGACGCGCTTGGCCACTTCTTCCATCAGTTCGACGGTGCGCGGGTGCAGCTCGCCGCTTTCCTTGTTCAGGAAGAACGGGATCGGCACGCCCCAGTTGCGCTGGCGGGAGATGCACCAGTCCGGACGGTTGGCGATCATCGAGTGCAGGCGCGCCTGGCCCCAGGCCGGGACGAATTGAGTGTCCTCGATGGCCTTGAGCGACCGCTGGCGCAGGGTGTCGCCGCTGGTGGGTTGCTTGTCCATGCCGATGAACCACTGCGCGGTGGCGCGGTAGATCAGCGGAGTCTTGTGGCGCCAGCAGTGCATGTAGCTGTGTTCGATGACGGTGGTGTGCAGCAGTGCACCGACTTCGGTCAGCTTGTCGACGATGGCCGGGTTGGCTTTCCAGATGAACTGGCCGCCGAAGAACTCCAGGGACGGCGCGTACACGCCATTGCTCTGGACCGGGTTGAGGATGTCGTCGTTGACCATGCCGTATTTCTTGCAGGTCACGAAGTCGTCGACGCCATAGGCTGGCGCGGAGTGAACCACGCCGGTGCCTGCGCCCAGTTCCACGTAGTCGGCCAGGTACACCGGCGACAGGCGGTCATAGAACGGGTGACGGAAATTGATCAGTTCCAGCGCCGAACCCGGCGCAGTCGCCAGCACCGAGCCTTCGAGGCTGTAGCGGGCCAGGCAGGACTCGACCAGCTCTTCGGCCAGCACCAGCAACTTGTCGCCAACATCGACCAGGGCGTAGTTGAACTCCGGATGGACGTTCAGCGCCTGGTTGGCCGGGATGGTCCACGGGGTGGTGGTCCAGATCACGATAGCGGCCGGCTTGGCCAGCTTGCCCAGGCCGAAAGCGGCGGCGAGCTTGTCTTCATCGACAATCGGGAACGCTACGTCGATGGTCGACGACTTCTTGTTCTCGTACTCGACTTCCGCCTCGGCCAGGGCCGAACCGCAATCGAAGCACCAGTTCACCGGCTTGAGGCCCTTGAACACGAAGCCACCCTCGACGATTTTCGCCAGGGCCCGGATTTCACCGGCTTCGTTCGTAAAGTCCATGGTCTTGTAGGGGTTGGCGAAGTCGCCCAGCACGCCGAGGCGGATGAACTCGGACTTCTGCCCTTCGATCTGCTCGGTGGCGTAGGCACGGCACAGCTCGCGGGTCTTGTCCGCGCCCAGGTTCTTGCCGTGGGTCACTTCCACCTTGTGCTCGATCGGCAGGCCGTGGCAATCCCAGCCTGGGACATACGGCGCGTCAAAACCCGACAGGGTCTTGGAGCGGATGATCATGTCCTTGAGAATCTTGTTCAGCGCGTGACCGATGTGAATAGTGCCGTTGGCGTACGGAGGGCCGTCGTGCAGGACGAACTTCGGACGATCCTTGCCAATCTCGCGCAACTTTCCGTACAGGCCAATGCTGTCCCAACGCTGCAGAATCTGTGGTTCGCGCTGAGGCAGGCCGGCCTTCATCGGGAAGGCGGTGTCCGGAAGGTTTAGCGTGGCTTTATAGTCGGTCATTTAAGGCTCTTCATTAGCGATTGGCGCTGGTTGCGACAAGGGCACGGGCGGCGGCGATATCTGCATGGATCGCCGTCTTGAGCGCCTCCAGGGAGGCAAAACGCTGCTCTTCACGCAGCTTCTGGTGGAAAACCACCGTCAAACGCCGGTCATACAGATCGCCGGCAAAATCCAGAACATGTACTTCGAGATGGGCCTTGCCATCCCCCTGGACCGTGGGTCGTACGCCGATATTGGCGACGCCGGGCCAGGCCTTGCCGTCGATCTCGACACTGACCAGGAACACCCCGGTCAGCGGCACGCGACGGCGCTTGAGTTGCACGTTGGCGGTCGGCGTGCCCAATTGGCGCGCCAGCTTCTGTCCGTGCAGGATCCGCCCGGCTATCCGGTACGGGCGGCCGAGCAGGCGCTCGGCCAGTTCGAAGTCGGCCGCGGCCAGGGCATTGCGGACCTGGGTGCTGCTGACACGCAAGCCATCCATTTCGACGGTCTGCGCCGCTTCAACGGTAAAGCCACGGGCAAGGCCGGCCTGTTGCAGGTAAGCGAAATCCCCTGCCCTGTCGCAGCCGAAACGGAAATCGTCACCGACTTCCAGGTGCTTCACGTCGAGCCCGTCCACCAGGATGGTTTCGACGAATTCAGCGGCGCTGAGCCGGCTCAGACGCTCGTTGAAGGCCAGGCACAGGACCCGGTCGACGCCTTCAGCGGCCAGCAGTTGCAGTTTGTCCCGCAAACGGGCCAGGCGGGCCGGGGCAGTCTGCGGGGCGAAAAATTCCCGGGGTTGCGGCTCGAAAATGACCACGCAACTGGGCAGGCCCAGCTCCAGCGCTCGCTCGCGCAGCCGCGCCAGGATAGCCTGGTGGCCACGGTGAACACCGTCGAAGTTGCCAATGGTGGCGACACAGCCCCGATGCCGGGGACGCAGGTTGTGGAGGCCTCGAACCAGCTGCATAACGCGCTTCTTGCTCATAAAGTGGCCGATTATAACCACACCCGGCGGCCAACGACAGGCAACACCGTAACCCAAAGTGATCGAACCGACAAAACCACTGCCCGGCCCGGCCTTGACGACGCTATTCCCTCAGCTCAAGGCCTTGCGATTGAAGTCCCTCAGGCGGAACCCCATCAGCAGCAACATGCCGAAATACGCCACCACACCCGCGACGACCAGCACACCCAGGCGCAGGAAACGCTCGAGCATCTGCCCTTCGCCCCAGGCCGGCATGAAATGCATCGCCCCGAACAGCACCGCCGACATCACCCCCACGGCCACCAGCAGTTTGAGACCGAACTTGCCCCAGCCCGGCTGCGGTTGATACATCTTCTGCTTGCGCAACTGATAGAACAACAGCCCGGCGTTGAGGCAGGCGCCGATGCTGATCGCCAGGGCCAGGCCGGCGTGAGCCAGGGGACCGATCAGCAAGAGGTTGAACAATTGCGTCATCACCAGGGTGAAAATGGCAATCTTCACCGGCGTGCGGATGTTTTGCTGGGCATAGAAACCTGGCGCCAGCACTTTGATCAGAATGATCCCCAGCAGTCCTACCGAGTAGGCAATCAGGGCCCGCTGGGTCATCAGGGCATCGAACGCCTTGAACTGGCCGTACTGGAACAGCGAGACGGTCAGCGGTTCAGCGAGAATCCCCAGCGCCACCGCACAGGGCAGCACCAGCACGAAGCACAGGCGCAGGCCCCAGTCGAGGATGCGCGAGTATTCCTGGCGATCCCGGCTGGCATAGGTCTTGGCCAGGGTCGGCAACAGGATCGTACCCAGCGCCACGCCCAGCACGCCGGATGGCAACTCCATCAGGCGGTCGGCGTAGTACATCCACGATACCGAGCCGGCCACCAGGAACGAGGCGAAAATAGTGTTGATGATCAGGGAAATCTGGCTCACCGACACCCCGAGGATCGCCGGCAGCATCTGCTTGAGCACCCGCCAGACGCCGCTGTCGCGCAGATTCAGGCGCGGCAGCACCAGCATGCCGATCTTTTTCAGGTAGGGCAGTTGATACAGCAGTTGCGCCAGGCCGCCCACCAGCACCGCCCAACCGAGGGCCATCACCGGCGGATTGAAATACGGCGTCAGGAACACCGCGAACACAATCATGCTGACGTTGAGCAGGGTCGGTACGAAGGCCGGTACCGAAAACCGGTTCCAGGTATTGAGGATCGCCCCGGCCAGGGACGACAGGGAAATCAGCAATATATAAGGAAAGGTCACCCGCAACAGGTCAGTGGTGAGCTGGTATTTTTCCGGGGTGTCGGTAAAGCCCGGTGCCGTGGCCCAGATCACCCAGGGCGCGGCGAGCATGCCGGCTGTGGTGACGAGCGCCAGCACCAGGGTCAGCAGACCGGTGACATAGGCAATGAAGGTGCGGGTCGCCTCGTCGCCCTTCTGGCTTTTGTACTCCGCCAGGATCGGCACGAAGGCCTGGGAAAATGCCCCTTCGGCAAAGATCCGACGCAGCAGGTTGGGCAGCTTGAAGGCGATGAAGAAGGCGTCGGTGGCCATTCCGGCGCCGAATATCCGTGCGATGAGCGTGTCGCGAACAAATCCCAGGACACGGGAAAGCATCGTGATAGAGCTGACGGCAGCCAACGATTTGAGCAGATTCATGAAAAGAGTTTCAGCCTGTCGATAAACAGCAGGCGAACAACGCGCCCACTTGTGCGATACTGCGCGCCGCTAAACAGCACAGCGCCAAAGCCCGCGAGTTTACAGGTCACACGCCGGAAAGAAATCACCCGGTGCGTTGTACCTGCCATTCAGCGGAACGCGTCACCCGCCCTTGACAAGACCCCAACTCATCGGCATGATTCGCGGCCTATTTTGTTTGCTATTTCCCAAAAAGTCTTTCGAGGAGCTCGACGGTGGCCAACTCACCTTCCGCCAAAAAACGTGCAAAACAGGCTGAGAAGCGTCGCAGCCACAACGCCAGCCTGCGTTCCATGGTTCGTACCTACATCAAAAACGTAGTTAAGGCCATCGACGCAAAAGACGCTGAAAAAGCTCAAGCTGCTTACGTTCTGGCTGTGCCTGTTATCGACCGCATGGCCGATAAAGGCATCATCCACAAGAACAAGGCTGCTCGTCATAAGAGCCGCCTGAATGGCCACGTAAAGGCCCTGAACGTTGCCGCTGCTGCCTAAGCGACGCGCTCGTTAAAAAACCGACCTCAGGGTCGGTTTTTTATTGCCTGTGATTTTTCACACCACGCAGAATTATGCGGGTAATGCTGCCCACTTAAGGAAGTAGCTAAATCTGTGGCGAGGGGATTTATCCCCGCTGGACTGCGAAGCAGTCCCCTCAACCTGACACATCACATACTCAGGTTCAGGGGTCGCTTCGCGACCCAGCGGGGATAAATCCCCTCGCCACAATGAATCGATAAACCTTAAACAAGCAGCACACAGGGGTTATGTGCTGATTATTGAGGACGAGCCCACGGCAAAATCGGAATCGCCGTCACCGCGTTCTGCGGGCTACCCTCGATCACGCGGTCGCTGTAGACCAGGTACACCAGCGTATTGCGCTTCTTGTCGAGGAAGCGCACCACCTGCATGGTCTTGAACACCAGCGAGGTGCGCTCACGAAACACTTCCTCGCCATCCTTGAGCTCCCCTTTGAAGCTGATCGGCCCGACCTGGCGACAGGCGATGGAGGCCTCGGCACGATCCTCGGCCAGACCCAGGCCACCCTTCACGCCACCAGTCTTGGCCCGGGACAGGTAACAGGTCACCCCATCCACCTTGGGATCGTCGAACGCCTCGACCACGATCCGGTCGTTCGGCCCGACAAACTTGAATACCGTCGACACCTGGCCAATCTCCTCGGCCGAAGCCAGCAGCGGCATCGCCAACAGCAGGCCGATCAATCCTTTTGCCAAACCCATGTGATTTCCTTAGACAAGAATCAGGTTGTCGCGGTGCACCAGCTCAGGCTCCGCCATGTAACCCAACAGACCGACAATCGCATCAGACGACTGACCGATGATTTTCTGTGCTTCAAGTGCGCTGTAGTTGGCCAGGCCACGGGCGATCTCGCGACCGTCCGGCGCCACGCACACCACCATTTCGCCACGACGAAAGCTGCCCTGGACCAGCTTCACCCCCACCGGCAGCAGGCTTTTGTTGCCCTGGGACAATGCCGCCACGGCGCCCGCATCCAGCACCAGCGTGCCGCGGGTTTGCAGATGCCCGGCCAGCCACTGCTTGCGCGCCGCCAACATGCCACGCTCAGGGGAGAGCAAGGTGCCAATGTGCTCGCCCGCTTTCAGGCGATCCAGCACCCGCTCCAAGCGGCCACCGATGATGATGGTGTGAGCGCCGGAGCGTGCCGCCAGACGTGCAGCGCGCAGCTTGGTCTGCATACCACCGCGCCCGAGCGCGCCGCCGGTCCCGCCCGCCACCGCATCCAGGGCCGGATCATCGGCGCGGGCTTCGTAGATCAGCTTGGCATCGGGGTTGTTGCGCGGATCAGCGTCGAACATGCCGTCGCGGTCAGTGAGAATCACCAGCAGATCGGCCTCTACCAGGTTCGCCACCAGCGCAGCCAGGGTGTCGTTGTCACCAAAACGGATTTCGTCGGTGACCACGGTATCGTTCTCGTTGATCACCGGGATGACTTTCAACTCCACCAGCGCGCGCAAGGTACTGCGGGCATTGAGGTAGCGCTTGCGGTCGGAGAGGTCATCGTGAGTCAGGAGAATCTGCGCCGTATGACGACCATGCTCGGCAAAGCTGGACTCCCAGGCCTGCACCAGGCCCATCTGACCGATAGCGGCAGCGGCCTGCAGTTCGTGCATCGCGCTGGGTCGCGACGTCCAGCCCAGACGGCTCATGCCGGCCGCCACAGCCCCCGAAGAGACCAGCACCAGCTCGACGCCGGCCTCATGCAAGGCCACCATCTGCTCGACCCACACCGCCATCGCCTTGCGATCCAGGCCCTTGCCATCCGCTGTCAGCAGTGCGCTGCCGATCTTCACGACCCAGCGCTGCGCACCCGTCACCTTGCTCCGCATCATCTTCAACCTTTGCCAGCGAACGGCGCGACCCAGCGCCGCCCATGGGATTATTCGTATTTGCGTTTTGCAGACACCAAAACGCCGCTCGAATGAGCGGCGCCCTGGAAACCGGCTGGCTGCGATGATAACACCGCGCCGAGCCACTTAAACCCTGTGGGAGCGAGCCTGCTCGCGAAAGCGGTGGATCAGCAACATGGATATTGGCTGATATAACGCATTCGCGAGCAGGCTCGCTCCCACAGGTTTTGCAGCTTAACTGACGAACATTTTCAGGATCAGTCGCGAACGTAGATGATCTCCGGACCATCTTCGTCATCCACATCCTCCTCATCCCAGTCATCTTCGCCGATGTCATGGACCGACTTCACGCCACTGCGACGCAGGGCACGCTGGTCGTCCAGCGCCTGCAGTTGCGCACGCGCTTCGTCTTCGATGCGCTGGTCGAGCTCGGCCAGTTCTTCCTTGTAGACAGGGTCATTGGCCAGGCGATCGGCGCGATCTTCCAGGTAGCGCATGATGTCGTGACACAGGCGCTCGGTACCTTCCTTGGCAATGGCGGAGATCACGTAGACCGGACCTTCCCACTCCAGGCGGTCGACGATTTCCTTGACCCGCTCTTCATGCTCTTCTTCGAGGATCTGGTCGCACTTGTTCAGCACCAGCCAGCGATCACGCTCGGCCAGGGCCGGGCTGAACTTGGTCAGTTCACTGACGATGACTTCGGCGGCATCGGCAGCGCTGCTTTCATCCAGAGGCGCCATGTCCACGAGATGCAACAGCAGACGGGTGCGGGACAAGTGCTTGAGGAAACGAATCCCCAGGCCGGCGCCATCGGAAGCCCCCTCGATCAGCCCCGGAATGTCCGCGACCACGAAGCTCTTCCAGCGATCGACACTGACCACGCCCAGGTTCGGCACCAGAGTGGTGAACGGGTAGTCCGCGACTTTCGGCTTGGCGGCCGACACCGAGCGAATGAAGGTACTTTTACCGGCGTTCGGCAAGCCCAGCAGGCCCACATCGGCCAACACCTTCATTTCCAGCTTCAAGTCACGCTGCTCGCCCGGCTTGCCTGGCGTAGTCTGGCGCGGCGCGCGGTTGGTGCTGGACTTGAAGCGGGTGTTGCCCAGGCCGTGCCAACCACCATGGGCCACCAGCAGACGCTGGCCTGGCTTGGTCAGGTCGCCAATGACTTCCTGGGTCGCGGAGTCGATCACTGTGGTGCCGACCGGCACGCGCAGGACCAGGTCTTCGCCCTTTTTACCGGTGCAGTCGGTGCTGCCGCCGTTGGAGCCACGCTCGGCATCGAAGTGCCGGGTGTAACGGTAGTCCACCAGGGTGTTGAGGTTTTCGTCGGCGAGCATGAAGATCGAGCCGCCGTCGCCGCCGTCACCACCGTTCGGACCGCCGTTTTCAATGAATTTTTCCCGACGGAAACTCATGCAACCATTGCCGCCGTCGCCAGCCTTTACTCGAATCGATACTTCATCAACAAACTTCATGACACACGCCTCTCGCCATACGGACGAGTCGAAAAAAACAAGACATAAGACTCTTGCAAAAATGAACGCAGCGACCAGATCAAGCGCCCGATAGCAGCGCCGGCAGCCCATACAAACAGCTTTGCAAGAGACTCACCCCACAAACGAAAAAGCCCCGTCGCAAGACAGGGCTTCTCCAGCATCCTCGCGATTAAGCCGCGACAACGCTCACGTAACGGCGGTTGAACGCGCCCTTTACTTCGAACTTGATCACGCCTTCGATTTTAGCGAAGAGGGTGTGATCCTTACCCATGCCTACACCGTAACCGGCGTGGAATTGGGTGCCGCGCTGACGCACGATGATGTTGCCCGGAATGATTTTCTGGCCGCCATACATCTTCACGCCAAGGCGTTTGGCTTCTGAGTCGCGACCGTTACGGGTACTACCACCAGCTTTTTTGTGTGCCATGAGTTCAATTCTCCTAGTGAGGAATTAGGCTGAAATTAAGCCTGAATACCGGTGATTTTGATCTCGGTGTACCACTGGCGGTGGCCCATACGCTTCATGTGGTGCTTACGACGACGGAACTTGATGATGCGGACTTTATCGTGACGACCTTGGGAGATCACTTCAGCCACAACGGTCGCGCCAGCAACAACTGGAGCACCGATATTCACGTCATCGCCATTGGCGACCAACAGAACGCGATCAAAAGTCACGGATTCGCCAGTAGCGACTTCCAGTTTTTCGATCTTCAGGTATTCACCTGGGGCGACCTTGTATTGCTTGCCACCAGTAACGATTACTGCATAAGACATGGTATTTCTCCGATAATCCTGCTCACCCAGCGCTTTAGAAGAAGAGGTATTGGCTGGCATGGCTGCATGGGCTGGAAGGCCCGGATGCAATTGCGTAAGGCAGGTGCTGCCCAGGAAGTTCAGGGTGCGCGATTGTACGCAAGCTGTCCTGGCGTTGCAAGTAGCCGTCCATCGTGCCTTGACAGCCCCGGACGTGGGTCCTAGCATGCCGCGCAACCCTTCTGGAGCGCCTGTCGCTGATGCAACCCCAAGCTTTCTACCGCGCAGTGGCGGACGATTTTAGTGCCGTCGACGGCATCATCAAGAAGCAGCTGACTTCCCGAGTACCGCTGGTATCGAAAATCGGCGACTACATTACCTCGGCCGGCGGCAAGCGCTTGCGTCCTTTATTGGTGCTTCTGTGCGGCAAGGCCCTGGGCCGCGAAGGCGACGACCTGCGCCTGCTGGCTGCCACCATCGAGTTCCTGCATACCGCCACCCTGCTGCATGACGACGTGGTCGACATGTCTGGCATGCGCCGTGGCCGCTCGACCGCCAATGCCATGTGGGGCAACGCCCCGAGCGTGCTGGTGGGCGACTTCCTGTATTCGCGCTCGTTCGAAATGATGGTCGAGCTGGGCTCGATGCCGGTGATGAAGATCCTGTCCCAGGCCACTCGCATCATCGCCGAAGGCGAAGTACTGCAATTGTCCAAGGTGCGCGACGCCAGCACCACGGAAGAAACCTACATGGAGGTCATCCGCGGCAAGACCGCGATGCTCTTCGAAGCCTCGACCCACAGCGCCGCCGCGCTGGCCGGCGCCACTGCCAAGCAGAGCGACGCGCTGCGCACCTTCGGCGATCACCTGGGCGTGGCCTTCCAGTTGGTCGACGACCTGCTGGACTACAAGGGCGACGCCGAAACCCTGGGCAAGAACGTCGGTGACGACCTCGCCGAAGGCAAGCCGACCCTGCCGCTGATCTACACGATGCGCGAAGGCACGCCTGAACAGGCGGCCCTGGTCCGCCAGGCGATCCAGAAAGGCGGGATCGAAGACCTGGAAAGCATTCGCGCAGCGGTCGAAGCTTCCGGCTCGCTGGACTACACCGCGCAACTGGCCCGGGACTACGTCGCCCGCGCAATCAAATGCCTCGATGCCCTGCCGGCCAGCGAATACCGCGATGCGCTGGTGGAACTGAGCGAGTTTGCGGTCGCCCGCACCCACTGATCCAAAGGCTTTTCTGGCTAGGGAGCTTGCTCCCTGGCTACAGGCTCACTCCCCTACCCGACGTAAAACCCTATACAATGTGCGCCCTTTTGCCCTCCTGATACCCAAGGAACCTTAGTGAGCACGTTGCCACCCTGCCCGAAATGCAATTCCGAATACACCTACGAAGACGGTACCCAACTGGTCTGCCCGGAGTGCGCCCACGAATGGTCCGCCAGCGGTGAAGTTGAAGCGGCGTCCGCTGACAGCGTGAAGAAAGACTCGGTCGGCAACGTCCTGCAAGACGGCGACACCATCACCGTGATCAAGGACCTCAAGGTCAAGGGCACGTCATTGGTGGTCAAGGTGGGCACCAAGGTCAAGAACATCCGCCTGTGCGACGGCGATCACGACATCGACTGCAAGATCGACGGCATCGGCCCTATGAAACTCAAATCCGAGTTCGTCAGAAAAGTCTGAGTCTTCTGTAGCCCATCCCGCGCTTTGCGTGGGATGGAGCCCCGCCCTCCCCGCTTCAGCCCCGCTTTGCAAATGCCAGCGAAACGCCAGCCGTCGTGAGCTGCGACAACCCATCGTCAGAAAACAAACCGGAATACAAATAGAACCTTGCTATTTCGATAATAAGAATTATTCTCATCAAATCCATCAAGGAGATGAGAACCATGACTTATTTGATCGATGCCTGGCTGGACCGCCCACACCCCTACCTCAGGATACTGCATCGGGAAACCGGGGAAGTCTGCGCGGTGCTTGAAGAAGAAGCCTTGAGCGAACTACAGGATCAGGGGGACCTGGACCTCAACAGCCTGAACTCCAGCGAACCGCTGGTGCTCAAGGAACTGGTGCGCAATCTGTTCCTGTTCTGCTATGCCCGGGCGTTGCGCCCGACGGGTGATTTCAACGGAAAATTTCACGGATGAAGCGCACAAACCCTGTGGGAGCGAGCCTGCTCGCGAAAGCGGTGTGTCAATCAATATCAATATCGACTGACTGACCGCCATCGCGAGCAAGCCCGCTCCCACAAAGGCCTGCTATTGCCTTACAGAACGTCCAGCAGCTCGACGTCGAACACCAGAACGCTGTGCGGCGGGATGCTACCAACGCCCTGGGCGCCGTAAGCCAGTTCGCTCGGCACGTACAGGCGCCATTTGCTGCCGGTATTCATCAGTTGCAGCGCTTCGGTCCAGCCCGGGATCACGCCGCCTACCGGGAATTCGGCTGGCTGGCCACGATCGTAGGAGCTGTCGAACACGGTGCCGTCGATCAGGGTGCCGTGGTAGTGGGTACGCACCTGGTCTTCACGGGTCGGCTTGGCGCCTTCGCCCTGGGTCAGCACTTCAAATTGCAGGCCCGAAGCCAGGGTGGTGATGCCGTCGCGCTTGGCATTTTCAGCCAGGAACGCACGACCTTCGCCCGCGGCGGCTTCAGCCTTGGCGGCTGCTTCGGCCTGCATGATTTCGCGGATGACCTTGAAGCTGGCGGACATTTCTTCCTGGCCCACACGGCTTGGTTTGCCGGCGAAAGCGTCGGTCAGGCCGGCCAGGATCGCGTCCAGGCTGACGCCCGGTGGCGGGTTGTCGCGCAACTGGTCGCCCAGTTGACGACCAATGCCGTAGCTGACGCGGGTTTCGTCGGTGGACAGGTTAACTTCGGACATGCTGCTGCTCCGCTGTGCGGACGACTCGAGAATGGCCGTGGGTGACACAGCGCCTCCCGGAGCGCCCGGAACCAAAAGGGCGAGCAGACTAGCACAGATGCCATGACGGATGACGAGCGCCCACGTCAAAGTGCCCCGCCGGAAACGACAACGCCCGCCTGCTTCTCAACAGACGGGCGCTGTGCCAACGGGGTTTCAGTGCTTGGTCAGCTTGTCCAGGTAACCCATGGCGAACGCCGACACCACGAAGGTCATGTGGATGATCACGTACCACTTCAGGTGCTCGGGATCGACGTTCTTGGCGTCCATGAAAATGCGCAGCAGGTGGATGGAGGAAATGGCCACGATGGAGGCCGCGACTTTCATCTTCAGCGATGAAGAGTCCATGGTGCCGAGCCAGTTGAGCTTTTCCTTGTCGGAATCGATGTCCAGTTGCGAGACGAAGTTCTCGTAGCCGGAAATCATCACCATCACCAGCAGGCCGCCCACCAGCGCCATGTCGATCAGCGACAGCAGCACCAGGATCAGATCGGCCTCGGCCATGGAAAATACGTTGGGGATGACGTGAAAAACTTCCTGGAAGAATTTCAGCGCCAGGGCCAGTAGGCCCAGGGACAACCCGAAGTAGATCGGCGCCAGCAGCCAACGGGAGGCGTACATTGCATTTTCGATAAAGCGTTCCATTGAATCTCACACCAGGGCTGAAAATGGCGGCGAGTATATCAGCCACCACGTGCCCCACAAACGCCAGGGCCATCCTTGCCCCTTGTGTAAGGTCCTGATGCCAGGGGCCGGCCCTCAATGAGGCGGACGGAACTCGAAGCCTGCGCTGTGACTGCGCCCGCCGTTGATTTCACGCAATTGGGCTTGCATGTGCAGGCACCAGATCTGCGGATCGTTAGCCAGTTCATAACCGTGCAAGGTCAACGCCTGGACGATGGTGTCGAGGATGGATTCGGCGGCGTTCGGGCCGGGAAAAGGGCCCTGGGCCTTGAGGGCGGAAGGTTGTTCGCCGGCCATACCGGCGGCGAAAAGCAGGGTCCACATGCCGGTATCCCCCGCCAGCGGGCGGATAGCGCATTCGATACGAGTGACAAGACCCAGGCATTGGCGGGTGAGGCAAAGGTTGCGCGACATGGCGGCGCCCCTCAGTGATACGGTATTCAGCCCCGGGGAGGCTGTTTCGATCCGATGATGACTCTCGTTATCCTTGAACTGAGGATAGAAGAAAAGTTCCGCTTGCAAGCCAAGCGAGACCAGAATGCGCCGAATGGTCATAGTGTGAATATTGGCGCCAAATCGGCGGCGTGCTGAAGCATTTTTTGAATCTGTGCGAAACCAAATGTGGGAGCGAGCCTGCTCGCGAATGCGTTGGGTCAGTCAACATCAATGATGCTGATCCACCGCTTTCGCGAGCAGGCTCGCTCCCACATTCAGGTCTTCACTTCCATCAAGCCGGCTTGGCCTCCGCCAACGCCGCCTGCGCCAACTCCTTCTCCGCTTCCTTGATATCGTCCTCGCTGATCATCTCGGCAATCACCCTCAGCCGTTCCACCACCCGGGCGTTGACGCTGCCCTCGGGGAACTCGCCATTCTCATCCGGCTCACCGGCAGGCTCACCCACCAGCAGGCTCAGGGCCTCGTCGGCCTGGCGCACGGCATAGACGTGGAACTGCCCCGCTCGCACGGCGGCCAGCACCTTCTCATCGAGCATCAGGGTGGCGACGTTGGCCTGGGGAATGATCGCCCCTTGCTCGCCGGTCAGCCCACGGGCTTCACAGAGACGGAAAAAGCCTTCGATCTTCTCGTTGACCCCGCCCACCGCCTGCACCTCACCGAACTGGTTGATCGAGCCGGTGATGGCGAAGCACTGCTTCAACGGGGTCTTCGACAGCGCTGAAATCAGCGTGCACGCCTCGCCCAGGGAGGCACTGTCGCCGTCGACATAACCGTAGGACTGCTCCAGGGCGATACTGGCCGAGATCGCCAACGGGAACTCCTGGGCATAACGGCTGCCCAGGTAACCGGTGAGGATCATCACGCCCTTGGAGTGAATCGGCTGGCCGAGGTTGACCTCCCGCTCGATGTCGACGATGCCGCTGCCGCCCGGGTACACCGTGGCGGAGATCCGCGCCGGCACACCGAACGCCGAGTCGCCCACCTCCAGCACCGTCAACCCGTTGCACTTGCCCACGGCGGCGCCGGCGGTGTCGATCAGGATGATCCCCGCCAGCATGTCGTCGAGGATCCGTGCCGAAACGCGCCCGGTGCGGGTGGCCTTGGCCTTGAGGGCGCGCTCGATATGGCCGGCGTCGGTCATCTCGTCACTGGCCAGTTGACGGATGAAATCCGCCTCGCTGACCAATTGGAACAGATCGCCGATACGGGCCGACAAGCGTCCCTGGTGTTCAGCCAGGCGCGCACTGTAGGTCGCCAGGCGCGCCACCGCATCGGCGGTCAGCGGCGCCATGCCTTCTTCCGAAGTGCGGGTCTTGAGCAACTGGGCGAACTGCTCCAGGCTCTCGTCGCCCATCGGGATGTCTTCGTCGAAGTCCACCAGCACGCGAAACATTTCCTGGAAGTCCGAGTCCAGGTCCTGCAAGGCGTAGTAGAGCTGGCGAGCGCCGATGATCACGACCTTGACCTGCAACGGGATGTGCTGCGGCGTGAGGGTCACTGTGGCCAAGCGGCCCAGTTCGCCCAGGGGCGATTCCATTTTCAGCTTGCGCGATTGCAGGGCACGCTTGAGCGCGTCCCACACGAACGGCTCACCGAGCATTTTTTCCGCTTCGAGGATCAGGAAGCCACCGTTGGCCCGATGCAAGGCACCGGGCCGCAACTGCCGGTAGGTGGTGTAGAGCGCGCCCTGGTCGGTGCTGTATTCGATACGCCCGAACAGGTTGTCGTAGGTCGGGTGCGGTTCGAACACCACTGGGGCGCCGCCGCTCGCCGGATGCCCCACGATCAGGCTCGGCGCATATTGCTCTTCCAGCATCTTGCGGGCGATGGCGTCGGTCTTGCTGTCGTCCACCAGTTGCTCGACCACCGTCCGGAGCAGGTTGACCTGCATGGCCTGCAAGTAGCCGCAGACCGCCGCGTTCTCCGCGTACTTTTCCGACAGCGGCGCGAGCAAGGGTTGCAGGGCCAGGGTGATGGTTTCTTCGTTGAGCTGACGCAACTGGTTGCTGGATTCACGCTTCCATTGCGGCAGGCTGGCGAGCTCTTCGTTCAGGCGCTCTTCCAGGCCGGAGATGTCCTCATGGAAACGCTCGCGTTCGGATTCCGGCAATTGGGCGAATTCCGCTTCATCCAAGGCCTTGCCTTCACTCATCGGCGTGAAGGCGATGTTGCTGCTGTCACGGTACAGCGCGACATCCTTCTCCAGGGCCAGGCGCTCGATGACATCCAGGGCGCGGTCGTAGCGCTGGTTGAATGCGCGGTCGATGGCGCTTTTTTTCTGCTGGTAGGACGGATGCTCGAACACCGCCGGAAACGTCGCCAGCAGGTTGTCGATCAGGCCGTTGATATCACTGATGAAGGCACCGGCGGTGCCCGATGGCAGCTCCAGGGCACGGGGTTCACGGGGCTCATCGAAATTGTTGACGTAGACCCAGTCCGCCGGGGTCTGCAGGCGCTTGCCTTCGGCCTTGAGGTAGCGTTTGACGAACGAAAACCGGCCAGTGCCGGGCTCGCCCATGACAAATACGTTGTAACCGGGGCGCGGCATGGCCACACCGAACTGCAATGCTTCGACCGCACGCTCCTGGCCAAGCACACCGCGGAAGGGCTCCAGATCATTGGTGGTAGAGAAGCTGAACTGTTCAGCGGAAAACGGACGGGTCAGCGCTTCGGGCGCTAGACGCAAGCTGGCAGCAACAGGATCAGGCATCGGGCTTCCTTACATCAGGCGGGGCAGATAACGGCATTCTGGCGCCGCCCGTACCTGACTGGCAAGGAGCGCCTCAGGTCAAAGCATAGTCAACCGGCCAGGTCCGAGCAGCAGTCGAGGCCTGTAACTCCATGACTTGGAGGATAGTTTTTGCAAAATGTCACGGAACCCTCGGATCGTGCCTAAACTCCAAACTGCGCGGCTGGAACAATAACCGGCCCCCTGGCACGAGTGGTTGAAGCCACGAAGGTGTCAGACCCTGTCCATTGGTATGCACATAAAGAGAACATAGCTATGAAACGGATTCTTCTCGGTACTCTCTTCACCGCTGTATCCCTCAACGCCATGGCTCAGGCGCCGGGCGGTCCGGATTGCGGCTGGGGCAACATGCTGTTCGAAGGTCAGCGTGGCACCCCGGCTCACTTCCTCGCCTCCACCACCAACGGCACCTCCGGCAACGCCACCTTCGGCATGACCTCGGGCACCAACGGTTGCTCGACCAACGCGGCACTGACCTACGGTGGCAAGTCCTGGCTGGCCATGAATGGCATGATGAACGAGCTGTCCGAAGACATGGCCAAGGGTCAGGGCGAAGCGCTGACCACCTATGCCGTGGTACTGGGTGTGGCGCCGGAGGATCGCGCGCACTTCTCCGCTGTCACCCACGAGCACTTCCAGCAGATCTTCAGCAAGGCTGACGTGACCGCAGAAGACGTGCATACCAACACCCTGGCCGTGCTGAAAAACGATCCTCGCCTGGCCAAGTACGCCACTCAAGCTTAAGCTCGACCCCACTCGCTCCTTTCGGGGAGCGGGTTTTCTTTTTTGGGCCCATCCGGTCTTTTATTTTTCGACTTTCCAAGTAGCCGACTATGCTCAAACGCCTTGCCTGGCTGGCGCTCTGTGTGTGCGCCCCATTGTCCGCCGCACCTCATGTCGACCCTCAACGTTTGCAGCAACTGGCCAATGACCGCTTCTGGATTTCCCTGGGCCACTACGAAACCGCCAAGCTCGGCGGCTGGCGCAGCTATGTCAGCGACAGGAAATTTTTCCTCGCACCCGACGGCAACGAACATCCCGACCATGAACTGACCGCCACGCTACAGGCCCTCTACGGCCCGGCCAGCGCCGGCCAGCAACACGCCCAGTGCGTGTACCCGGCGCGCACGCGCTGGCTCAAGGCGCAGCTCAACCTGACGGATCTACCGGCCGTCGACTGCAGCGACTTCAACCAATGGTTCAAGGACGTCTCGCCCCACAGCGCGGTGATGATTTTCCCGGCCGCCTACCTGAACAGCCCGTCGTCGATGTTCGGCCATACCCTGTTGCGCATCGACCAGGCCGACGTGCAACGGGACAAGACTGCCCTGCTGAGCTACGCGATCAATTTCGGCGCCTACATCGAAGGCTCGGACAACAGCATCATCTACGCCTGGAAAGGCTTGATGGGCGGCTATCCCGGCCTGTTCGCCCTGGTGCCCTACCAGGAGAAACTGTCCGAATACCGCAGCCTGGAGAACCGCGACCTGTGGGAGTACCGCCTCAACCTGAGCCAGGCGGAAACCGAGCGCATGGTCGAGCACGTCTGGGAACTCAAGCAGATCCGGTTCGACTATTTTTTCTTCGACGAAAACTGCTCCTATCGCCTGCTTGAGCTGCTGCAAGTGGCCCGTCCGAGCCTGCGCCTGACCGAACAATTCCCGCTGACGGCGATCCCCACCGACACCGTCAAGGCGGTGAAGGAAGCCGGGTTGGTGGAGAGCATCGAATATCGTCCGTCCCGCGAGCGGGAACTGCTCAGCCGCGCCGAGCCGCTCACCGATGACGAACAACAGTGGGTGCTGAAGGTCAGCGCCGACCAGAAGCAATTGCAGGTCGCCGAATTCAAGGCTCTGCCCCGCGAACGCCAGGCACTGATTGTCGATGCGGCCTACCGTCTGGAACGTTACCGCGCCAACGGCCAGGAGCGCGACCCGCAACGCGCCCAGCGCAGCTTCGAGCTGCTGCGGGCGATCAACCAGAACCCCGCGCCGGAACTCGACATCCCGCAACCGGGCCTGCCCGAAGACGGTCATGAGTCGCGCACCTGGCAGGCCGGCCTGGGTGCCCGGGGCGACCGGGCGTTCGGCGAATACGGCTTGCGCATGGCCTATCACGACCTCAACGACAACGGCGAAAGTTTCCCGCTGGGGGCGCAAATAGAAATCCTGCAATTGAAGCTGCGCCAGTACGAAGGCAATGACTGGCAGGTGCAGCAACTGGACCTGGCGACCATCCGCTCCCTGACCCCGCGCAACGAGCTGCTGCAACCGCTGTCCTGGCAGGTCACCGGGGGCCTGGAACGGGTGCCGGGCAAGCACGACGATGAAACCCTGGTCAGCCACGTCAATGGCGGCGCCGGCGGTACCTGGGCGTTGGGCGAGGATGTGCTGGGGTTTGCCCTGGGCACCGTGCGGGTGGAACACAACAACGACTTCGCCCAATTCATCGCCCCGGCCACCGGGTTCAACAGCGGCGTGCTGTGGAAAAATCCGCTGGGCAACCTGAGCCTGGAAGCCAAGGGCGACTACTTCGTCAACGGCGAGGTGCGCCGCAGCCTGAGCCTGAATCAACAATGGGAACTGTCGCGCAACCTCGGCCTGCGCCTGAGCGCCCAGCGGGAGTTCAGCCACCTGGCCTCACCGGAGAACGAGGTGATGCTTGAGGTGAAGTGGTATCACTATTGATATCTGAGCCGAAGAAGAATCCAAGGCGGGACGCGTTTTCGGACTCGTTTCGAAGTCAGCCGAAATCAAGTAGATTGGCCGGGATAAACCTTTAATCGGAATTGAATGCTGCGATGCTTGATTATCTGCACATGAAAAACGTGGGGCCTGCTCCTGAGCTCGAAGTCAATTGGGCGCCACGAATCAATCTGATCACTGGTGACAATGGACTGGGAAAGAGTTTTCTGCTGGACCTGGCCTGGTGGGCGCTGACGCGTACCTGGGCCAATACGCCAGCCTTGCCGGTGAATCCGGGGAAGTCCTCCATTGAATATGTTGTAAAAGGCAAATCGGGGGTCGCGCAGCCCGTTGTATCTACCTATAAACGGGAAGACAGTTCCTGGCCCTTGAAGCAAAGCCGACCCACCATGCCCGGCATTGTGGTTTACGTCAGGATCGACGGCGGCTTCTCCGTATGGGATCCGGCACGCAATTACTGGCGCACCGATAAGGATCGACCCGCCGCGTATCACTTTTCTGCCGACGCCGTATGGGATGGTCTCGACGTCAACGGGCAAAGGGTTTGTGAAGGCCTGGAGCGCGACTGGGTCAATTGGCAAAACGGCCGAAAACCCCAATTCGAAGCATTGGCAAATGCGCTGCGCGATCTCTCCCCTGCCGCTGAGCCACTCTGCATCGGAGAGCCCAAAAGAGTCTATCTGGGTGAAGGCCGAGAACGACCGACACTCACTATCGGCAATCAGAACATTCCTGTCGCGCTGGCATCTGCCGGGGTACGCCGCATATTGGGGCTGGCTTACTTTCTCGTATGGGCCTGGTATGAACACCAGGCAGCCGCCGCGATACTCGACAAAAAACCCGAACGCCGGTTTGTCATCCTGTTCGATGAACCGGAAACCCACTTGCACCCCAGGTGGCAACGCACGCTCATGCCCAGCCTGCTGCAAGCGATCAAGACGTTGCGCAAGCACCACGGCACCGCCCCGCCGCAGTTGCTGATCGCTACGCATTCGCCGCTTGTCGCAGCGTCCCTCGAACCTGTATTCGACGAAGAACAGGACGATCAGATCCAGTTATCGATCCAGGACCACAAGGTCTCGTTGACACAAGGGCATTGGGCAGCACAGGGTGACGCCAGCAGTTGGCTGGTCTCCGACACCTTTGGCCTGGACCAGGCCCGCTCCCTGGAGGCAGAAAAAGCCATAGAGGCCGCCGAAGCATTCATGCGCGGAGAAAAGCAACTGCCTGAAGGGCTTAGAACCCGAGCATCCATTCACAAGGCACTGCAGAGGCTGCTTCCTGCCCATGATGAATTCTGGCCACGCTGGCTGATCGAGGGCGGCGTAAGACACTTCGGCCCTGGTGCTGATCAATGATCCCGGTGGCCAAGCCCGATGAACCTGATGACTTCGAAAAGAATGTCAGGACACCTGGAAATCAATGGCTCAAGGACAATCCTGGAGCCGCTCGTCCTTCACCGTTCTGGAACAAATGCGCTACGGAGTTGGCAGATCATTACTCCAACCTGTGCGGCTATGCAGCCATGCTCGACCCTACCGGCGGAACGCTCGACCATTACCTGAGCTACAAACATCATCCGGAACTGGCGTATGAGTGGAGCAATTACCGCTTCGCATCCGGGACGCTCAATTCCATCAAGAAAACGGCTGATGACACAGTGCTCGACCCACATGAAGTCGGTGCGGGCTGGTTTGAAATTATCTTGCCGTCGCTTCAGATGTGCACCACAGATGCCATCCCCGCAGCGTATCGCGCCAAGGCCGAATACACCCTCAAGCGGCTCAACTTGCGTGATGGCGAACGAATTATTCGTTGGCGTCAAAGCTGGTACAGCATGTACAAAAGAAAGAAGCTGCCCCTCGAGGGGTTGCGTGAAGTTGCGCCACTGATCGCAGATGCCGTTGAGAAAGCGGGCGTCTGAACCCGCAGTCATTGGCAACGATGCCAGACCTTTTTGATGATTCTTTCACTGCCCATCGACAACGGTACTTCTACACTTCCCTTATAGATCCGTTAAAGGGCTGGGAGTCGAGATGAGGTGCGCGGTAGTGCTGGGTGTATTGATGTTGCTCGGTGGCTGTGAGAGCACCCACGAAGACTTGATTGCGAGGGGATATCCACCCGCATTCGCCGACGGCTTCGATGACGGTTGCAGCAGTGGCCGGCAAGCAGCCGGCGCGATCACCGGCCAGTTCAGGAAAGACGTCCCACGCTACCTCAAGGATGCACGCTACGCTGAAGGCTGGAGCGACGGGTTCCGGCAATGCCAGGCCATGCGTGAAAGTGAAGACCGTGACGCCTACCGCGACCGTCACTGGGATGAGCGCGAACGCGCCTGGCAGCAGGAAAAGGATCGCGATGCCGCCCGGGCCTATCGTTCGCAGTGAGTCGCGTACAGATATCCATCGAAACCAAAAGCCTGCGACCATGGCCCAAACTCCAATAGAGGAGAACACCATGAGTCGTGCCTTCGTCAACGAAGACAGCGCCGCGGCCCAGGCCGATCAACCGGTCGAACGCCAGGTCAGTGCGCAACCCAACTACGTCACGCCCGCCGGGCTCGCCCAGTTGCAGGCCCGGGTCGCCGAGTTGCAGGCGCTGCACAGCCAGCAGACAGCCCGCAGAGACCTGGCGGACAAACAGCGCATCGCGGACCTGGAACGGGATCTGCGCTATTTCAATCAGCGCCTGCAAAGCGCCCAAGTCATTACGACGACGTCAGCGGATCAGGTGCGGATCGGCCATTGGGTGACCTTTGTCGATGAGCACGACCATGAACAACGCGTGCAATTGGTGGGTGAGGACCAGGCCGATGCGGCCAGTGGGCTGATCAACTGGGGCTCGCCGCTGGGGCGGGCGTTGCTGGGGAGCAAGGTGGGGGACGAGGTGGTCTGGAAGCGACCGGTGGGGGATATGGCGATTGAGGTGGTGGCGATAGAGCCGGAGTGACTCCTGCCCTGCCGATAAACCACTGTGGGAGCGAGCCCTGCTCGCGATGGCGGTGGGTCAGGCAACATGAATGTTGATTGATCCGACGCTATCGCGAGCAGGGCTCGCTCCCACAGGTTTTGTGGCTTACCGGCAGATGGAATCAGGCCAGCTTCTTGTGCCGTACCCGGTGCGGCTGGGCAGCGGCTTCGCCGAGGCGCTTCTTGCGATCGGCTTCGTACTCGGTGTAGTTGCCCTCGAAGAACACCGCTTGGGAGTCGTCTTCGTACGCCAGGATGTGGGTCGCCACGCGGTCGAGGAACCACCGATCGTGGGAGATCACAATGGCGGCGCCCGGGAAGTCCAGCAGGGCTTCTTCCAGGGAACGCAGGGTTTCGACGTCGAGGTCGTTGGACGGCTCGTCGAGCAGCAGGACGTTGCCGCCCTCCTTCAAGGTCAGCGCCAGGTGCAGGCGACCGCGCTCACCACCGGACAGGTCCTTGACGAACTTCTGCTGGTCGCCGCCCTTGAAGTTGAAGCGACCCACGTAGGTGCGCGACGGGATTTCGTAGTTGCCGATGCGGATCTGGTCGGAACCGTCGGAGATCTGCTGGAACACCGTCTTGCTGCCGTCCAGGTCTTCGCGGCTCTGGTCGACGCAGGCCAGTTGCACGGTTTCGCCCACTTCGATGCTGCCCGAATCCGGGGTTTCCTTGCCCATCAGCATGCGGAACAGCGTGGATTTACCCGCGCCGTTACCACCGATTACACCGACGATCGCGCCTTTTGGCATGGAGAACGACAAGTTGTCGATCAACACGCGGTCGCCGTAGCCCTTGGTGACGTTCTTGAACTCGATGACCTTGTCACCCAGGCGCGGACCGGCCGGGATGTAGATCTCGTTGGTTTCGCTGCGCTTCTGGAATTCCTGGGATTGCATTTCCTCGAAGCGTTGCAGACGAGCCTTGGATTTGGACTGACGGGCCTTGGCGCCTTTGCGCACCCACTCCAGTTCTTCCTTCATGGCCTTCTCATGGGCCGACTGCTGCTTGGATTCCTGGGCCAGACGATCGGACTTGGCTTCCAGCCAGCCCGAATAGTTGCCCTCGTACGGAATGCCGGCGCCGCGGTCGAGTTCCAGGATCCAGCCGGCGACGTTGTCCAGGAAGTAACGGTCGTGGGTAATCGCCACGACGGTGCCCGGGAAGTCGTGCAGGAAGTGTTCGAGCCAGGCGACGGAATCGGCGTCCAGGTGGTTGGTCGGTTCGTCGAGCAGCAGCATGTCCGGGGCGGACAGCAACAGGCGGCACAGGGCCACACGGCGCTTCTCACCGCCAGACAGGTGTTCGACCTTCGCTTCCCAGGCCGGCAGGCGCAGGGCATCGGCGGCGACTTCCAGCTGGCGCTCCAGGTTGTGGCCGTCGCTGGCCTGCAGGATCGCTTCGAGCTTGGCCTGTTCGGCGGCCAGCTTGTCAAAGTCGGCATCCGGGTCGGCGTAGGCGGCATAGACCTCGTCCAGACGCGCCTGGGCGTCCTTGATCACGCTGACCGCTTCCTCGACCACTTCACGCACGGTCTTGGTCGGATCCAGCTGCGGCTCCTGGGGCAGGTAGCCGATGTTCAGGTCCGGCATCGGACGGGCTTCGCCGTCGAATTCGCTATCGACGCCGGCCATGATCTTCAGCAGCGTGGATTTACCCGAACCGTTGAGGCCCAGTACGCCGATCTTGGCGCCGGGGAAGAATGAGAGCGAAATGTTTTTCAGGATTTCCCGCTTCGGCGGAACAACTTTGCTCAGCCGATGCATGGTGAAGACGTATTGAGCCATGGAGAACCTAGCGTCTGTGACAGGTGAAAAGAACGAGCCAGGCCATGCACGGCACCGGCAGTTGATGGTCATCAATGCCTGCGGGGCAGATAAAGCCTGGGAATCCGGAGCTGGAACGCTCTTGTTTGACCGGCAAAGCTACCTCAACCGTCCGTCAAGGTCCAGCCATCAGGGACTGGCACTTTGCCACAACTCAAGGCATGCTAGCCGCCCTTCGGGCGTCCGGCTTATAGTGCGTGTCGCGCCAGTCCAGCAAACCGCAGGATTACAGCTTGTCCAACGTCACGCCGACCCTGTCCCCACGCGCACCGGATACCGTGCCCGGCTCGCCCCTGCGCGGGACATTGAAGGGCGCGCTGGCCACTCTGGTGCTGCTGTTGCTCGGATTGCTCTTCTGGCAGTTGCTCGACCAACTGCGCGTCACCCAGCAGCAACAGCGCCAGTACACCATTGATTACACCGCCGACCTGGCCGCGCAAGCCAGCCTGAACATGGCCCTGAATGCGCAGATCGCCCTCAACCTGCTACCGATCGTCGAACAACCGCAAACAGCCGACGAACAGCAGGTGTTGTTGCACAAACTCCAGCAATCGTTGCCTCAGCTGCGCAGCCTGGCCTTGCTGAGCCCGTCCGGCATGGTGCTCGGCGACACCGACCCCGACAGCCACGACGCCCCCTATCTCAGTGAGCTGGTGCAGCGCAGTCATGACCAGGCGCACTACTTCAGTAACGCTGACGACGGCTCCGTGGTGCATCTGCTGTTGCACCAGGCCAGCGGCGGCACTCGCGGCTACTGGGCCCTGCGCCTGACTCCGAATTTCTTTTCCACCCTGATCAAACAGGCCGATACGGGTTTGCGCCCGCTGTGGCTGGTGGAAAACCGCCTCAACCAGCAAATTGTCAGCCGCGACGAGAGCCTGCCGTCGATCAGCCCCACGCGCCTGTCGACGGACGACCTGGATAACACCGTACTGACCGTGCCCCTGAGCAGCAGCGACTGGCAACTGCGAGGGCTGTTCGACCGTCGCCAGGTGCTCGAGCAACTGCTACCGGCCTTCATTGGCAAATGCCTGCTGGGCCTGGCGTTTTCGATGCTGCCGGTGATCGCGTTGCTGAACATGCGTCGGCGCCAGCGCCAACTGCACGAGGGGCGCCGTCGTTACCAGGACATTTTCGAAGGCACCGGCGTCGCCCTGTGTGTACTCGACCTGTCGAGTCTCAAGTCATTCTTTGCCCGGGCCGGCCTGCACAATGGCGATCAATTGCGGGCGTGGATGAAAGTCCCGCACCAGCTCGAACAACTGCAACAGGAAGTACGCATCACCGAAGTCAACCAGATGGCGTTGCAGTTGCTCAACGTCGACTCCTGTGAACAGGCCTGGCAGTTGCTGGTGGGCAAAGGCCCCCAGGACAACAACCCCGTCGGCCCGCAACTGCTCGAAGCGCTACTTGACCCGCACAAGCAACTGGAACTGGAGATCAAGCTCCAGGACGCCCATGGCCGTGACCAGCACCTCTGGCTGGTCCTGCGTCTGCCGGAAAAACAGCAGGACTATAACGCCGTCATCCTGAGCATCAACGACATCACCAGCCGCAAGCTGATCGAACTCTCGCTGCTCGAACGCGAAGGCTTCTGGTCCGACGTGGTGCGCACCGTGCCGGATCATCTCTACGTGCAGGACGTCATCAGCCAGCGGATGATCTTCAGCAACCACCACCTGGGCCAGACCCTGGGGTATGACCGCACCGAACTGCACCAGATGGGTGAGTACTTCTGGGAAATCCTGCTGCACAGCGATGACGCCGACCACTACCACACGCTGCGCCAGGAACAACGTCGGGGCGGGTATGCGCATTTGTTGCAATGCCAACTGCGCTTCCGCCATCGCGACGGCAAATGGCGACGTTTCGACATCCGTGAACAGGCCCTGGCCCGGGACCGGCACGACCAGGTGACGCGGATCATCGGCGTGGCGAAGGATATCACCGAGCAGATCGAGGCCAGCGAGTCGCTGCGTGACAGTGAACAGCGCTACCGGATGCTCGCCGAAAGCATCAGCGACGTGATTTTCTCCACCGACAGCAAACTGTCGCTCAACTACGTCAGCCCGTCGGTGCAAGCGGTGCTGGGCTACAACGCCGACTGGATCTTCCAGAACGGTTGGCAGTCGACCATCGCCAACCCGCAACAACTGACCGGCATCTATACCCTGATGGACCGGGTCAGCAAGGCCCTCGACAAGCCCGGGCAACTGGCCGAGCTGCGCAACCAGATGCAGACCCAGTTGTTCCTGTTCGACTGCCTGCGTGCCGACGGACGCAAGATCCCCATCGAACTGCGGCTGGTGCTGGTCTGGGATGATTTCGGCGGGTTCGAAGGCGTGCTGGGCGTCGGTCGCGACATCAGCCAGCAACGGCGCGCCGAAAAAGACCTGCGCATGGCCGCCACGGTATTCGAGCATTCGACCTCGGCGATCCTGATCACCGACCCGGCCGGTTACATCGTCCAGGCCAACGAAGCCTTCAGCCGGGTCAGTGGCTACGCGGTGTCGCAGGTGCTGGATCAGTTGCCGAACATGCTCACCGTGGACGAGCAGCAGGAAGCCCACCTGCGCTATGTGCTCAAGCAACTGCAACAGCACAGTTCCTGGGAAGGCGAAGTCTGGCTCAAGCGCCGCAACGGCGAACATTACCCGGCCTGGGTCGGTATCACCGCAGTGCTGGACGATGAAGGCGACCTGGCCAGCTACGTGTGCTTCTTCAGCGACATCAGCGAGCGCAAGGCCAGCGAACAACGCATCCATCGCCTGGCCTATTACGACGCCCTCACCCACCTGCCCAACCGCACGCTGTTCCAGGATCGCCTGCACACCGCGCTGCAATCGGCCGAGCGGCAGAAGAACTGGGTGGTGCTGATGTTCCTCGACCTGGACCGGTTCAAGCCGATCAACGACTCCCTGGGCCATGCCGCCGGCGACAGGATGCTCAAGGACATGGCGACACGCCTGCTCGGCTGCGTCACCGACGACGACACCGTGGCGCGCATGGGTGGCGACGAGTTCACCCTGTTGCTGGAACCGCGCGCCAGCCGGGAAATGGCGCTGAACCGGGCAATTACCGTGGCCGAGCAGATCCTCGCCAGCCTGGTCCGGCCCTTCGTGCTCGAAGGCCGGGAGTTCTTCGTCACGGCCAGTATCGGTATCGCCCTGAGCCCCCAGGACGGCAACGAACTGAGCCAGTTGATGAAAAACGCCGACACGGCGATGTATCACGCCAAGGAGCGCGGCAAGAACAACTTCCAGTTCTATCAGGCCGACATGAACGCCAGTGCCCTGGAACGACTGGAACTGGAAAGCGACCTGCGCCACGCCCTCGAGCAAAACGAATTCGTGTTGTATTACCAGCCGCAGTTCAGCGGCGACGGCAAACGCCTGACCGGCGCCGAGGCCCTGCTGCGCTGGCGCCATCCGCGACGCGGGCTGGTGCCGCCAGGGGACTTCATCCCGGTGCTCGAAGAACTCGGGCTGGTGGTGGACGTCGGCGATTGGGTGATCGACGAGGCCTGCCGGCAGCTCAAGACCTGGCACCAGGCCAAGGTCCGGGTGCCGAAAGTCTCGGTCAACATTTCAGCCCGGCAGTTCTCCGATGGTCAGTTGGGCACGCGGATCGCCAATATCCTGCGCACCACCGGCCTGTCGCCGGCGTGCCTGGAACTGGAGCTGACCGAAAGTATCCTGATGCGCGAAGTCAGTGAGGCGATGCAGATCCTCGCCGGATTGAAAAACCTGGGCCTGAGCATCGCCGTAGATGACTTCGGCACCGGTTATTCGTCGCTCAACTACCTCAAGCAATTCCCCATCGATGTGCTGAAGATCGACCGCACCTTCGTCGACGGCCTGCCGTCCGGCGAACAGGACGCGCAGATCGCCCGGGCGATCATCGCCATGGCCCACAGCCTCAACCTCGCGGTGATCGCCGAAGGCGTCGAGACCCATGAACAACTCGACTTCCTGCGCGAACACGGCTGCGACGAAGTCCAGGGCTACCTGTTCGGCCGCCCGATGCCCGCCCACCGGTTCGAAGCGCAGTTCAGCAATGATGCGTTGTTCATGCTCGACTGAGGCTTTGCGGGGTTGCTACCGACCTCATCGCGAGCAGGCTCGCTCCCACATTTTGAAATGCGTTCCCCTGTGGGAGCGAGCCTGCTCGCGATGAGGCCAGTCCGGGCAACGCCGAAACCTGGGTGAATCCCATTCGTCCACCACATGACGTCCTTTCATACCCCTTCCAAAAGCGGTTGGGTTAGAATGCCTCCCTTTTCTGCCCCCGATCCTTGAGGACCGCCATGTTCAGCCGTGATTTGACTATTGCCAAGTACGACGCCGATCTCTTTGCCGCCATGGAGCAAGAAGCCCAGCGCCAGGAAGAGCACATTGAGCTGATCGCTTCGGAAAACTACACCAGCCCCGCGGTGATGGAAGCTCAAGGCTCGGTACTGACCAACAAGTACGCCGAAGGCTATCCGGGCAAGCGCTACTACGGCGGTTGCGAATACGTCGACGTGGTCGAGCAACTGGCCATTGACCGGGCCAAGGAACTGTTCGGCGCCGATTACGCCAACGTCCAGCCCCACGCCGGTTCCCAGGCCAACGCGGCCGTCTACCTGGCGCTGCTGTCGGCTGGCGACACCATCCTGGGCATGAGCCTGGCCCACGGCGGTCACCTGACCCACGGCGCCAGCGTTTCGTCCTCCGGCAAGCTGTACAACGCCATCCAGTACGGCATCGACGGCAACGGCCTGATCGACTACGACGAAGTCGAGCGCCTGGCCGTCGAGCACAAGCCGAAAATGATCGTGGCCGGTTTTTCCGCCTACTCCCAGGTCCTCGACTTCCCGCGTTTTCGCGCCATCGCCGACAAGGTCGGTGCCTACCTGTTCGTCGACATGGCCCACGTTGCCGGCCTGATCGCCGCGGGCGTCTACCCGAACCCGGTGCCATTCGCCGACGTCGTGACTACCACTACGCACAAGACCCTGCGCGGTCCACGTGGCGGTCTGATCCTGGCTCGCGCCAATGCCGACATCGAGAAGAAGCTCAACTCCGCCGTGTTCCCGGGCGCCCAGGGCGGCCCGCTGGAGCACGTCATCGCCGCCAAGGCCGTCTGCTTCAAGGAAGCCCTGCAACCTGAGTTCAAGGCCTACCAGCAGCAGGTCGTGAAAAACGCCAAGGCCATGGCCGGCGTGTTCATCGAGCGTGGCTTCGACGTGGTGTCCGGCGGTACCGAGAACCACCTGTTCCTGTTGTCGCTGATCAAGCAGGACATTTCCGGCAAAGACGCCGACGCGGCGCTGGGCAAGGCGTTCATCACCGTGAACAAGAACTCGGTGCCGAACGACCCACGCTCCCCGTTCGTCACCTCCGGCCTGCGCTTCGGCACCCCGGCCGTGACCACTCGTGGTTTCAAGGAAGCCGAGTGCAAGGAACTGGCCGGCTGGATCTGCGACATCCTGGCCGACCTGAACAACGAAGCGGTGATCGACGCCGTTCGTGAGAAGGTCAAGGCGATCTGCAAGAAGCTGCCGGTGTACGGCGCCTGATCAGCCCGTTCAGTTACAGCCAAAGGCCCACATCGAAAGATGTGGGCCTTTTTGTTTGTGCATCAAAATACAAGATCCAGCCAGTACACACTTCAATCTTTGAAACACACCCCTCCACACAAAAAACCGGAAACCCCCTAGCATCGATTTCATCATTCACGGCAATCAATAACGCCCAATAAAGGATGCAATCACTACATGGACAGTAAACTCTCTTTTACCGCTGCGATCAGCCTGCCCGACAAAAACATCAATTTGCTTGGAACGCTGCATGGGAAACCGGCACTGGCGACCATTACGGCTTTCAGCGGCGGCTTTTTCAGCGGCAAGGCACACACCTATGATCATTCCAGCTTGCTGGGCATGCAGACCAAAGCCAAAGAAGGCCTGCCGCAGCCACTGAAGTTGCACTTTCGTCACACGGACGATGGCTACATCCTGTCGATAAAAAACCAAGGCGAACACTACGATAACTTCATCGGCAAAAGCTGGCTTGAAGTATTAGGCGCCAAAAAAACGGGTACCCCCTCCGTCTTCACATTAGTTGATCACAAGAACAGAGCGATTACGCTGGAGAACATAACCGCCAAACACGCCCCGCTGTCGCTCAGAACGAAGAACAATAAATATGTAGGTGGCTTACGGACCCGTGGTTCGCCTTTTGTTTATCTGGCGGAAACGGATGAACGCTCAAAGTTGACCTTTCTATTCAGCATCCTTTGAACAGAAGTGCTCGAGCACCTTCAACCAGCATGGATCTGCGCGCCGTTGTGGTGAGGGCTTATCCCTCGCCACAGGCGCTGCAATTTTTTTCGGGGCAAGAAAGGCTCAAGAACAAGGGTTCCATCCCTACTGGTAAGACCGGTCAAGCCAAATATCAAGAATCGCCTTGCGAATTCCTGAAAAGCTCGCCTAGACTGCGCCTGCACTGGACAAACCGGTAAGACCACAATAATGAAGTCCCGACGCCAGCTCTCGACCCTGGCGAACAAGGACACCGACCAGGAATCCCTCCCATGCTCAAATGGTGCTCGCGTTCGATCTTCCTTCAAGTTGTCCTCGGATTGGTGCTCGGCATCGTCTGCGGGCTTACCCTTCCCGAATACTCCGCACAGCTCAAACCCCTGGGCGACGGCTTTATCAAACTGATCAAAATGCTCATCGGCCTGATCGTATTCTGCGTGGTGGTCAGTGGTATTTCCGGCGCCGGCGATCTCAAGAAGGTCGGGCGCATCGGCCTCAAGTCCGTCATCTACTTTGAAGTGCTGACCACCATCGCCCTGGTGATCGGCCTCGTGCTGGCCTTCAGCACCGGTATCGGCAGTGGTGCGAACATCCATCTGGAGCAGTTTTCCAGTGCCGACATGGGTGATATCGCCCAGCGCGGCCAGCACATGGTGACCACCACGCAGTTCCTGATGAACCTGATCCCGACTTCGGTGCTCGGTGCCTTCGCGGATAACAACATCCTGCAAGTGCTGCTGTTCTCGGTGCTGTTCGGCAGCGCGCTGAA
The DNA here is from genome assembly GCF_026016325.1 of Pseudomonas sp. B21-056. Lineage (NCBI taxonomy): Bacteria > Pseudomonadati > Pseudomonadota > Gammaproteobacteria > Pseudomonadales > Pseudomonadaceae > Pseudomonas > Pseudomonas sp. B21-056. The sequence continues at coordinate 5,451,722 of NZ_CP087203.1, forward strand.
CCTGGTGGGCGACGCCGCCTCCGGCATCTCCCGGTTGATCAACGAACTCAGCCACGTGATCTTCCGCATCATGGGCATGATCGTGCGCCTGGCCCCCATCGGTGTCTTCGGTGCCATTGCCTTCACCACCAGCAAGTATGGCCTGGACTCGCTGCAACACCTGGGCAGCCTCGTCGGTCTGTTCTACCTGACCTGCATTGCTTTCGTTGCCCTGGTCCTGGGCCTGGTGATGCGGGCGTCGGGCCTGCCGATGTTGCCGTTCCTCAAGTACCTGCGTGAAGAACTGCTCATCGTGCTCGGCACCGCTTCTTCCGACGCCGTGCTGCCACAGGTCATGCGCAAGCTCGAGCACCTCGGGATCGGCAGCTCCACCGTGGGGCTGGTCATCCCGACCGGCTACTCGTTCAATCTGGACGGCTTCTCGATCTACCTGACCCTGGCCATCGTCTTCATTGCCAACGCCACTGGTACGCCCCTGGCCCTGACTGACCTGCTGACCATCCTGCTGGTGTCGCTGATCACCTCCAAGGGTGCCCATGGGATTCCCGGCTCGGCCTTGGTGATCCTGGCCGCCACGCTGACGGCGATCCCGGCGATTCCGGTGGTCGGCCTGGTGCTGGTGCTGGCGGTCGACTGGTTCATGGGCATCGGTCGCGCCCTGACCAACCTGATCGGCAACTGCGTGGCCACCGTGGCAATCGGCCGCTGGGAAAAAGATATCGATGTGCCTCGTGCGCGCAAGGTACTGTCCGGCCAACAGGGCTATACCTTCCAACCGAGAAAACCGGTGGGCAGCGCCCATCAGCAGCAATTCTGAAAGACCGCGCTGCCGGCCAGCGGGCCGGCAGCGCCTGATTGATTTTTGAAGGAGCTCCAAAGTGATCAGTTCATCAACCGTCGTCAACTCCGTGGTAGAGAAACTACGCGCGGCCCTGGCCCGGGGCCAGTGGCGTTCGGGCGACATGCTGCCGGGCCAACGGGAGTTGGCCGAACAGCTGGGCATCAGCCGGCCAAGCCTGCGCGAAGCGGTCATCGTGCTGGAAACCCTCGGGCTCGTGCGCTCGATGCCCGGCAAAGGCGTGGTGGTGCTGGAGGCCAGCGCCAGCGATATCCATGAAGGCAGCGCGGTGGCCGGTGCGAGTCTGGAGGACGTACTGCAACTGCGCTACACCCTGGAACCCTTCATCGTCGGCCTGGTCGCCCAGTCCATCAGCAGCAAGGAAGTCGGACAGTTGCGCCTGACCCTCATGGACATGCGCGAAGCCCTGGAAGCCAACGACAACGATGCCTGCGCCAGCGCCTACATCGCGTTCCACGAGGAACTGTTTGCCCTGACGTCCAACCCGATCTTTCACAGTGTGGTGCAGCAGACCAGCAATGCCCTCAAGCAAAGTGCCGATGTGTTGCGCAATTCTCCCGAGCACCTGGCCGAACGACTGGAAGAGAACGAAGCCGTGGTACGCGCCATTCGTGGCAAGAACAGCGCCCAGGCCAGCGCCGAAATGCGCCGGCACATTCTCAGGGAAGGCCAGCGCATGGGCATCGAACTGAATATTCCGGACGACAACCTCGGTACCTGAGCCATACCTTGCGGAGACCGCCATGAACAACGTCATGTCCCATCAACATCAACGCAATGTGCTGGCCGCCCTGCCGCTGCCGGGCGCAGTCGGCAAGCCGTCGGTGGACGATATCTATCCGCGGATCTTCGACGCCATCCTCGAACAGCGCATTGCTCCCGCCAGCCGTTTCACCGAGGAAGGCCTCGGGGATGTGTTCGGCGTCAGCCGCAGCATCATTCGTCGGGTACTGGCGCGCCTGTCCCACCAGCAAGTGGTGATCCTGCGGCCCAATCACCGGCCACAAGTCGCGGCCCCGGACCTGGAGCAGACCCGGCAGATCCTGCATGCCCGCCGGCTGACCGAACAGACGCTGGTGCGGCTGGCCTGCAAGGCACCGCAACCGAAGGACCTGCAGCATCTACGGGAGTTGGTGGCACGGGAGCAGCAGTGCCTGGAACGCGGCGAGCGCGGCCCGGCGATACGCCTTTCCGGCGAGTTTCACCTGCACCTCGCCGCCATGGCCGGCAACGCGCCGTTGGCGCAGTTTCTCGGCAGCCTGGTGCCCTTGACCTCGCTGGCCCTGGCCCGGCACGAGATCAAGTCCCGCCGGCATTGCGCCTGGCAGGAACATCTGGCGATCGTGGACGCCGTGGAAAACGGCAATAGAGATGAAGCCGTGCGCCTGATGGATGAGCACCTGGACCATCTTGAGCAAAGGCTGTTGATGGTCGCAGGCACGGCGACGTCAAACTGAAGCGGCCTCGAAACCCGCGCGGATCTTCTCCTCGGGCAGCTCGTCGGCAATGAACACAATCACGCTTTCCCGGGCCTCATCGGGAGCCCATTCGGTGTCCCAATCGAAGCCGTACAACTTGAGCACGCCCTGGAACACCAAGCGCCGGGGTTCGCCGGCGATGTTCAGCACGCCCTTGTAGCGCAGCAACTGTTTGCCATGCTCTTCCAGCAACTGGTTCATGAACTCGCTGAGTCTGTCGATATCCAGCGGTTTATCGGTGCGCAGTACAAGGCTGCTGATGCGGTCGGCCGTGGCGGCCTTGGCGACCGGGCGCAAGCTGAACCCCGCGCCCAGGTCCGCATTGAGGTTGAAGCCGCGGATATCGAGCAGTTCGGCCAGATCGATCTGGCCGTGCTCCACGATCCTGATAGGCGCCCGCCGGTTGATGCGGGTCAAGCGCTCACCCAGCGCCTCGACATGGGCCGTGTCCACCAGGTCGGTCTTGCTCAGCAGCAGGCGGTCGGCAAACCCGACCTGGGCCTGGGCGATGGCCTGGGTCAGGTGGACCTCGGCGTGGGCGGCGTCCACCAGGGTCAGGATGCCGTCGAGAATGTAGCGCTCGCGCAGCTCCTCATCGATGAAAAACGTCTGGGCCACCGGGGCCGGATCGGCCAGCCCGGTGCACTCGATCACCAGGCGATCGAAGGCGATCTCACCGCTGTCCAGCCGCTCGAGCAGCAGGTACAGGGCCTTGGTCAGGTCGGTGTGAATGGTGCAGCACACGCAGCCGTTGGCCAGGGTCATGACCTGCACCGGCTCGTCGCCCAGCAGTTGTGTGTCGATGCCCGCGTCGCTGAATTCATTTTCGATCACGGCTATTTTCAGGCCGTGCTCGGCCTTGAGCAGGTGCCGCAGCAACGTGGTCTTGCCGGCACCGAGGAAGCCGCTGAGGATCGTCACGGGAATGGGAGCGGACAAACAGAATCTCCTTGATGCAGATTTTTGTGGGTGGCAGACACACATCCCAAGCCCGCCAAATAACACTGTGGGAGCGAGCCTGCTCGCGATAGCGGTGGGTCTGTCGACATCTCATCGACTGACCCGGCGCCTTCGCGAGCAAGCTCGCTCCCACAGGGGGTATTACAAGGCCTTCAACAGCACTTCGGCCCACCCTTGCCACCGTAACGGGCCTCCTGGCGTTCGCGGAAGAACGCCTCGTAGTCCATCAGCGGTTTGTCCGGGTGTTTGGTTTGCATGTGCTCGACGTAGGTGTCGTAGTCGGGCATGCCGACCATCAGGCGGGCGGCCTGACCGAGGTATTTACCGAGGCGACTCAAGTCATTGAACATCGTTGCAATCCTCGTTTCAGGCGTCCGGCAGGGCCTGGAATGGCGCTTCTTTATCCGTGCGCTCTTTCGTGCCCCAGGCGGCGACGCCGACCTTGAGCGCGTAGAACAGGATGCTCAGCACCACGAACAGGAACAGCGCCGTCAGCGTCGCATTGGTGTAGGCGTTGAACACCACGTGCTGCATCTGCTCGATGCTCTTGGCCGGGGCCAGGACCTGGCCGGCCGCCAGGGCCTCGTTGTATTTGCGCGCCAGGGCCAGGAAGCCGATCGCCGGGTTGGCGTCGAACAGCTTGATCAGGCCCGCCGTGGTGGTGCAGATCAGCAGCCAGGCCGCCGGCAGCAGCGTGACCCAGATGTAGCGCTGGCGCTTCATCTTGATCAGCACCACGGTGGCGAGCATCAGGGCGATACCGGCCAGCATCTGGTTGGAGATGCCGAACAGCGGCCACAAGGTGTTGATGCCGCCCAGCGGATCGATCACGCCCTGGTACAGCAGGTAGCCCCACAGCGCCACGCAACCGGCGGTGGCGATCAGGTTGGCGGTCCAGGATTCGGTGCGCTTGAGCGATGGCACGAACGAGCCCAGCAGGTCCTGCAGCATGAAGCGCCCGGCACGGGTGCCGGCGTCCACCGCGGTGAGGATGAACAGCGCTTCGAACAGGATCGCGAAGTGGTACCAGAACGCCATGGTGTTCTCACCCGGCAGCACCGAGTGCAGGATCTGCGCGATACCGACCGCCAGGGTCGGTGCACCGCCGGCACGGGCCAGGACGGTGGTTTCGCCGATGTCCCGGGCGACCGCCTGCAGCGCATCGGGGGTGATGGCAAAGCCCCAGCCGCTGATGGTCTGGGCCACGGCCACGACGTCACCGCCGACCACCGCCGCCGGGCTGTTCATGGCGAAGTACACGCCCGGCTCGATCACCGACGCGGCAACCATCGCCATGATCGCCACGAAGGACTCCATCAGCATGCCGCCGTAGCCGATGTAGCGGGCGTTGGTTTCGTTATCCAGCAGCTTGGGCGTGGTGCCCGAGGAGATCAGCGCGTGGAAACCCGAGACCGCGCCGCAGGCGATGGTGATGAACAGGAACGGGAACAGCCCGCCCTTCCACACCGGGCCCATGCCGTTGGTGAACTGGGTCAGCGCCGGCATTTTCAGCTCGGGCATGGTGATCAGGATGCCGATCGCCAGGGCCACGATGGTGCCAATCTTGAGGAAGGTCGACAGGTAGTCCCGCGGGGCCAGAATCAGCCACACCGGCAGCACCGCCGCGACGAAACCGTAGCCGATCAGCATCCAGGTGATCTGGATCCCGGTGAAGCTGAAGGCCTTGGCCCAGACCGGATCGGCGGCAATCTGCCCGCCCAGCCAGATCGAACCCAGCAGCAACAGCACGCCGATCAGCGAGATTTCACCGATGCGGCCCGGGCGGATGTAGCGCATGTAGATGCCCATGAACATCGCGATCGGGATGGTCGCCATCACCGTGAAGATCCCCCACGGGCTCTCGGCCAGGGCCTTGACCACGATCAGCGCCAGCACCGCGAGGATGATGATCATGATCAGGAAGCAGCCGAACAGCGCGATGGTGCCGGGAATACGGCCCATTTCCTCGCGGACCATGTCGCCCAGGGAACGGCCGTTACGGCGGGTGGACAGGAACAGGATCATGAAGTCCTGCACGGCCCCGGCCAGCACCACGCCGGCAATCAGCCAGAGCGTGCCGGGCAGGTAGCCCATCTGCGCCGCCAAAACCGGCCCGACCAGCGGCCCCGCGCCGGCAATGGCGGCGAAGTGGTGACCGAAGAGGATGTGCTTGTTGGTCGGGACGAAGTCCAGGCCATCGTTGTTGAGCACGGCGGGGGTGGCCCGGCGCGCATCGAGTTGCATCACGTTGTTGGCGATGAAGAGGCTGTAGTAGCGGTAGGCGACCAGGTAGATGGCCACGGCTGCGACGACGATCCAGAGGGCGTTGATGGGTTCGCCGCGGCGCAAGGCCACTACGCCCAGGGCGCATGCTCCTACAACGGCCAGCAGGAGCCAGGGTATATGGCGCAGCAGGCTATTATTGTTTGTCATTTTTATATTCCAGCCAGGGGTGGACAAGAAAGACCGCTACCGGAGTTTAGCGCTAACGACAGCAAAGGCCATACCCGACATTCGTCTGTCAGCGGTCGATCGGTGACGATGACGCTCCAGTTGGGTCTATAGTCAGTGAATCTTCAGAGGGATTGGGTAATGAGCGAACGCCGCCGCTTCGTACGAATCGAGTTTCATGCCAGGACCGAACTGAGCCAGGGCGAGTACATCTGGCCGGTAAAGCTGCTGGACCTGTCCCTGAAAGGCCTGCTGATCGAGAAGCCCGAGCCATGGCTCGGCGATCCTGAGAAGCCTTTCCAAGCCGATATCCACCTGGGCAAGGACGTCGAGGTGAAAATGGAGGTTCGGCTCGCCCACGACGACAACGGCCACCTGGGGTTTGCCTGCGAACATATCGACCTGGACTCCATCGCGCACCTGCGCCGGCTGGTGGAGCTGAATCTCGCCGACCCCGATGAGCTGGATCGGGAATTGGCGGCGTTGATTCAGATCTGACACATGGCCCCTGGATGGTAGGCCATGCTGTTCTTTTTAGGCTGTTGCGGTTCATTGTGGCGAGGGGATTTATCCCCGCTGGGCTGCGTAGCAGCCCCAAAAGAAGCGACTCGATTAATCTGACTTACCGGGGGCAGGTTCAGGGCTGCTGCGCAGCCCAGCGGGGATAAATCCCCTCGCCACAGATAAATCCCCTCGCCACAAGGGAGCCGCCGCACTATTCGAACAACGCATCCAACGCCTGCTCCAATCGCGTCACGGCAATGATCTGCAACCCCTGCGGCGCCTCCTTCGGCGCGTTGCCCTTGGGCACGATGGCACGTTTGAAACCATGTTTGGCCGCTTCTTTCAGTCGCTCCTGCCCACTGGGCACCGGCCGGACTTCGCCCGACAGGCCGACTTCACCGAACACCAGCAGATCATGGGGCAGCGGCCGGTTGCGCAGGCTGGACATGACCGCCGCCATCAACGCCAGGTCGGACGCGGTTTCCAGCACTTTCACACCGCCCACCACGTTGAGGAAAACGTCCTGGTCGTGGGTCGGAATACCACCGTGTCGATGCAGCACGGCCAACAACATGGCGAGTCGGTTCTGATCCAGCCCCAGGGTGACCCGGCGCGGGTTCGCCAGGTGACTGTCATCCACCAGCGCCTGCACCTCCACCAACATCGGTCGAGTCCCTTCCCACGTAGCCATGACCACACTGCCCGGTACTTCTTCCTGGGCACGCGTCAGAAAGATCGCCGAAGGGTTGGAGACTTCTTTCAACCCCCTGTCGGTCATGCCGAACACACCCAGCTCGTTCACGGCGCCAAAGCGATTCTTCACCGCCCGCAACAAACGCAGGCGGCCATCGGACTCGCCCTCGAAATACAGCACGGTATCGACCATGTGCTCCAGCACCCGTGGCCCCGCCAGCGAGCCCTCCTTGGTGACGTGGCCCACCAGGAAGATCGCCGTGCCGCTCTGCTTGGCGTAACGCACCAGCAACGCCGCGCTTTCGCGCACCTGGGACACACCGCCCGGCGCCGATTGCAACTGCTCGGTGAAAATCGTCTGGATCGAGTCGATCACCATCACCTTGGGTTTTTCCTGGCGGGCCGTGGCGATGATGGTTTCGATGCAGGTCTCGGTCATCACCCGCAACTGATCCTGGGGCAGTCCCAGGCGGCGGGCGCGCATGGCGACTTGCTGCTGTGACTCTTCGCCCGTGACGTACAGCGCCGGCATGCGCGTGGCAATGTTGCACAAGGTTTGCAGCAGGATGGTGGATTTGCCGATGCCCGGGTCGCCGCCGATCAAGACCACCGAGCCGTCCACCAGACCGCCACCCAACACACGGTCCAGTTCACCGGACGCGGTGGAAAACCGGGGGATTTCCTCGACGCTGACTTCGGCCAGGGTCTTGATCTGCGCCTGCTGGCCGGCCCACCCGGTGCGGCCGGTGGGCGCCGCGGCACCGCCGCTTTCCACCATGGTTTCGGTCAACGTGTTCCAGGCGCCGCACTCACCGCACTGGCCGGCCCATTTGGGAAAGGTCGAGCCGCACTCGGTGCAGCCGTACATGCGCTTTGCCTTGGCCATCTGAACTCCGGGGAAAAATCGCGATGATAGCTCAGGCGGGCATCAGCGCGGGGCCGGCATTCTGATTTCACCTCGCGCCAGATCCGTCGCCGTATTGCCCAACGGGTCCTCGGCCTGCAGGTCAGCGCCCTTGGCCTTCAAGGCATCGAGCAGCTCCGTACGCTTGAACAAACCGGCGTACATCGCCGCGGTCTGCCCGGCGCCGTTGCGCTGGTCGGGGCTGCAATCGGTGGATAACAGACGCCGCGCGATCTGCACTTCGCCCTTGAAAATGGCGCCCATCAGCGCCGTGTTGCCGTGCTTGTCCTGGACACAGGCATCGGCCCCCGCGGCCAACAGCCGCTCCACCGCAGGGCCGTGGCCGTGATAGGCCGCCAGGATCAGGGCGGTGTAGCCCTTCTCATCCTGGGTATTGAGCGAATAATGCGCATCGATGAAGGCATCGAGCATGGACACGTCACCCCGACGGGCGGCGTCGAAATAATAGGTCTGCAACTCTTCTTGCACGGCTGCCGGGTCGGTCGGCAGAGGCTGATCGGCCAAGGCGGCCAGTGACCAGGTCGCGAGCAGCGAACACAGGAAATAACGCATCATGGTGTCTCCTTTTGACACAAGACTGTGGGAGCAAGCCTTGCTCCCACAGGGCATGTATCTGCCAGGCCTATGGATCAGTCGGTCAGTTTTTCCGCGAGCGCCTTGACCCGGGACAGGTCACCCTTGGCGACACGGGCCACGCCGGTGCCGTATTCCGGATCGGCCTTGTAGAGGAACGACAGGATGATGTGCTTGCTCTCGTCATCGGTGGTTGCCAGCGACCCGCCGAAGCTTTCGATCAGGTCATTGCGTTCCTTCTGGTTGAACGAGCGGTACAGGTCGCCGGCCTGCTTGAAGTTCTGCTCACGCTGAATCTTCGCCTGCTGGGTGCTGCCGCTCAGCGCGGTCTGGCTGTAGCGTGCCGATTGCAGCTCCTCGCGGGGCATCAGGCGGCTCGGCTGGTAGTTCACGCCGGTGCTGGTGCTCCCCGGATTCATCGCACCGTCCTGGTTACCGGTGTTCACCGCCACCTTGGGGGCGTTGATCGGCAATTGCAGGGCATTGGCGCCTATCCGGTACATTTGCGTATCGGCATAGGAAAACACCCGCCCCTGCAACAGACGGTCTTCCGAAGGCTCGATGCCCGGAACCAGATTGGCCGGTGCCATCGCCACCTGTTCGGTTTCCTGGAAGACATTCGCCGGATTGCGGTTCAAGACCATTTGCCCGACTTTGCGCTCAGGCACGCCCGGCCAGATCTTGGTTGCATCCAGCGGGTCGAAATCGAACTTGGCCAAGTCCTGCGGGTTCAGGACCTGGACATACAAGTCCCACTTCGGAAAGTCGCCCTTGTTGATATGACTCACCAGATCGTTGGTCATATGGCTGTAATCCTGACCTTGAACCTTCACTACTTCTTTCGGATCGAGATTTTTCAGACCCTGCAAACTTTTCCAATGAAACTTGACGTAGTGAACTTCACCCTTGGCGTTCACCAACTTGTAGGCATGCACACCATTACCGTCCATTTCACGATAACTGGCCGGCGTACCGGAGTTGGAGTACAGCTCGGTCAGTGTCCGAGTTGCTTCTGGTACATGGGAGAAGAAGTCGAAACGACGTGAGTCATCGTCCAGATTGGTCCGTGGATCGGGTTTGAACGCATGGACCATGTCCGGAAACTTGATGGCATCGCGAATGAAAAAGGTCGGGAAGTTGTTCCCCACCAGGTCCCAGTTACCGTCAGCCGTGTAGAACTTGGTGGCAAAGCCACGGGGATCACGCAGGGTTTCCGGCGAATGATTGCCGTGCACCACGGCAGAAAAACGCACGAACACAGGAGTGGCCTGCCCTGCCGCGAAGACTTTTGCCTTGGTTAGGTCACTGAGGTCATTGGACACCGTGAAGGTGCCATGGGCGCCGGTGCCACGGGCATGCACCACACGCTCGGGGATACGCTCACGGTCGAAACGCTGGAGTTTCTGGATCAGTTGCACGTCTTGCAACAAGGTCGGCCCGTTGGGGCCGGCGGTTTGCGAGTTCTGGTTGTCGCCGACGGCCGCCCCGTTGTCGCGGGTCAGGGTGGCAGCGTTGACGGAAAAGGACAGCAGGCCAGCGGTCAGCACAAAAAGAGCACGACGTTGGGGAAAAGTCCCGCCGCCAAGGGAAGTGTTCATAGAATTTCCTCTGATGTTATAGAGCGCATCCGTGTGCGCTTTTCAGAGGCTAGTGCTCGAAAAAGCAAAACCTAAATAGAAATGCCATACCGCACTGATAGAAAAAACGTTGTGGGGAAACCGCATGAAACCGCGTATCGCGCGCGATTGATGGCACTTTGTAAACTTTTAGAAGGGCGCCGGGTCGATAGTTGGGAGCTTTGTAAGTAGACGTGTCGAGCGGGACCCATCTGGCTGAATTACACTGCCATTCAAACTCATCTGTCACAAGGAACAACTCATGGGCGTGCTAAGCGAGTTCAAGGCCTTCGCGGTCAAAGGCAATGTCGTCGACATGGCCGTCGGGATCATCATCGGGGCCGCTTTCGGCAAAATTGTTTCGTCATTCGTTGGCGACGTCGTCATGCCTCCCATTGGCCTGCTGATTGGCGGGGTGGACTTCAGTGACCTGGCCATCACCCTCAAGGCTGCCCAAGGTGACGCCCCGGCGGTGGTGCTGGCCTACGGCAAATTCATCCAGAGCACCATTGATTTCATCATCGTCGCGTTCGCCATCTTCATGGGCGTCAAGGCGATCAACCGTCTCAAGCGCGAAGAAGCCGTCGCCCCGAGTGCGCCACCGGTTCCGAGCAAGGAAGAACTGCTACTGGGCGAGATTCGCGATTTGCTCAAGGCCCAGAACGAGAGGTCCTGAGCGGTCTTTACCGGAATGGTTTCGTTGCGACTGAATCTGTGCATCAAGCGGCCCTGATTGGGGCTGCTGCGCAGCCCAGCGGGAGCAAGCGCCCTCGCCACAGGCCTTGGTTCATGGGTTGGCCTACCAATAGTTTTCCACCGCCACCTGGCCCGGCCGCCGGGAAAGGCTCAGTTGCAGCCCCCTGGCCTTGAGCAGCTTGCGCGTGTCATCGATCATCTGCGGATTACCACACAACATGACCCGCGAATGCTCCGGTGTCAGCGTGACCCCGGCCTCACGCTCCAGCTCGCCGTTTTCGATCAGCGCCGTGATGCGTCCGTTCAGCGCGCCAGGATGCTGCTCCCGGGTCACGGTCGCGATGAAACGAAACTTATGGGCGTGCTCGGCCAAGTAGTCGCGTCGGCCCAGCCCTTCGATCAGGTCCTGATACGCCAGCTCCTCGGCCTCGCGGACGCTGTAAACGAGGATGATCCGCTCAAACCTTTCCCATACCTCGAAATCCTGGAGAATCGAAAGAAACGGCGCCACACCCGTCCCGGTGGCCAGCAGCCATAAATCCCGTCCGTCAGCGAAGCGGTCCAGCGTCAGATAACCAAACGCCTGGCGATCCACCAACAGGCTGTCACCCGGGTTCAAGCGACTGAGTTCACTGGTGAACTCGCCATCCGGAACGACAATGGAGAAAAATTCGAGAAACTCGTCGAACGGTGAGGACACCATGGAATAGGCCCGCCAGACGGTATTACCGTCCGCCTTGACCACCCCCAACCGGGCGAACTGGCCTGCCCGGAAACGAAAGCCACGATCCCGGGAGATACGCAAAGTAAACAAATGGGAGGTCAATGGCTGCACGTCCAGCAGGGTTTGACGGGTGAACTTCTCTGCGTTGTCGGTCATGAGCCACTCCAAGGGGACGAGGATCACAGTGTCCCGCAAAGTCAGCACCTTAACCACCGACAATGAGTAATGGCACTTTAATTACAGCTGCACCACTACCCATTTAGAACATCTACCAAAGCTATACAAATATAAAAAACCTGTAACAGAAAACAACTCCACGACCTATTTTCGTAAATACCGCCTGGTATAAGTAAAATTAAAAATTCTAACTACAACGTAGGAAAAGTCCTACACTGTGCTTCGCACCACAGATTGGATCCACGCAGTTGAACGTCAATCCAGGAGAAGGTGATGGACAAGTGGAAGGACTTACAGTTGAGGAAGTTATCTTGCGAAAAAGACCTGCAGACTGCCTATCGCCTGGTCCTGAATTTCTTTAATAATCAAGGATTTGAGTTTTGCGCATTTACGGCTTATCTCGGCAGTCCGGATAAACATACCAGCAAGGTGAACCTGAATAACTACCCCTATGGGTGGGACAGGCTGTACGAACAGAACGGTTATGCCTCCAATGACCCAGTAGTAGCACACTGCAATCAATCGCCTCTTCCCATTCTTTGGGATGAAAGTCTTTTTGCCCAGGCGCCCAAGTTATGGCTCGAACTGAATCGACAAGGTCTCAGATATGGCTGGACACAAGCCGTGCATGACGATAATGGGGGTTATTGCAGTCTCTTCAGCCTCGCTAGGACTCACTGCCCCATCGATATCGAGGAACATTATGGGAATCTCGGCTATGCCATCTTCGCCAGTCAAAGACTGCATGCCCTGGCAAGCAAGAAAATGGCCGACACCACTGCAACCACGCAGAAATGCCATCTGTCGCCGAGGGAGATCGAAGTGCTGAGATGGTCTGCCGAAGGAAAGACCGCATCGGAGGTGGGCAGGATTCTGTGTCTTTCCGAGCGTACGGTGAACTTCCATGTTTGCAGTTGCATGCGAAAGCTGAATGTCAGCAACAAGATTTCAGCCGTGGCCAAGGCGGCTCACATCCATGTGATCTGATACGGACCAGCCTTGTCGATGTTGAAAACCCTCGGGTAATGCGCAAGAAAAAAACGTACCATCACGGCCCCACTTGAATGATGTCGCCCTCAGCACCCGACGCAGTTCATTCAGGCGGCCCCGCTGAAACACCTGCCCCAGGGCAGCGGGACATTCGTCGATTGCCAGAGTCCCAACCATGCCGTTGCTTGCCAGCCCTTTCGCCCAACTCGATCTGATCCGCCAACCCGAACAGCCAAACGAACCGCTGCAAGCGTTCGATGCAGCCGACGAATACCTGCTCGCCCACCTGGCCGAACAGCAACCGACTGCAAGTACGCGGGTCCTGGTGCTCAATGACGGCTTCGGCGCCCTCGCCGCCAGCCTGGCCGGGCAGGTTGAAGTGATCAGCAGCAGCGACTCGTTCCTGGCCTTGCAAGCGTTGCAGAAGAATCTGGTCCGCAACGGGCGTCCCTTCGATGCGGTGCCGATATTGCCGGCCAGCGAACCGTTGACCGGGCCCTTCGACCAGGTCCTGATCAAAGTGCCGAAAACCCTGGCCCTGCTGGAAGAACAACTGATTCGCCTGCAAGGCCAACTGGCCCCCGGCGCCCAAGTGGTTGCCGGCGCGATGATCAAACATCTGCCCCGGGCAGCCGGCGACCTGCTGGAGCGTTACGTCGGCCCGGTGCAGGCCTCGCTGGCGGTGAAGAAGGCTCGCCTGTTGATCGCCACGCCGCAAACCGTCACACCGGCAATCCACGTGTCGCCCTACCCCACTCGCTATTCGCTGGATGAACCGAAGATTGAACTGCTCAACCACGCCAATGTGTTTTGCCGCGAGGGCCTGGACATCGGCACCCGGGCTTTCCTGCCGCATCTGCCCGCCAACCTGGGGACGGCCCAGGTCGCGGACCTGGGTTGCGGCAACGGCGTGCTGGCCATAGCCAGCGCCCTGCGCAACCCCGACGCTCGCTACACACTGGTCGACGAATCCTTCATGGCCGTGCAATCGGCCACCGAGAACTGGCGAGCCGCCCTGGGCGAGCGCGAGGTAACCGTACGGGCCGGCGACGGTCTGGCCGGACAACAGGCGCAGTCCCTGGACGTGGTGCTGTGCAATCCACCGTTCCATCAACAGCAGGTGGTGGGCGATTTCCTGGCCTGGCGGATGTTCCAGCAGGCCCGTGAAGCGCTGGTGGTCGGCGGCGCGCTGTACATCGTCGGCAACCGGCACCTGGGCTATCACAGCAAACTGGCGCGGCTGTTCCGCAGCGTCGAGCAGGTGGCCGCCACGCCGAAGTTCGTGGTTCTCAAGGCTCGGAAATAATTTGCCATTGTTGTTTGAGGGCAAGGAATTAAGCCTCAAGGGAAATATGCTAGAGTCCAGAGCATATTTAGAGGGGCACAGCGTGAACAAACCAGCTCAACGGAAAACGACGCGGCTCGCAGCGGGCAAAAAAACGTCAATTACCATCCGAGACAAGGACGGTAGGGTGACGGCTTTCTTGTCAAATGCTGATGCCGTGGTTGAGCGGCATGCAACACAAAGCCTCGCAGGTCGAATACTAGGGCATGGGATACCCAAGGGGCGTTCAGCGCGTGCGCTCCACTTGTCAGACGTTGAGCGCGAGCTTGCAGAGCTCAAGAGGGTAGTTGCGGCACTGGCCGTCCGCTCTGTTGCGCATGAAGAAAAGGCTCTTGACTTTGACGTCGAGGGGATGACCCTGCTTGATGCCAATACGGCATATCAACTACTCGACAACCCTCCAGAGCCCACTGAGGCACTTCGCAACCTGCTTACCTTGCGATAAGGGCTTTCAATGGATTTCATCACCATCGACTTCGACAGGTCGATTGATCGCTCTGCGTTTGACTGCGAAGTACATCCCGCTTTAAACACATACATTGCCCAACATGCTGGGCAAGACGAAAAGCGCAATATCTCACGCACACTCATGTACGTCGAAGACAGAGTATTGCGAGGCTACTATAGCTTGGCGAATACCTCTGTAGCCCTCAGTGAGCTCAACGAAGAACAAAGAAAGAAGGTGCCTCGGTATCCTATGCCAGCGGTGCTGCTGAGTCGCCTGGCTGTTGACAAGGGTATGAGAAAAAAGGGGCTTGGCCAGCGGCTGATGTCTGATTTCTTCCGACACGTGTACGCGGTTTCCAAGCAGTCAGGTGTGGCGTTTATTGTCGTCGACGCGAAAGATCTGGATGCCGCCGATTACTACCGGAACAAGCTTGGTTTTGTACCATCCACAAACAGCCCACTGCGGCTGCTGCTTTCCACCGCAACTCTGATTCAGGCGTTCAAGCAGGGTTGAGTTCAGTCCAAACACCCAACCAATAACATCATTGCGCACACGACTACTTCCTCAATGAGTCGTCAACCCCGCAGCATTCATGAACATCCGCATCAGGCTGGCGACGATGAACAGCGCCAGCACACTACCTGCCCAAATCCCCGCCAGCCAACCGAGACGCTGCCAGAGCGGCTTGCGTTCGGCGGCTTCGATGTCTTTCAAATCCGGCCTGGCCATCTCAAAACACCCCGCAGTCGATCAATGGTAGCCGTCATCATGGGTCACCTTGCCCCGGAATACGTAGTAGCTCCAAAAGGTGTACACCAGGATCAACGGAATGATGAACAACGTGCCCACCAGCATGAACCCCTGGCTCTGGGGCGGTGAGGCGGCGTCCCAGATCGAGATGGAAGGCGGAATGATGTTCGGCCACAGGCTGATGCCCAGACCGCTGTAGCCGAGGAATATCAGCACCAGGGTCAGGATGAATGGCGTGTAGTGTGCGTTGCGGGCGACCGCGCGGAACAACCCGTACATGGTCACCAGTACCAGGATCGGCACCGGCAGGAACCAGAACAGGTTCGGCAGGGTGAACCAGCGCGCAGCGATATCGGCGTGGGCCAGCGGTGTCCAGATACTGACGATGCCGATCACCGCCAGCACCACGAACGCCAGCGGTCGGGCCAGGTCATGCATCTGCTCCTGCAATTTGCCCTCGGTCTTCATGATCAACCAGGTACACCCGAGCAAGGCATAGGCCGCGATCAAGGCCAGGCCGCAGAACATCGTGAACGGCGTGAACCAGTCCAGGGAGCCGCCGGCGAACTGCCGATTGACCACCGGGAACCCGTCGATGAACGCGCCCAGCGCCACGCCCTGGAAGAAGGTGGCCGTCAACGATCCGCCGATGAACGCCTTGTCCCACAGATGCCGCTTCTCGGCCTTGGCCTTGAAGCGGAATTCGAAGGCGACACCGCGAAAGATCAGCCCGATGAGCATCAGGATCAACGGCAGGTACAGCGCCGACAGCACCACCGAATAGGCCAATGGAAACGCCCCGAACAAACCGGCGCCGCCCAGCACCAGCCAGGTTTCGTTACCGTCCCAGACCGGCGCCACGGTGTTCATCATCACGTCGCGGTCGCGCTCGCCCTTGATGAAGGGGAAGAGAATGCCGATTCCCAGGTCGAAACCGTCCATGATCACGTACATCATGATGCCGAAGATGATCACCACGGCCCAGATCAGCGGAAGATCAATACCCATGACTCAATTCCCCTTGTTCGAGCGGTCGTTGTGGTCCATCTCTTCGTCGCCCTCGTTGGCGGCCGACAACGGCCGGGCCGGGGTACGTTTCTGGCCCGGGCCGCCATCGGTCGGCTCGGCCTCGTGGGCCACCGGCCCCTTGCGCACCAGGCGCATCATGTAACTCAAGCCGGCACCGAACAGCGCGAAATAGACCACGACGAACAACACCAGGGTGATGCTCATCTGGGCGAAGCTGTGCCCGGACGAAGCATCGGCCGTACGCATCAGGCCGTAGACCACCCACGGCTGGCGACCGATCTCGGTGGTGAACCAGCCGGCCAGGATCGCGACCAGGCCGGACGGGCCCATCCACAGCACCAGGTGGAGGAACGGCCGCGATTGATAGAGCCGGTCGTTGCGCCGCAGCCAGAGGCTGCACAGGCCGGTGAAAATCATCAACAGCCCCAGGCCCACCATGACCCGGAACGACCAGAACACGATGGTTGAATTCGGTCGGTCCTCAGGCGGGAATTCCTTGAGGGCCGGGACCTGCTTGTCCAGGCTGTGGGTCAGGATCAGGCTGCCCAGGTAAGGAATCTCTACGGCGAAGCGGGTCTTCTCCGCCTTCATGTCCGGCAGGCCGAACAGGATCAGCGGCGTGGGCTCGTTGCCGACATTTTCCCAGTGGCCTTCAATGGCCGCGATCTTCGCCGGCTGGTGCTTGAGGGTGTTGAGGCCGTGGAAGTCGCCAATGACCGCTTGTATCGGTGCCACTACCAAGGCCATCCACATCGCCATCGACAGCATGCGCCGGATCGCCGGGTTGTCGCGCCCGCGCAGCAGATGCCAGGCCGCCGACGAGCCGACGAAGAACGCCGTGGCAACAAACGCCGCCGTCGACATGTGCAGCAGGCGATAGGGGAACGAAGGGTTGAACACCACCGCCAGCCAGTCCACCGGTATCACCCGACCGTCGATGATTTCGTAGCCTTGGGGTGTTTGCATCCAGCTGTTGGAAGACAGGATCCAGAATGTCGAGATCAGCGTGCCGATCGCCACCATCACCGTGGAAAAGAAGTGCAGCCCACGGCCGACGCGATTCCAGCCGAATAGCATCACGCCGAGGAAACCCGCTTCGAGGAAAAACGCCGTGAGCACTTCGTAGGTCAGCAGTGGCCCGGTCACCGCACCGGCGAAGTCCGAGAATCGGCTCCAGTTGGTACCGAACTGATAAGCCATGACCAATCCGGAGACCACCCCCATGCCGAAGTTGACGGCGAATATCTTCGACCAGAAGTGGTACAGATCGCGGTACGTATCATCGCGGGTCTTGAGCCACAAGCCTTCGAGCACCGCCAGGTAACTCGCCAGGCCGATGGTGATGGCCGGGAACAGGATGTGGAACGAGATCGTGAATGCGAACTGGATCCGGGCGAGATCGAGCGCCTCCAAACCGAACATAAGTCTTCCTCTGTCAGGTAAAACCGGCTGCGGGCGGGGCCTGCATCGCTGCCCCCAGGGATATGGAGTGCGATGCTTTTCAAATCGTTCTTTTTAAAACCGTCACAACGCAGGAGCCTGGCCGGATGGCCACCAGATCGACGCCCCAAGCGGAGTTGATCTGGATCAAGCAATGTTCAAAGAGTAGTCGCATTCTCGCCGATGAACGGCGTGGTCTTTTGTCGCGTGACAGGTTGACTCAGTGCGGTTGCAGGAAACCGTGTGCCAACGGAAATCTTTGTGGCGAGGGGATTTATCCCCGTTCGAGTGCGCAGCACTCGCCAAAATTTCACGGTTACCAAAAATTTTGGGGCCGCTTCGCGACCCAGCGGGGATAAATCCCCTCGCCACAAAAATCACATCCAGATCCAGATCCAGATCCAGATCCAGATCCACATCGATGCTTGGCTAACTATTTTTGCGCCGGTCGCAACCTCCAGTTACAGCTCGGTGATAATCTCATTGCCTTCATCACCGGACCCGTCTAGATGCCCAGCCAAGCGCCGTTGCTGCTCCGTCACCACCGCCCTTTCATCGCGTTCTGGCTGGCCCGGGTATTCACCGCCAGCGGTTTTCAGATGCTCACCGTGGCCATCGGCTGGAACCTCTATCAACTGACCGGCAACGTCCTGGACCTGGGCCTCGTCGGGCTGGTGGAGTTCGCGCCACGGGTGCTGTTCATGTTGCACACCGGGCATGTGGCGGACCGTTATGACCGGCGCAAGGTCGCGGCGATCTGTCAGTCGATGCAAGCGATGATCGCCCTGGCGCTAGTCATCGGCAGCGCCACCGACCACGTCACCCGCGAGATGATCTTTATCCTCGCCTTCCTGCTGGGCGCCGCCCGCTCCTTTGAAATGCCGACCACTCAGGCGCTACTGCCGAGCATCGTGCCGGCCACGCTGTTTCCCCGTGCCGTGGCCGCCGCGCAATCGGCCCAGCAATCGGCGACCATCGTCGCTCCGGCCCTCGGTGGCCTGTTGTATGCCTTCGGCAGCGTCTGGGTCTACGGGCCGACCGTGGTGCTCTACCTCATTGCCTGCTGCCTGATGCTCAACCTGCCCGCTCGCCAGACGCCGCTGAACAAAGGCAAGGCGACCCTGGATTCGTTGCTGGCCGGGATTCGCTTCATCCGCAGCCGCCCGGACATTCTCGGCGCCATTTCCCTGGATCTGTTCGCGGTACTGCTGGGCGGCGCGACGGCGCTGCTGCCGGTGTTCGCCAAGGACATCCTGCTCACTGGCCCCTGGGGCCTTGGCCTGTTGCGCTCGGCCCCGGCGGTCGGCGCCCTGCTGATGTCACTGTGGCTGGCGCGGTTCGCCGTGGAGCGCAAGGTCGGCCGGGTGATGTTCACCGCCGTGGGCGTGTTCGGGGTCGCCACCATTGCGTTCGGCCTTTCCACGTCGTTCTGGTTTTCCCTGGCGGTGCTGGTGGTGCTGGGCGCGGCGGACATGATCAGCATGGTCATCCGTGCATCCTTCGTGCAGTTGGAAACACCGGATGAGATGCGCGGCCGGGTCAGCGCGGTGAACGGGCTGTTCATCGGCGCTTCGAACCAGTTGGGTGAGTTCGAGTCCGGCCTGACCGCCCACTGGTTCGGCACAGTGCCGGCGGTGGTCATGGGCGGTGTCGGTACGCTGCTGGTGACCGGGGTCTGGATCAAACTGTTCCCGACCCTGGCCAACCGCGACCGGATGCATGAACCGGCGGACGACGCTAAAGCAACTTATCCAGGGTGATGGGGAAGTCCCGCACCCGCTTGCCGGTGGCGTGATAAATCGCATTGGCCACCGCCGCTGCCACACCGACGATACCGATTTCACCGACGCCCTTGGAACCGAGGGCGTTGACGACTTCATCCTGTTCTTCGACGAAAACCACATTAATTTCGCCGATGTCAGCATTCACCGGTACGTGATACTCGGCCAGGCTGTGGTTCATGTGCCGGCCCAGGGCATGATCGGTCAGGGTCTCTTCATGCAGTGCCATGCCGACGCCCCAGACCACACCGCCGAGGATCTGGCTGCGGGCGGTCTTCGGGTTGATCACCCTTCCTGCCGCAATGGCACTGACCACCCGATTGACCTTCACCGTCCCCAGGTCCTCGTCCACCCACACTTCAACGAACACCGCCGAGTGCGTGGCGGTGGCATAGGCCTGGCGTTTTTTATCCGGCTCGGCGGTCACCTGGGCCTGCAACGGTGTTTCGCTACTGTTTTGCGCCAGCTCCGCCAACGACACGCCGGCATCGCCCAGGCGCAACTGACCGTCAGCGAACGTCACTTGCTCAAGGGTCGCACCGCTGAAGGCCGGACAGGTCTGCCGGGCCACGGCCAGCAGTTTCTCCTTCAGGGCTTCACACGCCTGCTGCACCGCCGTGCCCACCGACGAGACGGTGAACGAGCCGCCTTGCAGCGGCGCGGTAGGCAGGGACGAATCGCCGAGGATAAAACTGACATTTTCCAGGGAAACCCCTGACGTCTCGGCGGCGATCTGAGTCATGACCGTGTAGGTGCCAGTGCCAATGTCCGTGGTAGCACTGCTGACAGTCAGCTTGCCATCAGCCGCCAGCGAAGCCTGTGCGCTGGCCTTCTGCTGCATCGCTTCCCAGACACCACCCGCCATGCCCCAGCCCACCAGTTGCCGGCCTGTGCGCATGCTGCGCGGTTCCGGATTGCGCTTGTCCCAGCCGAAACGCCGGGCGCCCTCGGCGTAGCACTCGCGCAGCGCCTTGCTGGAATAAGGCTTGCCTTCGTTCTCGTTACGCTCGGCGTAGTTGATCAACCGCAACTGGAGCGGATCGATCGCCAGGGCACAGGCCAGTTCGTCCATGGCGCACTCCAGGCCGATCAGCCCGAGGGCCGCGCCGGGCGCACGCATGTCCAGCGGCGTGTAGACATCCAACGGCACCAGTTTGTAGGTCAACTGCACGTTGTCGCAGTGATAGAGCATGCCGCTCCACTCCACCACGTGCTCGGTGAAGTCTTCGAAATGCGACGTCTGGCCGATGGCGGTGTGGGCCACGGCCAGCAACCGTCCATTGGCCGCAGCGCCCAATTGCAAGCGCTGGAAGGTCCGCGGCCGGTAGCCGAAGGTAAACATTTGCTGGCGCGTCAGGCTGACCCGCACCGAGCGCTGGAGCGCCAGCGCGGCCATCACCGCCAGGGGCAGTTGGTATTGCGGCCTCAACCCGGAACCGAAGGCACCGCCGACGAACGCGGCGAATACGCGCACCTGCTCTTTCTCGAGTCCGAACACCTTTTGCACATAGGCCTGGCAGTTCTGCGTGCCCTGGGTCTTGTCATGAATGTGCAGGCTGCCATCGGGTTGATACAGCACGGTGCTGGCATGGGGCTCCATCGGGTTGTGATGTTCCACCGGGGTGCTGTAGGAGACATCCACATTGATCGCAGAACTGGCGTACTCACCCTGAAAATTCCCACGAGGCTTGGGCAGTTCGGCCGGTGCCGGATGGGCTTCGTTTTGCAGGATGGTCAGATCGGTCTGATGGTCTTGGGCTTCATATTCAATTTCAATGAGTGAGCCGGCGTAACGGGCCAGTTCGAGATTTTCCGCCACCACCAGCGCTAGCGGCTGGCCACTGTAGCGCACCTGGTCGTTGTACAACGGCCGGAACGGCGAACCGTCCGCTGCGTCGGCGTCCTGGTAGGGCTCGTCATAGCTGGCGATCCTGGGCCGGTTGGTATGGTCGATTACCGCGACGACGCCGGGCAGCGCCAGGGCTCGGGAGGAATCGATGCGCAACACGCGGCCACGGGCGACAGTGCCGGACACAACGCTGCCGTGCAGCAGGCCGTCCTCGGGGTATTCGCCCGCATAACGGGCCTGACCTGTCACCTTGAGCAGGCCGTCGACCCGGTCCAGCGGTTGTCCTATGGATTTGCTCGGAGCGTTCATCAGGAGTGCCCTCCCAGTGCGGCATCACTCAAGGCGCGGACAATCGCCCGGCGCGCCAATCGGACCTTGAAGCCGTTGTGTTCCAACGGCTCGGCGTTCTGCAGCAGCGCATCGGCGGCAGCCGCGAAGGTTTCGCGGCTGACGGTCTGGCCGGCCAGCCAACTCTCCACGGCCCGGTCGCGCCAAGGTTTGTGGGCCACGCCGCCCAGGACCAGACGCGCCTGGCGGATGACCGGCCCAGCCAGCTCCAATGCCGCCGCGACGGAAACCAGCGCAAACGCGTAGGAGCTCCGGTCTCGAATCTTCAGATAGTGGCTGTGTTCGGCAAAACCGGCGGCAGGCAACTCGATGGCGGTGATCAGTTCATCGTCGGCCAGTTGATTGTCTCGTTCCGGTGCATCGCCGGGCAGGCGATGGAAGTCGGCGAACTCGATGGTCCGCGCCCCGCCTCGACCGAGGACATGGACCACCGCTTCGAGGGCGGCCAGTGCGACACACATGTCCGAGGGATGGGTCGCGACACAGTGTTCGCTGGCGCCGAAAATCGCATGGATCCGGTTCAAGCCATCGTGCGCCGGACAGCCACTGCCGGGCCGGCGCTTGTTGCACGGCACGTTGGCGTCATAGAAGTAATAACAGCGGGTGCGTTGCAGCAGGTTGCCGCCGGTGCTGGCCATGTTGCGCAACTGCGGCGAGGCGCCCGCCAGGATCGCCTGGGACAACAGTGGATAACGGCGTTCGATCCACGGATGCCAGGCCAGGTCGGCATTGCTCACCAAGGCACCGATCATCACCCCGCCGGAAGGGGTTTCACTGAGGTCCGCCAGGGGCAAGCCGGTAATGTCGATCAGATGTCCGGGACGGGTGAGGTTTTCTTTCATCAGGTCCAGCAGGTTGGTGCCGCCGGCGATGAAACGTGAAGTCGGGCTCGACAAGTCGATGGCCGCCTGCACGGTGTCGGGCTTGCTGTAATGGAAGGGGTTCATTGGTCATCCCCTGGCTGCTGGCACAGCGGCAGCGCCTCTTCGATGGCGTCACGGATGTTGTTGTAGGCGCCGCAGCGACAGAGATTGCCACTCATCAGCTCGCTGATCTGCGCGCTCGTCTGCGCCCGCCCCTCGTTGACCAGCCCCACCGCCGAACAGATCTGCCCGGGCGTGCAGTAACCGCACTGAAAGGCGTCGTGCTTGATGAAAGCCTGCTGCAAGGGGTGCAATCGATCGCCGTCGGCCAGGCCTTCAATGGTGGTCAGCTCGACGCCGTCGCACATCACCGCCAAGGTCAGGCATGCATTGATCCGTTTGCCATCGCGCAACACGGTACAGGCACCGCATTGGCCGTGATCGCAGCCCTTCTTGCTGCCCACCAGATCCAACTGCTCGCGCAACAGGTCCAGCAGTGTGGTCCAGGGCAACACTTGCAACTCACGCTCTTGTCCATTGAGTGTCAGACGGATCGGATGGCGGACGAAGGACGCCTGCGTCGCTTCGGACAGGGTCGCGCTCATGGAACACCTCACGGTTAGTCGTACACGCGGCGTTTTGAAAAACCGCCGTCATAAGGGGTACGACTTCGGGGTGGGGTGAGTGTTCAAGGTAATTGCGCAGGTCGGGTATAAGCGCTGACGCGGCATGACGCATACATTTGTCGGCCATGTGCGGTATATGGATACCGCACCGAGTGTAATGTATCGCCTTACACTCGTTTCCATGATTAAATCCTTCCAGCACAAAGGTCTTCGCATTTTCTATGAAACGGGTTCGACTCGTGGCATCCGGGCCGACCATGGAAAGCGCCTGGCTCGCATGCTTCAGTTCATGGACAGGGCGACAGTACCGAACGACCTTGATGTTCCGGGATGGCGTCTGCACCCACTCAGGGGAGAACTGGCTGAATACTGGTCCCTGAGCGTTTCGGGAAACTGGCGAATCATTTTTCGTTTTATCGGATCGGATATCGAACTGGTCGATTATCTGGATTACCACTGACAGGAGGCTGGAACATGCCCATGCACAACCCGCCACACCCTGGCGAAACGCTCCTGATGGATGTGCTGCCCGAACTGGGTATCACCGTCACCGAACTGGCGCGGCACCTGGGCTTCGCCCGGCCTCATCTCTCGCGAGTACTGCATGGCCATGCGCCTGTCAGCCCGGATCTGGCTGTTCGCCTGGAACGCGCAGGAATCGGCAAGGCCAGAGTCTGGTTGGGGGTCCAGACCGACTATGATTTGTGGCAAGCCGAACAGCGCGAACAACCTCTTATCGAGCCGTTCCTACAACACGCCTGATGCCTGTCAGGCCAGCAACTCCGCCGCCACCACAGCCCGCACGCCCTTGCCACTGAGCTGTTCCACCAGCGTCAGGGCAAACGCCAAAGCAGCCGCCGAGCCTTGGGCGGTAATGCAGTTGCCATCCACCACCACGGGTTGATCGACGAAGCTGCAACCGGACAGTTGCTGGCTTACCGCCGGCAGGCAGGTCATGCGCCGCTGGCGCAGGACGCCGAACGCTTGCAGCGCCAGTGCCGGCGCTTCGGCAATGGCGGCGAAGAAACGCCCGGCGGCGGCCTGGTCCTTGACCAGCTGTTGCAGGGGCTGATGGGCCGCCAGGTGCTGGGCGCCGATGATGCCGCCGGGCAGGACGATCAGGTCAAAGTCCTGCACCAGCATGTCCACCAACATCCCATCGGCCGTCAGGCGCGTGCCGCGGGCACAGGTCAGCATCCGTCGCCCTTCGATGCTCGCCACGACGACTTCGACCTGGGCCCGGCGCAGCACGTCGATCAGGGTAACGGCCTGCAAGTCGTCGACACCTTCGGCAACGGCGATCAGGGCCCTGGGGATCTTGGTTCCAGGCATCATGGCGACTCTCCGCTGGGTGATTACTGAAAGCCTAGTAGGAGCTGCCGAAGGCTGCGATCTTTTGATCTTGAGCTTGCGCTCTGGACTCAACTGGCCGGGGAAAGATCGCAGCCTCGCTTCGCTCGACAGCGCCTACGGAGTGCGGCGGGCTATTTGATGTACAGCTGGGTCGACAGGCGATTGCCCGGGGCGTTGATCGACGTATTGCTGAAGCTGAAAGTGCCTTCCTGCTTGCCCTTCAGATCGAAGATGTACAGGTAGCCGACCACTTTGGTCCGGGTGGAACAATCGTTGAGATTGCCATTGCTGAACGCACACACCGGCGAACGGGTGCCGTCGACTTCAAAACCGTCGAGCGTGACGTTGGGCTGGTGGCCATAGCCAACCTCCAGCACGTAGACCTTGATATTCGGACCGCTGTGATCGCATCGGGTCTGGGCCTGCCCTTCGGTAATGTCTTCAAAACCACAAGTCGGCGATTCGACCTTGAGCACCTTGACCTGGCTCAAGGGAGGAGCCGATGCGGCGTTGACGGCCTGCCCGGGCAGCCACAGGCCCAACGCACATGCCATCGCCAGCAGATTTCTTTTCATGCGACACCTATCGACCTCCGGGAACCGCACGCAGTATGGCCCTCTTTTTGCTTCGGTAAAACATCGACGACGATCGCAGTCACATCGCCACGCTGCTGGTATGATGCGCGGCTTTTTCCGACCCGCAGAAAACTCCCGGACGCCATTGGCCGTCTGTGCTTTGCTGTTGAGGTCGATACATTCACGGCGCCCGGCGCGCCACGGGGAGCAGACATGCTGGAAAGGCTGTTTCAACTCAAGGCACACAACACCAACGTGCGGACCGAGATCCTGGCGGGCGTCACGACGTTCCTGGCCATGGCCTACATTTTGTTCGTCAACCCGAGCATCCTCGGCGAAACCGGCATGGACAAGGGCGCGGTGTTCGTCGCCACCTGCCTGGCGGCGGCCATCGGTTCCACGGTCATGGGCCTGATCGCCAACTACCCGATCGCCCTCGCACCGGGCATGGGCCTGAACGCCTTCTTCACCTACACCGTGGTCCTGCACATGGGCCACACCTGGCAAGTGGCGCTGGGCGCGGTGTTCGTGTCCGCCGTGCTGTTCTTCCTGCTGTCGATCTTTCGCATCCGCGAATGGATCATCAACAGCATCCCCCTGCCCCTGCGCTCGGCCATTGCCGCCGGCATCGGCCTGTTCCTGGCGCTGATCGCCCTGGGCAACGCCGGCATCGTGGTGAAGAACCCGGCGACCATGGTCGGCCTCGGTGACCTGAAACAACCGGCACCGATTCTCGCCACGCTCGGTTTTGTCCTGATCGTCGCCCTCGAAGCACTGAAAGTGCGCGGGGCGGTGCTGATCGGCATCCTCGCGGTGACCATCGTCTCGATCCTGATGGGCTTCACCCCGTTCGGCGGCGTGATGTCGATGCCGCCCTCCCTGGCCCCGACCTTCCTGCAACTGGACATCAAGGGCGCCCTGGACATCGGTCTGGTGAGCGTGATCTTCGCCTTCCTCTTCGTCGACCTGTTCGACAACTCCGGCACCCTGATCGGCGTCGCCAAGCGCGCCGGGTTGATGGGCAAGGACGGGCACATGCCGAAGATGGGCCGTGCGCTGATCGCCGACAGCACCGCCGCCATGGCCGGTTCGCTGCTGGGCACCTCCACCACCACCAGCTACATCGAGTCGGCGGCGGGCGTCAGTGCCGGCGGCCGCACCGGGCTGACCGCCATCGTCGTGGCGATCCTGTTCCTGCTGGCGCTGTTCTTCTCGCCACTGGCCGCCAGCGTGCCCGCCTTTGCCACCGCCCCGGCCTTGCTGTTCGTGGCCGTGCTGATGACCTCGGGCCTGGCGGAAATCGACTGGGACGACATCACCGTCGCCGCTCCGGTGGTGATTACCGCACTGGCGATGCCGTTCACTTACTCCATCGCCAACGGCATTGCCTTCGGTTTCATCGCCTGGACCGCCATCAAGCTGGTGTCCGGCCGTGGCCGTGAGCTGAACCCGGCGCTGGTCATCCTGTCGATCCTGTTCGTGATCAAGTTGGGTTGGTTCAACGCATGACTTTTGATACCCAGGCCTACACCGCCCAGCTCCAGGACAAGGTCGCCCGCTTGCGCGACCTGTTGGCGCCGTTCGATGCACCGGAGCCGGCCGTGTTCGACTCGCCGCTGCAGAACTTCCGTTTGCGCGCCGAATTCCGCCTCTGGCGCGAGGCCGGCGAGCGGCATTACGCGATGTTCTCCCAGGACGACAAGCGCACGCCGATCCTCATCGAGCAATTCCCCATCGCCAGCCTGCGCATCAACCAGTTGATGCCCCGACTCAAGGCCGCCTGGCAAGCCAGCGCGCCCCTGAGCCACAAGCTGTTCCAGGTGGAGTTCCTGACCACCCTGGCGGGCGATGCGATGATCACCCTGTGTTATCACCGTCCACTGGATGAGCACTGGCACGCCGCGGCAACGAAACTGGCGAGCGACCTGGGCGTCAGCATCATTGGTCGCTCCAAGGGCAAGCGCGAAGTGATCGGCCACGACTATGTGGTGGAGAAACTCGACGTGGGCGGTCGCACCTTCAGCTATCGCCAGCCGGAAGGCGCCTTCACCCAGCCCAACGGCACCGTGAACCAGAAGATGCTCAACTGGGCTTATGAAGCCTTGGGCGATCGCAGCGACGATCTGCTGGAGCTGTACTGCGGCAACGGCAACTTCACCCTGCCCCTGGCGACCCGTGTGCGCAAAGTGCTGGCCACCGAAATCAGCAAGACTTCGGTGAACGCGGCGCTGAGCAACCTCAGCGAAAACGCGGTGGATAACGTGACCCTGGTGCGCCTGTCGGCCGAAGAACTGACCGAAGCCTTGAACGAAGTCCGGCCATTCCGTCGCCTGCACGGCATCGACCTGAAAAGCTACGCATTCGGCAGCGTCTTCGTCGACCCGCCCCGCGCCGGCATGGACCCGGACACCTGCGAGCTGACCCGGCGCTTCGAGAACATCCTGTACATCTCCTGCAACCCCGACACCCTCGCCGCGAACATCGCGCAACTGCACGACACCCACCGCATCACGCGCTGCGCGTTGTTCGACCAGTTCCCATGGACCCACCACATGGAATCCGGGGTGTTGTTGAGCCGGCGGTAAGTCCTTCCTTTTGAGGTGAAGGATTACTCTGTGGCGAGGGGATTTATCCCCGCTGGGCTGCTAAGCAGCCCCAAGCTCTTCAGTCCAGCAAAAGCTTGCGAGCGCTGCGCACTCGAGCGGGGATAAATCCCCTCGCCACATTTCATCACTCGCCACAATCTCCCCTGCCTGATTGAGAGCTGGTGTTCGATCATCGAACACTTAATGGCTATGGACGTCGGGTTTATTTGACCAAATTAACCATCTAGTACAATTTATCTCCACCGGCTGAATCAACCGAAGCCGACAATAACAATGTGGAGATACTGCAATGCCTCCGATCGTTCTGGTGCTGAACGGCCCGAACCTGAACCTGCTCGGTACCCGCGAGCCCGCCACCTACGGCCATGAAACCCTGGCGGATATCTCGGCGCTGTGCGGCCGTGCCGCTGAAGAGTTCGGCCTGGCGGTGGAGTTTCGCCAGACCAACCAGGAAAGCGAGTTGCTGGACTGGATTCACGGCGCCCGTGGCCGCTGTGCCGGTATCGTCATCAACCCGGCAGCCTGGACCCACACGTCTGTGGCGATCCGCGATGCGCTGGTCGCCAGCGAAGTACCGGTGATCGAAGTCCACCTGTCCAACGTCCATGCCCGGGAAACGTTCCGTCACCACTCCTTCGTTTCATCCGTCGCCATCGGTGTGATGTGCGGCTTTGGCAGCCATGGCTATCGCCTGGCCCTGGAACATTTCAGTCAGCGGTTGAAAGGTTGAAGCGCATGTCGAATAGCACCGTACTGGCCGGCCTGATCGGCGCAGGCATCCAGGCGTCTCGCACCCCCGCGCTCCATGAGCATGAAGGCGATGCCCAAGGCATCCGTTATCTGTACCGATTGATCGACCTTGACGCGTTGAAACTCGACAGCAGTGCCCTGCCCGATCTGCTGACGGCCGCCGAGCGCATGAACTTCACCGGCCTGAACATCACCTTCCCCTGCAAGCAGGCAATCATCCCGTTGCTGGATGAGCTCTCGGCCGAGGCCCGCGGCATTGGCGCGGTGAATACCGTTGTGCTCAAGGACGGCAAGCGCATCGGTCACAACACCGACTGCCTCGGGTTTGCCGAGGGTTTTCGCCGCGGCCTCAGCGATGTTGCGCGTCGATCCGTGGTGCAGATGGGCGCCGGAGGTGCCGGTGCAGCCGTCGCCCATGCGCTACTGGCGGAAGGAGTGCAGACGCTGAGCATTTTTGACGTCGAGTTCAGCCGCGCCGAAGCACTGGCAAACAATTTAAACCAACACTTCGGCGCCGGTCGCGCCCGTGCCGGGCACGATTTGCCCACGGCCATGGCCGAGGCGGACGGCCTGGTCAATACCACGCCGATGGGCATGGCGAAACTGCCCGGCATGCCGGTGCCGGTGGAGTTTTTGCGGGGCGAATTGTGGGTCGCGGAAATCGTCTACTTCCCGCTGGAAACCGAACTGCTGCGCAATGCCCGGGCCCTGGGTTGCCGCACGCTGGATGGCGGCAACATGGCAGTGTTCCAGGCTGTGAAGGCGTTTGAACTGTTCAGCGGTATCGCGCCGGATGCACAGCGGATGCTGGAGCATTTCCAGAGCATGAATCACTGAAAAACCCTGTGGGAGCGAGCCTGCTCGCGATAGCGGTGTGTCAGTCGAAATATCAATGACTGACACACCGCTTCGCGAGCAGGCTCGCTCCCACAAAGGGTTCGGCGTCAGGCTTGCAGGTAGCGCAACACCGACTCGCAGATCATCTGGCGATGGCGCTGCTTGATCGCTGCGTCCGACAGATCGATCTGGAAAATCTCGCCGAAGGTGTGACGGTTGGACACCCGGTGAAAACAGAACGAACTGATCAGTAGGTGCACATCCTGCGGTTCGAGGCCGGTACGGAATACACCTTCTTCGGCGCCGCGGCGCAGAATCAGGTCCAGGGCGTCGAGGATGCTGCTGTTCATCGCCTTGATCACGCTTGATTGCTTGACGTACTCGGCGTTGTGGATGTTCTCGATAGAGACGATGCGCACGAAATCCACGTTGCGGTCGTGGTGGTCGAAGGTGAACTCCACCAGGCGTCGGATTGCGTCGACCGGTGCCAGCTCTGCCAGGTGCAGGCGGCTTTCGGTGCTGCGGATATCGCCGTAGAGTTTTTCCAGCACCTCGATGTACAACTGCTCCTTGCTATTGAAGTAGTAGTAGATCATCCGCTTGGAGGTGTGGATGCGTTCAGCGATGGCATCGACCCGGGCGCCGGCCAGGCCCTGCTGGACAAACTCGACGATGGCTTCCTGAAGAATGTTTTCCCGGGTCTTTTCCGGGTTGTTCTTGCGACTCTTGCGCGGCGCGACGAGAGGCTCGTCGAGGGCGGCGGACAGTTCTGGATTCATAGTCATTGCGGGCTCACGGCCATCACTGCACAGGCTGGCGATTATGGGCTGCGCCGTGCAGTGAAGGAAGGCACAGGGTTGCCGTTTACTGCCGCGTTTACGATTTCCCTACAACTTGGCGTGCCGCAAGCCACCGCTGCGGGACTTGGCCATGGCCGCCAACCGTACCGCGACGTTGGCCGCGCCATACCCGGCATAACCGTTCTTGCGCTGGATGATTTCAAAGAAGAATCGCCCTTCGAACGGTTCGGTGTAGACATGAAACAGCTCGCCGCCCTGGGCGTCACGGTCGTACAACACGTTGAAGTAGGCCAGTTCGCTGAGAAATTCATCGTCGAAATCGAAACGTGCCGCCAGGTCGTCGTAATAGTTGAGCGGAATATCCAGCAACGGCACGCCGGCCTCTTTGGCGCGGCTGACCTGGGCGAAGATATCATCGCAGTCGAAGGCGATGTGATGCACACCGGAACCGCGATAACTCGACAGCGCGTGGGAGATCGCGGTGTTGCGGTTCTCGGAAATATTCAGGGGCAAGCGGATCGAACTGCAGCGACTGCGCAGGGCACGGCTCTTCACCAGGCCATAAGGGTCGGGCAACACCACTTCGTCGTCGGCCTCGAAATCCAGCAGGCTCTTGTAGAACAGCACCCAACTGTCGAGGCTGTCGGCCGGCAGTGCCATTGCCATGTGGTCGATACGCTTGAGGCCCGCGCCGATGACCGCACCCGGTTGCAGGTTGAAATCCGTTCCGTAGACGTCCGCTTCCTGGTCCACCAGGTAGATCAGGCTGCCGTCCGGTGCGCGCACCGCCGCCAACTCCAACTCGTTGGGCCCCACCAGGCCGCGATAAGGCTGCCCCTTGTAATCCACCGCCCGCTTCAGGGCGCTGGCACTGTCTTTCACCCGCACCGCGGTGGCGCACAGCGACGGTCCATGGGCTTCGAAAAAGCTGTGGGCAAAGGAATACGGTTCACAGTTGAGGATCAGGTTGATATCGCCCTGGCGCAGCAGGCTCACATTCTTGGAGCGATGCTGACCGGCCTTGACGAAGCCCAGCCGTTCCAGCCAGTGGGACAGCTTGGCGCCGAGGTTATCGTCCACGGCAAACTCAAGAAACTCGATGCCGTCGTATTCGCTGGCCGATGGCGGGGCAAACAATGTATCGAGGTTGGCCACCGGCGCAGCTTCCGCGGCCAGGCGCTGGCGGGTCTTCTCCTCCAGGTACAGCAACGAACGCAGGCCATCGGCGGCATTGGCCCGTGGCGGCGCGGCACGGAAACCGTCGTTGAAGATCTCCAGCGACAGCGGCCCGGTGTAGCCGCTCTTGATGATCGGCGCCAGGAAGCCCGGCAGGTCGAATTCGCCCTGCCCCGGGAAGCAACGGAAATGCCGGCTCCACTCCAGCACGTCCATCGCCAGGATCGGCGCGTCGGCCATCTGCACGAAAAAAATCTTCTCGCCAGGGATCTCGGCGATGGCACTCGGGTCTCCCTTGAGGGACAAGGTATGGAAGCTGTCGAGCAGCACACCCAGGCTGGGGTGATCGGCCTGGCGCACAATGTTCCAGACCTGTTGATAAGTATTCACGTGCCGCCCCCAGGCCAGCGCCTCGTAACCGATGCGCAAGCCCCGCGCCCCAGCCCGCTCGGCCAGCAGCCGCAGGTCGTCCACCAGAATCCGCTCGTCGCCCAGGCTGTCGGCCGCGGCGTTGCTGCACACCAGCACCAGGTCGGTGCCGAGTTCTAGCATCAGGTCGAATTTGCGCTCAGCACGCTCGAGGTTGCGGGACAGGCGATCACGGCGACAACCTTCAAAGTCACGAAACGGCTGGAACAGCGTGATCGCAATGCCCAGGTCGGCGCACATCTGCCGGATTTCCCGAGGGCTGCCGTCGTAATACAGAAGGTCGTTCTCGAATATTTCCACTCCGTCGAAACCGGCGGCGGCAATGGCTTCGAGCTTTTCCGGCAGGGTACCGCTCAAGGATACGGTGGCAATGGAACGCTGCATGGGTTCGGCTCCCGGGACAGGCATCGGCTACAGAAGGTTCGCCGCTTTTGAAAGAGTGGAGAGATTATTGAGGCGCCAAAGCCTTTCAGCAATTTAATATGTACCACCCAGTTAGTTTTTTGGGCGATTATCGAACAAAATGCCCTGGGGCGAATTGACGACTTTTCGTCCACTGCGCACCATCAGCACCACATTGACGCAGGCCCAAAGCGCCGGCATCAATGGATGAAACCCCGACCACCCCATAAGAATTTCAAAAACGGGTACACCCTATGAATCCTTCCCAAAGTTCCTCCCTGACCCCAGGCGTGGGTGCCACGACCGGCGGCGTCGGCGACAAGATCCGCGGCGCCCTCGCCGTAGGCAAGACCCGTTGGGGCATGCTCGCGCTGGTGTTTTTCGCCACTACCCTCAACTACATCGACCGTGCCGCCCTGGGCGTGATGCAGCCCATTCTCGCCAAGGAAATGAGCTGGACGGCGATGGATTACGCCAACATCAACTTCTGGTTCCAGGTCGGCTATGCCGTCGGCTTCATCCTGCAGGGCCGGTTGATCGACCGGATCGGCGTCAAGCGCGTGTTCTTCTTCGCCGTGCTGCTCTGGAGCCTGGCGACCGGCGCCCATGGCCTGGCGACTTCCGCGGCGGGCTTCATGGTCTGCCGCTTCATCCTGGGCCTCACCGAAGCAGCCAACTACCCGGCCTGTGTGAAGACCACCCGGCTGTGGTTCCCGGCGGGTGAGCGGGCCGTGGCCACCGGCATCTTCAACGCTGGGACCAACGTCGGCGCCATGTTCACGCCCATGCTGCTGCCACTGGTCCTGCAAGTATGGGGCTGGCAGGCGGCGTTCCTGTGCATGGCTGCACTGGGCGGGATCTGGTTGTTGTTCTGGGGCCTGAAATACTTCAACCCTGAAGACCACCCCAGCGTCAAACAGTCGGAACTGGACTACATCCAACGTGAGAGCGAACCGGAACAGGCCCGCGTGCCCTTCTCCCGCATTCTGCGCATGCGCGGCACCTGGGCGTTCGCCCTGGCCTACTCGATCACGGCACCGGTGTTCTGGTTCTATCTCTACTGGCTGCCACCGTTCCTGAACCAGCAATACAGCCTGGGCATCAACGTGACCCAGATGGGCATCCCGCTGATCATCATTTACCTCACCGCCGACTTCGGTAGCGTGGGCGGCGGCATCCTCTCTTCGTTCCTGATCGGCCGTGGCCTCAATCCGATCAAGGCACGACTGGTCTCCATGCTGCTGTTCGCCTGCTGCATCGTCGGTGTGATCATGGCCGCCGGTGCCAGCAACCTGTGGATGGCGGTGTTCGCCATTTCCCTGGCCATCGGCGCGCACCAGGCCTGGACCGCCAACATCTGGAGCCTGGTGATGGACTACACGCCCAAGCACATGATGAGCACGGTGTTCGGCTTCGGCGGCATGTGCGCGGCCATCGGTGGGATGTTCATGACCCAGCTGGTGGGGCACATCCTGACGGTGACCAATAACAACTACACGGTGTTGTTCACCCTGATTCCGGCGATGTACTTCACGGCCCTGATCTGGCTGTACTTCATGGCACCGCGCAAGATTCCGACGCTGGATTGATATCCGTCAGCTCAAGCAGACACCCTGTCTTTGTGGCGAGGGGATTTATCCCCGCTGGCTGCGAAGCAGCCCCAAGAATTGAGAACGCGATTGATCTGGCTCACCGCATTCCCAGGATTTTGGGGCTGCTTCGCAGCCCAGCGGGGATAAATCCCCTCGCCACAGGTGGTCCGGGTCATTTGCGCCGCTGCTGCCAGGCAGCGGCCAATCCACTGAGACAGATCAGCACAATACCCAGCACTGTGGTCAGTGTCGGTGTGTGGCTGAACAGCAGCCAACCCAGCAGGCCGGCGAACACGATCTGGCAATAACTGAAGGGCGCCAGCAGCGCCGGGGCGGCAACGCGAAAGGCCTGGGTCAGCATCAGGTGCGCCGTCATTCCACAGGCCCCCAGCGCCAACATCATCGCCCCATGCAACAGGCTCGGCACCTGCCAGAAGAACGGCACCAGCACGCTCATCACCAAGGTGTTGCACAGGCCGGCGAAAAAATTGCTGGTGGTCGGGCTGTCGACTTCGCTGAGCTTGCGCGTGAGCAACTGATAGAAACAGAAGAACAGCGCCGAGCAGAACGGCAGCAGCACCGCCGGAGTGAACAGGTCTCCGCCCGGATGGACGATGATCAACACGCCGATGAAGCCGAAAATCACCGCCACCCATTGCCCACGCGTCACCCGTTCACCCAGCAACGGCACCGACAACGCGGTGACCAGCACGGGGGCCAGAAAGTTGACCGCCGTCGCTTCGGCCAAGGGGATGTACAGCAGCGACGTGGTGAAAAACAGACTGGTGCCCAGCAGGCACAACGCCCGCGCCAACTGCCACAGCGGACGCTTCGTGCGCAGCACCCGCAACCCCGAGCGCGGCAGGAAGATGCCCGCCATCAGCAGCGTGTGCACCACGTAACGGGCCCACACCACCATGATGATCGGATAGAAACCCGAGAGGTATTTCGACAGCGCGTCGTGGCTGGAAAACAGGAACGTCGCGAAGACAATCAGCAGGATGCCCTTGAGGGCCTGATTGACACCGGAAAGCGGGGTGCTGACGGTCATGGGGGATCCTGGGTTACGTAATGTAGGGGCCAATATCTGCGAGTGTCAGTTGAACAGCTCCGATGCCTGGCTCGCTTGCGACAGTTCCTCGGCAAACATCAGCAAGGTCGGGGCCAACTCATGCAACCGCGCCTGCGTCATCCGTGCGCTGGGCCCGGCAACGCTGAGTACGCCGACGATCCGGCCGTCCAGCGGATGTCGCACCACGGCGGCAATGGCCGAAGTGCCGACCGCCGAGCTTTCCTCGACACAGGCATACCCCTGCACGCGGGCCGAGCGCAGGTATTCGAGCAGTTCATGGGTGCTGTGGGGCGCGTTTGGGCCCACGTCCGCAGGTACCTGCGCCGCCTGGCGCTCCACCAGCGCCAGCGCCTCGGCATCGCTCATGCACGCCAGCCAGGCATGGCCCGACGCCGTATAGAACAGCGGCGTCTCGCGGCCCATGTCCGGGTCGTAGCGCAAACCGGACCGGGCCCCCTGGGACTTGGCAATCCAGGTCTGGCGATCCCCTTCGATGACGCCCAGGCGCACCAGCTCACCGGTTTCCCGGGCCAGACGGTCCAGCACCGGCTGCACGATGTCGGCACCGCTGCGCGAGAGGTAGCGAAAGCCCAGGGCGATCAACCGGGTGGACACGTGATAGCGCAGGTTCTCGGGGTTCTGACGCACGTAGCCCAAGCGCATCAGCTCGGCGAGCAAGCGGTGGGTGGCACTCTTGGGGATCTGCAGTTGTTCGGCCAGCCCTTGAAGCGGCCAGCCGCGAGGTTCGCTGGCAAGACTTTCCAGCACATCGAAAACCCGTTCAATTTGACTTCCGGCCATGGGACCCTGATGTAATGTTGTCGATTCCAGAATATGCGAAGTCTAATTCAGATTCTGGAACCAAGTACACATTCATCGACCGATGCTCCCACAGGGTGCTTATGTCAGAAATCTGTTAGTAAACTGGCGGCATTCCGACTCAACGGCAACACTGTCCACACGGTCAATCAGAGGACTCCCACATGCTATGGAAAAAAGGTCGCCGCAGTGACAACGTGGTAGACGCCCGTGGCGATGGTGACGGAGGCGGTGGCGGGATGCGCTTTGGCGGTGGCAAGGGA
Organism: Pseudomonas sp. B21-056; assembly: GCF_026016325.1. Taxonomy (NCBI): domain Bacteria; kingdom Pseudomonadati; phylum Pseudomonadota; class Gammaproteobacteria; order Pseudomonadales; family Pseudomonadaceae; genus Pseudomonas; species Pseudomonas sp. B21-056. Next base: position 5,487,521 of record NZ_CP087203.1, read on the forward strand.
CTGAGCCTGACGGCCATTCTGCTGATCGTCGGCATCGGCTGGATCACCGGCCAGGATCCGATGCAGATCCTCGGGCAACTGGCCGGGCAGATGGACCAGTCCCCGCCCTCCTCTTCTCAAACCCGCCAGGCGCCACCGGCCAACGATGAACAGGCCGAATTCGTGCGTTCGATCCTCGGCGACACCGAAGACACCTGGGGCCAGGTCTTCCAGCAGGCCGGACGCCAATACCAGCAACCCAAACTGGTGCTGTTCAGCGGTCGGGTCAACTCGGCATGCGGCCTCGCCTCGTCGGCAACCGGGCCGTTCTATTGCCCGGCGGATCGGCAGGTCTACCTGGACATGAGCTTCTTCAAGGAGATGTCCCAACGCTTCTCCGCCGCCGGGGACTTCGCCCAGGCTTATGTCATCGCCCATGAAGTCGGCCACCATGTACAGACGTTGCTCGGTGTGTCGGCGAAAATCCAGGAGGCTCGCCAGCAAGGTCGGCAGATGGAAGGCGACGGCGGTTTGCTGGTGCGCCAGGAATTGCAGGCCGATTGCCTGGCCGGCGTCTGGGCCAACCATGCGCAGAAGCGCCTGAACTGGCTGGAGCCGGGAGACGTCGAAGAAGCGCTGAATGCCGCCAACGCCATCGGTGACGATCGCTTGCAGCAACAAGGCCAGGGCCGTGTGGTGCCGGACTCCTTCACCCACGGCACGTCGGCGCAGCGGGTGCGCTGGTTCAAGGCCGGCTTCGCCCAGGGTCAGGTCAGCCAATGCGACACCTTTGCGGCGAAAAACCTGTAGATGAAATGGGCAGCGTTGCTCGCACTGGTGCTGTACAGCCTCTTCGCCCAGGCTGACGAACACGGCGTGAACACGGTGGCGCAGGGGCGGCTGCAGCTCAAGGGCGGCAGCATGGTGGTCGGGGTGAGCCCGCCCCCGGCGTCTATCCAGCGCGTGCTGATCGTCCTCCACGGGCGGCTGCGCAATGCCGACACCTACCTGCACAGCGCCGAGAAAGCGGCCAATCAGGCTGGACAGCTATCCACCACACTGATCATCGCTCCGCAGTTTCTCAACGAGCAGGATGTCACCCGCCATCAACTCCCCAGCGACCTGCTGCGCTGGCAAGGTAACGACTGGATGGCCGGTGGCTTATCCACAGGGCCGAAACCGGTCAGTGCCTACCAGGTTCTCGACGACATCGTCGCGCGGGTCAGCGACCGGCAGCAGTTTCCCGATGTGAAGGAAATCGTCATTGCCGGTCATTCTGGCGGTGCCCAGGTGGCCCAGCGCTATGCCTTGCTCGCCCATGGGCAATACCGGATCGCTCCACGCTTCGTCATCGCCAACCCGTCGTCCTATGCCTACTTCGATGCACAACGGCCGATGGCGTTCGACCCTGGCGGCTGTCCCGGTTTCAATCGCTGGAAATACGGCCTGCACAACCTCCCCGCCTATGCCGTCGGACAGACAGCCGCCCAACTGGAAGAGAACTACATCAAGCGCGACATCACCTACCTGCTCGGGCAACAGGACGTCGACCCCGAGCACCCGGCGCTGGATAAAAGCTGTGAAGCACAGACCCAGGGGCCGTATCGGTTGCTGCGCGGGCATTTCTTCTTCGACTACCTGACCCGACGCCACCCTGTGGGGCTGAACCAGCGGCTGATCGAAGTGCCGGGGGTGGGGCATGATGGGGATGGGATGTTCAATTCGGCTGAGGGGCTGAGGGCTTTATTCGGGCAGTGAAGCCCTCATCGCGAGCAGGCTCGCTCCCACAGAAGATCGGTGTCGGTCACAAAACCTGCGATCACAGCGGATCTATTGTGGGAGCGAGCCTGCTCGCGATAGCGATTGACCTGTCAACCTGTCTCTCAAGCCGAAAGCATCCGCCGCAACTCGCCACAATCCCGGGCATGCCAATCCGTCAGCTCCGGCCACGGATTGTCCGGCAGGTTCACCAGCACCGTCCGCGCCCCCGCCGCACGACCACAATCCAGGTCAAAACGGTAATCGCCGACCATCACCATGGCCGCGGGCGCCACGTTCCAGGCTTCGGCCAGTTTCAACAGGCCACCCGGGTGCGGCTTGGGTGGTGCTTCGTCACGGCCCAGCACGTCCTCCACGGCGAAACAATCGGCCAGGCCGATGGCTTCGAGCGTCACATGGGCCAGTTCCCGGGCGTTGCGGGTCAGGATCCCCAGGCGATAGCCACGCCCGGCCAAGTCACGCACCAGCTCGACCGCCCCCGGCGCCGGCCTCGAACCCAGCGCCAGGTCGCGCTCGTGCTCCAGCAGCCAGGCATGTTTGGCCGCGGCTTCTTCGGCCGGCAATGCCGCCAGGTGGGTCAGGATGTCGTCTTCGGCCGGAATCGCCAGGGCCACGCGAATCGCCGCGAAATCATGCACGGCGATGGTCAGCGTGCCATCCATGTCGAACACCCAGTGCCGTATATCAACCAGGCTCATGCCCAGTCCTTGCGATGCCGGATCAGGCCTTCCTGGGTCACCGATGCCACCAGTTGCCCGGCGCGGTTGAACACGCTGCCACGGGAAAACCCGCGAGAATTGCCGGCCCAGGGGCTGTCCATGGCGTAGAGCAACCAATCATCGGCACGCAGGTCGGCATGGAACCACAAGGCATGGTCAAGGCTGGCGACCTGCATGTCCTTCTGCCAGACCGATTTGCCATGGGGCAGCATCGAGGTGGTCAGCAGGCCGAAGTCCGAAGCGTAGGCCAGCAGGTATTTATGCAGCGCCGGAGAATCCGCCAGGGCGCCATCGGCGCGGAACCACACGTATTTGACCGGGTCGGCCGGTTGCGGGTTGTACGGGTCTTTTTCCGTGACCGGGCGCACCTCGATCGGCTTGGGGCAGAGCAGTTTTTCGCGCATGTGCTCGGGCAACAGGTGCGCCCGCTGCTGGGTCAGCTCCAGTTCGGAGGGCAGGTTTTCCGGCCCGACGACCTGGGGCATGGTGCTCTGGTGCTCGAAACCCTGCTCGTCGTACTGGAACGAGGCACTGCAGGTGAAGATCGGATTGCCTTTCTGGATCGCCGTGACCCGGCGGGTGCTGAAGCTGCCGCCGTCACGCACCCGGTCCACCTGATAGACCACCGGCAACGCCGCGTCACCCGGACGCAGGAAATAGCCATGCATCGAATGTACATGGCGCGCTTCTTCCACGGTCTGGCTGGCCGCCGATAGCGACTGGCCCAGCACTTGGCCGCCGAACAACTGGCGGAACCCCAGGTCCTGGCTGCGACCGCGGAACAGGTTCTCTTCGATCGGTTCCAGGGTCAGTAGGTCGACCAGATCTTCCAACACGTGGCTCATTCAGACTTCCTCACACAGCACACCGCGCAGTCTGCGCTACGACGGTGGATCAATTGTTGGCCCACTTCTCGCGGGCAGTGTAGACGTCCGTGTCGGGTTAACCGTGCAGGGTCTGCAACCACTGCTCGCGGTTGATGCGATAGAGCACATGGTGACGCAATGGATGACCGACCGCGAGTTTTGGATGTTCGAAGTCGTCAGCCGGGTCATGGTGCATGCCGATCGCCTGCATGACCTTCTGCGACGGCAGGTTATCGGTCGAGGTGAACGCCACCACTTCGTCCAGCCCCAGGCGGTCGAACCCACAGCGCAGCGCTGTCCAGGCGGCTTCGCTGGCATAACCCAGGCCCCAGTGCTCCCGGGCCAGGCGCCAGCCGATCTCGATGGCCGGCGTGAAGTGCGCGTCGAATCCCACCACACCCAACCCGGTGAAACCGATAAAGGCACCGGTGTCCTTGCGCTCCAGTGCCCACAAGCCAAAACCATGTTCGGCAAAATGCCCACGCACGCGTCCGATCAGCGCGGCGCTTTCAAGGCGACTCAGGGGCGCCGGGAAGTAACGCATCACCTGGGGATCGGCAGACATGGCCGCAAACTCCGGCAAATCCTCATCGCGCCACTGCCGCATCAGCAGCCGTGCACTTTCCAGTTCCAGTATCGGCTCCATCTTCACTCCCTTTCCATGCCACACGGGCCACTAGAGTCTACATCGCTGGTAGGATCCGTCACTCAATCACCGCTGAAAACACCATGCCGCTGCCGCTTATCTATCACGAAGACTACAGTCCCGAATTCCCGGCGGAACACCGCTTCCCCATGGACAAATTCCGCTTGCTGCGCGACCACCTGGTGGACAGCGGGCTGACCCGCGACGCGGACCTGTTGCGCCCGTCGCTGTGCCCAGCCGAAATCCTCGCCCTGGCCCATGATCGCGTCTATATCGAACGCTACATGGGTGGTGAGTTGTCCCGCGAAGACCAACGGCGCCTCGGTCTACCTTGGAGCGAGGCCCTGGCCCGGCGAACGGTTCGCGCCGTGGGCGGTTCACTGCTGGCGGCCGAGCAGGCCCTCGAACACGGGCTGGCCTGTCATCTGGCCGGAGGCACCCATCATGCCCATTACGACCACCCCGCCGGTTTTTGCATTTTCAACGACCTGGCAGTGATCAGCCGCTATTTCCTCGCTACTGGCCGGGTCTCGCGGGTGCTGATCTTCGACTGCGACGTGCATCAGGGCGACGGTACCGCCCGAATACTCCATGACACCCCGGACGCCGTGACAGTTTCCTTGCACTGCGAAAAGAATTTTCCCGCGCGCAAGGCCCAAAGCGACTGGGACATTCCATTGCCGATGGGCATGGAAGACGCCGCCTACCTGAAGGTGGTGGACGACGCCCTCAACTACCTGCTGCCGCTCTACCAGCCCGACTTGGTGCTGTATGACGCCGGTGTCGATGTTCACAAGGACGACGCCCTCGGCTACCTGAAGCTGACAGACGAAGGCCTCGCCGCCCGGGATGAGAGCGTCATGCGCCATTGCCTGGGGCGCGACATCCCGGTGGTCGGGGTGATCGGCGGCGGCTACAGCAAGGACCGCAAGGCCCTGGCCCGGCGCCATGGGATCCTGCATCACAGCGCACAAAAGGTCTGGACGTCATCAGGTTGTCATTGAAACCTGGGTGCGTTACCCACATTCGCTGTGGAGCGGCCTGTGGATAACCTGAGCGAAACGGCCTGTAGCCCATGCTGCGTATAGTTTGTAGAGGTCTGGCTGTTTTTTAACCACATTTCAGCAACACCCTCATCCCCCTGTGGGAGCGAGCCTGCTCGCGATAGCAGTCGACCATCCAACATTGATGTCGCTGATCCACCGCAATCGCGAGCAGGCTCGCTCCCACAGGATTTTTGTGCTGATAGAATGCCGCGCTTATTCCCATCTCTGCAGTCCACGCCATGACCTCGACCGCCCCATCCACCACCCCAACCATCGCCATCATCGGCGGCGGCCCTGCCGGCCTGATGGCGGCCGAGGTGTTGAGCCAGGCCGGCATTCGGGTCGACCTGTATGACGGCATGCCCTCGGTGGGCAGGAAGTTTCTGCTGGCCGGTGTCGGCGGCATGAACATCACCCATTCGGAAGCCTTCCCGGCGTTCCTGTCCCGCTACGCCGAACGCGCACCGGATATCGCCCCATTGTTGCGGGCATTCGGCGCGGATGAGCTGTGCACCTGGATTCATGGGTTGGGCATCGACACCTTTGTCGGCAGTTCCGGGCGAGTGTTTCCCACCGACATGAAAGCCGCCCCGCTGCTGCGTGCCTGGCTCAAGCGCCTGCGCGATGCCGGCGTGACGATCCACACGCGGCATCGCTGGCTCGGCTGGAACCCCGACAACAGCTTGCGAATAGCCGGCCCGGAAGGTGAAAAGACGCTCCAGCCCGACGCCACGCTGCTGGCGCTGGGCGGCGGCAGTTGGTCGCGCCTGGGCTCTGACGGAGCCTGGATGCTGGCGCTGGAACAGCGCGGCGTCGCCCTTGCGCCGTTGCAACCCAGCAACTGCGGCTTCGACGTGCAGGCCTGGAGCGATCTGCTGGTCAGCAAATTCGCCGGCGCCCCGCTGAAAAACATCGCCATCGGCCTGAACGACGACGTCCCCCGTCTCGGCGAATGCGTGATCACCGCCACCGGTGTCGAAGGCAGCCTGATCTATGCGCTGTCGGCACCGATTCGCGAGGCCATCAATCGCCATGGCAGCGCGACGATCCATCTGGACCTGCTGCCGGGCCGACCTGTGGATAAAGTACTCCAGGCCCTGAGCAAACCGCGCGGTTCACGCTCGATGGCCAAGCACCTGCACAGCCAGTTGGGGATCGATGGGGTCAAGGCTGCGTTGTTACGCGAGCTCACCCCTGCCGATGGCTTCGCCGACCCGGCACGCCTGGCCCAGGCCATCAAGGCACTGCCCATCACTCTGGTGAAAACCCGCCCCCTGGACGAAGCCATCAGCAGCGCCGGCGGCGTGATGTTCCAAGCCCTGGACGAAAGCCTGATGCTCAAGCGGATACCCGGCGTGTTCTGCGCGGGGGAGATGCTCGACTGGGAAGCGCCGACCGGCGGCTATCTGCTGACGGCGTGCTTTGCCAGTGGGCGGGCGGCGGGGTTGGGGATGCTGGAGTTCTTAAGGCAGTGATCATTCCCACGCTCTGCGTGGGAATGCCTCAACGGACGCTCCGCGTTCGGCTTTTGGGACGCGGAGCGTCCCCGGATGCGTTCCCACGCGGAGGATGGAACGCAGAGCGTCCCCGGATGCATTCCCACGCGGAGCGTCACTAGTGTCCGGTAAAACCTTTTCATAGCTGAAGGCTACCCTGGGCAGCCTTCAGCTCTGTTCGTTCTTGCCTTCGATATCCGCGGTGTGTGTCGCTGAGCGGGCGCTCAAACAAGCTATGAGCCAGCCGGATAGTGAAGTTTGAAAGTGAGTCTGAGCAGGCCGAGCGTTGTTGATACAGGAGCAGCAAAAGGTATGTGATCAGCGCGCTGTAGATTTGTAGACGCACCGCGTTTTCAGAGAATCCGAAGTACCGTTTGAGCTTGAGTTTTTGCTTGATCCACTTGAAGAACAACTCGATCTGCCAGCGCTGCTTGTACAGGTCGGCAATTTCTTCAGCTGAGCGTGAAAAATCATTAGTCACCAGGATCAGCGGCGTTTCGTGATCATCTCGACGAACCTGGACCCGACGTACGGTTTGGTCGTGATAGTGATTTAACCGTCGTGTATTCAGGTGTTTTTTGCCAAATCGCACGGCTTCGTCCGACTCTATGAAGTCGGCATTTTCCCCTCTGTTCAGATCCTCTACGTGATTCACATTGGCATTTTTTTTGAGTCGTGTGACGAAGAACGCCCCCACCTGATCAATCTGGTGCCACCAGTTGTAATCGCAGTATCCCTTGTCGAAAACGTACGTGATGCCTGCTTCAAGCGGCATGGTCAGGGCGTCACTCAGGTCATTGACGTTGGCGGCAGTGATGTTCACGTAAGTGGGTGCTGTTTGTCGTGGATCAATTGCCACATGCACCTTCAGGCCTTGTGTTATGCGGGTTTTCGTCGCAGCGGTCCAGTCGTCGAAGCCGGGACCGCGCAAGGTGATTGAGGTCGAGTCGATCAGCGTGACCATCGCTTCCAGGGACTTGCGCTGCTTGCGGCCAACGCCCTGCAGCAAGTGCTCGCAGGCCAGCCGAAAAGGCTCTGAACTGCGTTTGCTCAAGGCATCACAAAGCGTTGAGCGAACCATGCTGCGAGCGTTGAGATGATAATGGTGAGGTTCCAGCGATTGCGATGCTGTCGCCAAGGCGCGCAGGCTGCTGGCTTGTGTTATCTGACCAAAGATCAGCGTGACGAGCAGATCCCAAGAGCTGAATTGCTTGGCATAACGATCAGCGCCACAGCGTTTGACTGCATTTTTGAACAACTGATGAGGGAGTGCTTGGAGCATTTGTGAAAAGCGAGTGCTGCTGAACATAGCCGGAATCGAGTCTGAAAAAGCCGAGTATCGCTCAAAGGCAGGTACAGCAAGGGGGAGCAAGCTCCCCCTTCAGTTTTTACCGGACACTAGTGACGCGTCGCGTGGGAACGATCAAGGCTTGCGCTTACGCGGCCCGGTATTGAATACCGGCACTTTGCGTACCGGCTTGACTGAAGGCTCCACAGGTCCCGAATCGCCGCTGTCCACCCACTTGCCGAGGTTGCGCTTGCCGCCACCGCCCGAAGCTTTTGGCTTCTTCGGCTTTTTCGGCTTCTTGATCACCTGGCCACTGGCGTCGGTATCCGGCACCCGGTGCTCAGGCTCGAAGTCCTGTTCCATCTGGCGAGTCAAGGTCTGGCGGGTCAACATCTCGATGGCCGACAGCAGGTTCACTTCATCGGCACACACCAGGGAAATCGCCTGCCCTGTGGAGCCCGCCCGACCGGTCCGGCCGATGCGATGGATGTAGTCTTCGGCGACGATCGGCAGGTCGAAATTCACCACCAACGGCAGGTCTTCGATATCCAGCCCACGGGCGGCAACGTCGGTGGCGACCAGGATCTGCACTTCACCGAGCTTGAAACGGTCCAGTGCGCGCTGGCGGGTGGCCTGGGGCTTATCGCCGTGGATACCATCGGCGTTGACGCCCAGGCCCTGGAGTTTTTCCACCAACGCATCGACACCGTTGCGGGTCTTGGCGAACACCAGTACCTGTTTCCACTTGTTCTTGCGCAGCAGGTGCACGAACAATTCCGGCTTGCGCTTCTTGTCCACCGTCACCACCCATTGCTTGACGGTGTTGGCGGCGACGTTGCGCGGGCTCACTTCGATGCTCAGCGGATCGTTGAGCATCTGCCCGGCCAGCAAGCGGATCGCATCGGAAAAGGTCGCCGAGAACAGCAAGGTCTGGCGCTTTTTCGGCAGTGCCTTGTAGATATTCGCCAGTTCCTCGGAGAAGCCCAGGTCGAGCATGCGGTCGGCTTCGTCCAGCACCAGGGTCTGCAACTGGTTGAACTTCAGTGCGTTCTGCCGGAACAGATCGAGCAATCGCCCCGGCGTGGCGACCAGCAGGTCGACACCTTTGCGCAGCTTCATCATCTGCGGGTTGATGCTGACGCCGCCGTACACGGCGTAAGTGCTCAACGGCAGGTTCTGCGCGTACTGACGCACGCTTTCATGGACCTGCTCGGCCAGTTCGCGGGTCGGCACCAGGATCAGCGCCCGTACCGAGTTGGCGGCAACCTTCGGCCCTTCGGTGGTCAGCAACTGCAACAGCGGCACGGCGAAACCGGCGGTCTTGCCGGTGCCAGTCTGGGCCGCCGCCATCAGGTCGCGACCGGCCAGCACTGCCGGCATGGCCTGGGCCTGCACCGGGGTCGGGGTCTGGTAGCCGAGCGTCTCGAGGGCGCGCAACAAGGGTTCGATCAGGCCAAGGGTGGCGAAAGTCATGGAAGTACCGTAGGAAAAATCAGCGCAGGGTGTGCAATGCGCGGCAGTTTACCTCAATTCAGGATTCAACCGGCGCAGGCTTGGGCTTGCGCCATTGGGGCAGCCCGATCAACACCACGGCGCTGATGATCACCAGCATCGCCAGGGACTCTTCGACGCCGATGCTTTCGCCGGCGAACACGATCCCCAGCAGCACCGCCACGGCCGGGTTGACGTAGGCATAACTGGTGGCCGCTGCTGGTCGTACATGCTTGAGCAGGTACATGTAGGCGTTGAAGGCGATGATCGAACCGAAGAAGGTCAGGTAGGCCAGCGCAAACCAGCCCTCGAACGGCGGGATGCGCTCCAGGTGTTCGCCGCTGGCGAAGCTGCCGATCAACAGCACCACACCACCCGTCAACATTTCCACGGCACTGGCCATCGCCCCCGCTGGCAGCGGCAGATGCTTGCTCAGCACCGACCCGAAAGCCCACGACGCCGCCGCGAACACCAGCAAGGTTGCACCCAGCGGGCTGGATTGCAGGTTGGAACCCAGGTTGAGCATGGCAATGCCGATCAGCCCCAGCACAATCCCCGCCCATTCCAGGCGGGTATTACGCGTTCCCCAGAAATAGCCGCAGAGCAAGGTAAACAGCGGCACCGTCGCCACCGCCAACGCCGCCACCCCGGACGCCACGCCGGTGTGCTCGGCGACACTGACCGCGCCGTTGCCGAAACTGAGCAACAGCACGCCGATAATGGCCCCGGCCTTCCACTGCGCCCAGGTCGGCGCCGGTGCCCCGCGCCAGCGCAGGAAGCCGTACATGAGCGAGCCGGCCAGCACGAAACGAATCCCGGCCAGCAACAGCGGCGGCCAATGTTCCACGCCGATGCGGATCACCAGGTAGGTCGATCCCCAGATGACATACAGGGCGAAGAAGGCAGCGATCAGCGGCAATGGAAAACGGCGTGGGCCAGGCATGGTCAGCTCGAAGTCAGGACAATGAGAGGCGATATTCTAGAAAGGCGACGAACGAAAAATAAGCTACAAAACCTGTTTATCCAACCCATACAGGTCTCAGCAAAACCTCGATCGTGCTGTCCAGCGCCATTGAAAGCGGGTGCCATTGGGGCAGTTGGAGGGCAACGGGAAGTAGACGCCCTAACTTGTGGGAGCGAGCCTGCTCGCGATAGCGTCAAGTCAGTCAATATTTGCGGTGCCTGACACACCGCTATCGCGAGCAGGCTCGCTCCCACAGGGGGATCGCGGCGGTCTTAGAATCCGCGATGGCGCTTGAGATGCTCATTGATCTTCGCCGCCGGGACCTTCTGCAAACTGCACAGCAGATCATGGGACAACTCCCGCAGCCCATGCTTTTGTCGCAGTTCCGACGCCAGGTGCGCGGTGAGGTTGGCGGCCATTTCGGCGTCGGCCATGGCCCGGTGGGCCTGGCCGGTATGGGGCAGGCCGGCGAAGGCGTTGAGGGTGCCGAGCTTGTGATTCGGCGCGGCCGGCATCAGGCGTCGGGCGAGCAGTAGCGAACAGGCAAAATTCTGCAGGCGGGTGCGCTTGATCCGCCCCAGCTCGAAGTCCCAGAACTTCTGGTCGAACGCGGCGTTATGGGCGAGCAGCGGCGTGATGCCGACGAACTCGTTGACCTCGTTCATCACCCGCTCGGCCGGCGGCGCGCTGCGCAGCATGGCGTTGCTGATGCCGGTCAGTTGCTCGATGAACGCCGGCACCCGCACGCCGGCATTCATCAGGCTCTGGTAGCGGTCGACGATCCGGCCTTGCTCGAGCATCACCACGGCGATTTCCGTGGCTCGGCAACTGCTGCTCGGGGTGATGCCGGTGGTTTCAAAGTCGATGACTGCGATGCGTTCCAAACCTGTCTGAACTCCGTAACGATCAATTCTTGAGCAGCAGCGCGCCTTCGATGGGCACGTAGCGACTGGCGGCACGGATCAGCGAGTTGGCCGTCAACCCCGGCACGCCGTACGCCACCGCCTGCACACCGTGCTTGCTGATGATGCGCTCGAGCAGCATGTCGAAATCGCCGTCACCCGAGGCCAGCACCACTTCGTCGACGTGGTCGGCGGCGTCCATGATGTCGAGCGTGATGCCCACGTCCCAATCGCCCTTGGCCGAGCCGTCGCTGCGCTGGATGTAGGGCTTGAGCTTCACGGTGAAACCCAGGTTGCGCAGGATCTGCTGGAACTGCTGCTGCTTGCTGTCGCCACGATCGATCGCATAGGCATAGGCCTCGACGATCTGCCCCTGCTTGCTGACATCGGCCCACAAGGCGGCGTAGTTGAAGTGACAACCATAGGCCTGGCGCACGGTGTAATAGAGGTTCTGGACATCGGCGAACACTGCGATTTTCTTCACCGCGGTTCCTCTTGAATGCACAAGCGTACAGGCCACCAGGCCCGAAAAGGCACCCAGTATGCCAGCCCGAAGGAGGCTTCCGCGAATAATCGGTCCGAGGCGCGTGGACGCCCCGGACGAATGGCAGGTCAGACGAAGGAATCGTCGTCGCCGAAGAAGGAAGAGTCGTCGCTGTAATCCGCGTCGCTGAAGCCGCCCTGGTCGTTGCCGTAGCTGTCGTTGTCGGCCATGCGCTGGTCGTCGCCCCAACCGTTGTCGCCGCTGCTGCCGACGTCATTGACCGGTTGGGCGGGCTCTTCCTTGATGACCTCGACGATCTCCTGGGGCTGCTGGCCGCTGTGGAACAGGCTGCTGATACCTTGCGCCAGCATCACACCACCGGCCACGCCGGCCGCGGTTTTCAGGGCGCCGCCCAGGAAGCTGCTCGCCGCCGGGGCTGGTTGTTGCGGTGCGCCATAGCCCGCCGGCGGCGCGCCGAAGCCCTGCTGGGCCGGGGCATTGTTGAAGGCAGGTCGCGCCGGTTCACGCCAGCCGCCGCCACCGGTTGCCGGAGCACCTGGCGCGGGAGCCGGCCGCGAATCGCGACTGCTGCCACCGAAGATGCTCGAGAGAAAACCACCGCCCCCGCTCGGCGCCGAAGGCTGGCTGCGGGCGTTCTGCAGATCGGTTTGCAGTTGCTGGACCTGCTCGGTCAGCTGCCTGTTCTGCTCATCGAGGCGCTTGATTGCCGCCTCTTGCACCAGAATCGCCTGGGCCATGAAATAACCGGCCGCAGGCTGATTGGCCTGGTGCTCCTTGATCCGCGCCTCGGCCTGGGCGTCGCGCGGGGCTGAATCCTTTTCGGCCTGTTGCAGCCGTGAAAACAGTCCATCGATCAGGGTTTGTTCTTCGCTGTTCATGGCGACCTCATCAGATTGCCGGGTAGAAAACCAAGCCGGTTCCGCAGAACCGGTGCCCACCAGTAATGGGGCTTGCCACGGAGGTTTCAATGGTCTTTACCTGATGTTTACGTTTGCTTGTGCGGGTGCCTGATCGGTTAAAGTGTCGGACCGCTTCTGGACCTGCGATCCCGACTCATGAATCCGTTTGACGTGCTGCGCGACTCTTTGTATTTCTTCAAGCGCCATCTGGGCCGGATCGCCCAGCTGTGCCTGCCACTGGTGATACTCGAGGCCGTGCTGCAACAAGCCGTCGACAGCGCCGTCGGCCCCGACGGTTTTCCCGGCTATAGCGTGATCGTCGGGCTGCTGGTGTACCCGGTGTACACCGCTGCGCTGATCCTGTTTCTCGACGCCCGCAGTCGCGGCGAATCGCCGCACATCCGGGACCTCCTCGCTGCGTCCCTCACCCTCTGGCCGCGCTTCGCGTTGCTGACCGCCCTCAACACACTGCTGATCCTGCTGGGTATTTCGTTGTACATCCTGCCGGGCCTGTGGCTGATGGTGACCCTGGCGTTCAGCGAATACCTGCTGGTGCTCCGGGGCCTGGCACCGCTGTCGGCGATGAAGGAAAGCCTGCGCATGAGCCGCGGCCAGTTCGGGCGGATCCTGTTGTGCATCATGGGCGTGATGGGCCCGCTATGGCTGCTCAAGGGCGTCAGCGTCTCGGTGTATCCACCGCCCCAGAACCCCTTGCTCGGCCTGTTGATCGACAGCGTTCACAGCTTCCTGCAACTGTTCACCAGCGTGGTGCTGTTCCGGATCTTCATGCTGGTCGGGGACAAATCCGAGCCATGACCCGTTTACTGCGCTACACCCTGCTGGCGCTGTTATCGGTCCTTTGCCTGGCCGCCTTGGCCATCTACGGCCTGACCTGGCGCCCCCAAGCCCGGGAAACACTGCCGGTCAGTTGCACCGCCAACGCCGCGCCGCTGATGCCCGGCCAGGCCGTGAAGGTGATGACCTGGAACGTCCAGTTCCTGGCCGGCAAGCGCTACGTGTTCTGGCACGACCTGGCCCAGGGCAACGATGAAAGCCCGACCCTGGAAGACATGGCTTTCAGCCTCGACGAAGTGGCACGGGTCATCCGCGACGAGCAACCGGACATCGTCCTGTTGCAGGAACTGGACAACGGCGCCAAGGCCAGCGACTACCAGAACCAGCTCAAGCTACTGCAGGAACGGCTCGCCGACCTTTACCCCTGCAGCACCAGCGCCTTTGACTGGAAGGCCGACTTCATACCCGCCCCGCATATCTTCGGCAGCGTCGGCCGGCAACTGGCAACGCTGAGCCGCTACCGCATCGATCACGCCGAACGGGTGCAACTGCCGGTGGCCGAGGCCAACTTCATCAGCCGTCAGTTCCAACCGAAGAATGCCCTGCTGGTGAGCCACATTGCGCTGAACGACGGCAGCCAACTGGCCGTGCTCAACACGCATCTGGAGCGGGCCATGCAGCCGGACGAAACCCTGCCCAAGCAAGTCACTGCCGTGGCCACGGCCCTGGACCGGTTCGAATCCCAAGGCATGCCCTGGTTGATCGGTGGTGACTTCAACCTGCTGCCCCTGGGCCAGTACCTGCGCCTGCCGCCCGAACAGCGCACACCCTACGCCGCCGACAGCCCGCTGCACCTGCTGTGGGACAAGTACCCGATGATTCCCACCAACAACGAGGCCAGCGGCATCGACCGTGCACACTGGCTGACCCACTACCCGAACGACCCCGGTCTCAACGGCCCGGACCGCACCGTCGACTACCTGTTCTACAGCCCGCGCATCAAACGGGTCGAGGCCCAGGTGCGGCAGGACGACACCTTGCGCATCTCCGATCATTTGCCGGTGATTGCGCGTTTTTTGTTGCCGGTTACGCCTTGATCTGAAGCTCACCACAAACAAATGTGGGAGCGAGCCTGCTCGCGATGGCGGCGTGTCAGTCAATCGCAAGGTTGCTGACATATCGCTATCGCGAGCAGGCTCGCTCCCACAGGGGGATTGCTGAGCCTGGAACTGTCGCTTAGAACCCTATCGCCGCCTGCGCCCACAGCCTGGCGCCATGCTGATCGGCACTGTCCTTGCCTTCGGTGGCCCAGGCTGAGGTGAGCGAGAACGCCAGTTTTTCCGTGCCCCAACCCAACCCCAGGCCTGCGCCGCCCAGGTGCGTGCGGTTGTCGTCGGAAGTCCAGCGGCGATGATTGATCGCCACCGTGCCGGCGTCATAGAACGTCTGCAATTGCCAGCCCGGCGCCGGCTGCCAGCGCAGCGCCAGGTTGGCCAGCCAGCCTTCGTCGCCAATGGCCTCGCCCTGGGCGAACGCCCGAACGCCATCGCTGCCGCCGAGGCTGAATTTTTCCGCCGAGCTGAGGTTCTCATCGGCCTTCTGCCCCCTGAAGTTGAAAGCCAGCGACCAGTTCGGCAGCAGCGCCTGGACCCGTTGCACCTGGTAGCCAAGCTTGTTGAAGTGCCCGGCGCTCCTGGCGCTGGCGGCGTCTTGTGCCTGGCTGTCATCATCCAGTTGCAAACGCCCCGTCGTCAGGTTCACGCCCAGGCTGTTGCTGCCCAGCAACCGGTCCTGCCAGTCACCGTTGAGGCCCAACACGGTATTGCGCAAGCGTTGCTCGGTGACGGTAGACGTAATGCCCACGGTGTCACGCAGGTTCTTGGCATCCAGCTGGAGCTGGCCATACCAGTTGCTCGTCGGACTGCGCAACAAGGGCTGGCGCAGATACAGGCTCGCGGTGTTGGCGGCTCCATCGGCGTCCAGCGCTTCGAAGTTCTTGCCCAGCCGATAGTCGATATGCGAAACCGCCACACCGACGCGGGTGCCATAGCTGCCGATGGGCAACTGATAACCCAGGCGCTCGTAGTGCATGTCGGCATCACTGGTTTGCAGCCGCAGGCTGAGCTGGTCGCCGCGATCCAGGGGATTGTTCCAGTAGAGGCTGGTGCCCGCACGGTATTCGCCGGTGTAGGTGCTGCCGAAGTTGTCGACGTCGGCGCTGCCTTGAACGCTGCGGGTCTTCTGGACTTCGACCAGAAGGTCCGAAGCCCCCAGCGTGCTACCGGGACGCAAGGTCGATTGAACGCGGGTGCCGGGCAGGTCCGACAAGGTAAGCAGCGCCCGATCCAGGCTGCTTTCCTGCACCGGGGCATTGAGCGGCAACGCCTGCACGGGTGCCAGCGCCGAGTCCTTCAAACCCGCGGTATTGGTGACGCTCACCTGGCCCAGGTTGCCTTCCAGCAGGGCAATTTCCAGTTCGCCGTTCTTGACCTCCTGGGCCGGCAGATAGGCACGGGCCACCAGGTAACCCGCATCCCGGTAATACCGGCTGACGCGATCGGTCAGGCGGCTCAGGTCAGCAAAGGTCAGCTCCTTGCCCACGGCATCGGTCACCACGCCTTGCAGCACCTCAGCGCTGAAAGCCGTGTTGCCGCTGAAGCGAACAGCCGTCAGGCGCAGCCGGGGACCACCCTCGGGCACACTGCCGAAACGGGGCTTGTCGATGGTCAGCGCGGGGGCTTCGCTGCTGGGCGCCACCAGGGGCTGACGCGGCTCTTGCAGGATCTGCCCGGCATCCGGGGTGGCGGCGACGGCCTGGGCGGTCGCCAGGGTCAGGACCACGGATAACGAGCTCAGTGGAAAACGGGACAGGCGGAATGTGCAACACATCGAGACGTATGCTCTGGGAAAGTAGGAAATCAGTTGCAGACCTGGCCAGCGTCCAGGCGCAGACCACAGTCGCGGATGCGCACGATCCCGTGGCCATCATCGAGCGGGGCCAGGCCTCTCGAAGCGACGACGGGGATTTTGGCGACTGACGCGGAAGGCTCCAGTTGCGACCCCGGCGGACTGGCTTGCAGGCCTTGCTGGGCCTGGGCCAGCGCCGGACTGACAGTCGGTACCGGTACCGCGTTGATCAGCAACGTGCCGTCCACATACGTCAGGTTGTAGTTGCCCGAACTCAGGCCGCTCGCGCTGATGTTGTAGCGACCCGCCTGGCTGGCGCCCTGGGCGCTGCCGCCGTAGACCAGGCTGCCGCCCAGCACGCTGCTGCTCTCGCCGTTCACCAAACCGTTGTAACTCACGCCGTTGCCACCGCTGTAGGCACCGCCGCCGACGCGACGGCTGTCATTGTTGGCCGTCACGGTCAGTGCCGCGGGGGTGATGTCGGCCGTGCTCGTACCACTGTTCGAAGCCAGCAAGTAGTTGCCGGCGTCGCCGCCATTGAGGCCATTGGTGTAGGTGACAGTCTTGCCGGTGCCGGCATTCTTGTCGCTGAAGCTGCCACTTTGGCTGAGGAGGATACTGTCGCCAGCGATCACACCGCCCAGCACGCCGCCACTGAGGGCTGCGACAGTGGTGCCGTCGTAGCGCTTGTTGGCTGCCGTGGTCCCGCTGACGCTGAGCGTCGCGGCGGTGATGTCGGCGGTAGTGCTGCCGGCGGCCACGACGTAGTTGCCGGCATCGCTGCCGCTCAGGTTGTTGGCGACGGTCACGGTCTTGCCGAGGGCGGCGTTCTTGTCGCTGAAGCTGCCGCTCTGGCCGAGCGCCACGCTGTCACCACTGATGACACCGCTCAGTGCCCCGCCGCTGACAAGGGCGGTCGTCGTGCCGTCATAGGTTTTGCTGGCAGCGCTCGTGCCGCTGACGGTCAATGTAGCCGCCGCGATGTCGGCGGTGGTCGTGCCGCTGCCGGTCGCCAGCAGATAGTTACTGGCACCGCTGCCCGAGAGGCTGTTGGTATAGCTGACCAACTTGCCCGTCCCGGCATTCTTGTTGTTGAAGCTACCGCTCTGGCTCAGCGTCACGCTGTCGCCGCTGACCACCCCGCCCAGGCTGCCACCGCTGAGGATGACGCCGGTGGTGGCGTCGTAGGTCTTGTTCGCGGCACTTGTGCCGTTGACCGTCAATGTGGCGGCGGTGATGTCAGCGAGCGTCGTGCCGCTGCCCGATGTGAGGACGTAGTTGTTCGCGTCCAGTCCGGACAAGCTGCTCGTGTAGCTCACCGTCTTGCCGGTCGCGGCGTTCTTGTCGCTGAACGAACCGTTCTGACTCAACGTGACGCTGTCGCCGCTGACCACTCCACCCAGGCTGGTGCCGCTGAGGGTAACGCCAGTGGTGCCGTCGTAGACCTTGTTCGCCGCGCTTGTGCCGCTGACGCTCAGGGTGGCGGCGCTGATATCCGCCGTAGTCGTCCCGCTGCCCGAGGCGAGCAGGTAGTTGCCGGCACCGCTGCCGCTCAGGCTGTTGGTATAAGTGACCGTCTTGCCGGTGGCTGCGTTCTTGTCGCTGAAGTTGCCGCTTTGGCTGAGGCCGACGGTGTCACCCGCGATCACACCACTCAACACACTGCCGCTGAGGCTGGCGGTTGTCATGCCGTCGTAGGTTTTGCTGGCAGCGCTCGTGCCGCTGACGGTCAACGTCGCGGCGCTGATGTTGGCCGTGGTGCTGCCTGCGGCGACGATGTAGTTGCTGGCGTCGCTGCCGCCCAGGCTGTTGGCGAGGGTCACCGTCTTGGCGGTGCCGACGTTCTTGTCACTGAAGGTGCCAATCTGGCTCAGTGTCACGCTGTCGCCGCTGATCACCCCGCCCAAACTGCCACCGCTGAGGATGACACCCGTGGTGGCGTCATAGATCTTGTTCGCAGCGGTGGTGCCGCTGACCGTCAACGTCGCGGCACCGATGTCGGCCGTGGTGCTGCCCGCAGTCACGATGTAGTTGCTGGCATCGCTGCCGCCCAGGCTATTGCCGATGGTCACGGTCTTGCCGGTCGCCACGTTCTTGTCGCTGAACGTACCGCTCTGGCCGAGCGTCACGCTGTCGCCGCTGATGACGCCACTCAGCGCGCCGCCGCTGAGGGTCGCGACCGTGGTGCCGTCATAGGTCTTGTTGGCCGCCGTGGTGCCGTTGACCGCCAGCGTCACCGCCATGATATCGGCCGTGGTTGTGCCGCTGCCAGACGCCAACACATAGTTGCTGGCATCACCGCCGGAAAGGCTGTTGATGTAGCTGACAGTCTTGCCGGTCGCCACGTTCTTGTCGCTGAACGTGCTGCTCTGGCCGAGCATGACACTGTCGCCGCTGACGATACCGCTCAGCGCACCGCCGCTGAGGGTAGCGGCCGTCGTGCCGTCATAGGTCTTGCTGGCCGCTGTAGTGCCGTTGACCGCCAGCGTCGCTGCGGTGATATCCGCCGTGGTCGTGCCGCTGCCGGCGGCGAGCACGTAGTTGCTCGCGTCGCTGCCGGAAAGACTGTTGGTGTAGCTGACCGTCTTGCCGGTCTGCGCATGCTTGTCGCTGAAGGTGCCGCTCTGGCCCAGGGTGACCGCGTCGCCACCAAACAGACCGCTCAACACACCACCGCTGAGCGTGGCGGCGGTCGTGCCGTCGTAGGTCTTGCTGGTGGCCGTCGTGCCGCTGACCGCCAGTGTCGCTGCGGAGATATTCGCCGTGGTCGTGCCGCTGCCGGACGCCAGCACATAGTTACTGGCACCGGAGCCGCCGAGGCTGCTGGTGTAGTTGACGGTTTTCCCGCTCGCCGCGTTCTTGTCGCTGAACGTGCCGTTCTGGGCGAGCGTGACCGTGTCGCCGCTGACAATGCCGCTCAACGCACCACCGCTGAGGGTGGCGGCCGTCGTGCCGTCGTAGGTCTTGTTGGCCGCCGTGGTGCCGTTGACCGTCAGGGTCGCCGCCGTGATATCGGCCGTGGTCGTACCACTACTGGGGATGAGTACGTAGTTGCCGGCATCGCTGCCCGAAATGCTGCTGGTGTAGTTGACTGTCTTGCCGGTCGCCGCGTTCTTGTCGCTGAACGTACCGCTCTGGCTCAGACTGACCGTGTCGCCGCCGAACAGGCCGTTCAAGCTGCCGCCACTGAGGGTGGCGCCGGTCGTGCCGTCGTAGGTCTTGCTGGCGGCGCTTGTACCGCTGACGTTCAGTGCGGCGGCAGTGATCCTGGCGGTGGAGGTGTACGCGCCCAAGGTGTAGTTACCGGCGTCGCTACCGGTGAGGCCCAGGATCAAGGCTTTGTTGCTGCCCACATTCTTGTCGGCAAAGGTGACGTTGCCGCTCAGGCTCACCCTATCGCCATTGACAACCCCACCCAGCGTCGGGTCGGGGATGAAGGAAGTAGCGGCGGTCGTGCCGTCGTAGACCTTGTTGAACGTGAAGAGGGTACCGTTGAACGTCAACGCGGCCGCCGTGATGTTGGCGGTGGTGCTGCCCGCCGCCACGACGTAGTTGCCCGCATCGGCGCCGGAAAGGCCTGCTGTCACACTCTTGCCGATACCCACATTCTTGCTGTTGAAGACGCCACTGCCACTCAGGCCCACGGTATCGCCACTGAGCACCCCACTCAGGGTACCGCCGGTGACGGTGGTCGCCGTCGTGCCATCGTAGGTCTTGCTGGCCGCCGTGGCGCCGTTGAGCGTCAATGTGGCCGCTGTAATGCTGCCGGTGGTGCTGACGAGGTAGTTGCCGGCATCGGCGCCGTCGAGGCCGACGCTCACCGTCTTGCCGCTGCCCGCGTTCTTGTTGTCGAAGACGCCGCTACCGCTCAGGTTCACCGTGTCGCCGCTGATGACGCCGTTCAGGGTGCCGCCGGTTACGACGGCCGCCGTCGTGCCGTCATAGGTCTTGGTGGTGACGGTAGCGCCGGTGTTGGTCAGCGCAAGAGGAGTAATCGTGGCGGTGCCATCGACGATGTCCAGGTCGTAGCCGAATTGACTGGAATACAACCCACCGATGTCGATGCTGTGGCTGCCGACGTTCTTGCCGCTGCTGTTGCCGTAGGCCGCCGTGCCGAAGACGAGGCCGAGGTTTGCGCTGCTGTCGCCGATGGTGTAGCTGCCGCCGCTGAAGGCGGTGCCGCCGTCGTAGGTCTTGCTGACGTCATCGGTGGTAACCGCCAGTTCGGTCATGAAGCTGCGTAGCAGCGGCGCGGTATGGCCTTCGTAGATGCGCCAGATGGCAGAGCTGCCGCCACTGCTGGCCAGGTCCCAGCCGTTGAAACCGCCGGCCTGCATCATCTGCGTCGTGGTGAACCCGGTGCCGCCGGCGCTGCTGGCCTGGCCGGTGGTTTCGATGTTCCAGAGACTGTTGGTGACGCTGGTGCTGCCGTTTTTAACACCCACCAGACCGCCGACATCGGAACTGCCAGTGACACTGCCGGTAGCGTAGGTCTTGCTGATTTTAGTGCCCACGTTGGTGGCCTCGCCAACCAGGCCGCCGACACTGCGCGAGCCGCTCACGCTGCCGGTGGCGTAGGCGTTGCTGATCACGCTGCCGGCGGCAGTGCCCACCAGGCCGCCGACATTATTAGCGATGCTATAGACAGCACCGTAGGTGGGGCTGTCAGGGTCAGTATCGGTATAGCTACCAATCACGTTGCCGGCGGCATAGGCACTGTTGATGGTGCTGAACAGGTCATAGCCCACCAGACCGCCAAAGGCGCTACCACCGAAGCTCGTATTGGTGACGTTGCCGGTGGCATAGACATTGGTCAGAGTGCTGCCTGCGCCAAGCCCCACCAGCCCGCCGACAGTATTTTCACCGCTCACACTGCCCGTGGCGTGAACATCGCTGATCGTGTCGCCTTGACTCCAGCCCAGCAGCCCACCGACATAGAAGGTGCCGCTCACGCTGCTGGTGGCGTAGGCATTGCTGATGGCGCTGTTCTGGCTCTGTCCCGCCAATGCGCCGACATGCGTGTCGCCCGCCACGCTGCCACCCAGCAATCCGACGTCACGTATCACGCTGTTGCTGGCCAGACCGAACAGACCGACGTTACTCGCGCCACTGGCGTCGATCGTCAGGTTGCTGAGGGTATGCCCCAACCCGGCAAACGTACCCGTAAACGCATTGTTGCCGTCACCCACCAGCGCACTGGTATAGGTCGTGCCGCTGGCATCCAGGTTCTGCGCCAGCGCGTACTTGCCGCCCAGGCCGGTGCTGTCGATGGCATCGAGTTCGGCCATGCTGTGGAGCAGCGTGTAGCCGGTGCCATTGATCGCCAGCATGGCGTTGGCGCCGCTGAGGGTGATGGGGGCTTTGACGTTGTAATCGGTGCCGGCCCTGGCGGTGCCCGTCGCGGCAGAGTTGCCATGATTCAACGCCAGCCCGGCGCTGGCCCCAGTGGCAGTGATGGCCGCATTGATGTTGATATTGTTATACGCGTTCAGCGTCAACGTGGTGTTGGCGGCCCAGTTCACCGCGGCATTCACGTTGATGTCGCCGCTGTCGCTGCCACTGCTGTTGTCGGTGGTCAGCGTGACGTTGGTGGTCGCCAGGTTGTTCGCCAGCGTGGTCGCGCCGATGCCGCTGCTGGTCTGGACGGCGTTGCCGGCGGCAATCGTGAAGTCGGTCGGGTCGACCAGCCAGGTGCCGGTCTTGCCCTTGGCGGACTGGGTGTTGAGCTTCGCGCCATCGGCCACCTGCACATGGGCGCCACTGGTTTCGATGAAGCCGCCCCCATGGCTGCCGCTGGCCGAGGCGTCCAGGGTGCCGGCGACCTTGACCGTGCCGCCGTTGGCGCCACCGAGCAAAACGATGGTGCCGCCCGAGGCGTCGATGCCCTTCGCTTCGATCACGCCCTCGTTGTTGACCACGGTATCGAGCAGCGCGTCCTTGGCGCTGGCGGTGAGGATCACGGTGCCGTTGTCGGCGCGGATCAGGCCCTTGTTTTCGGCCAGGGCGTTCAAAGTGCCGGCGTCGACCTGCACCGACAGCAGCTTGTTGCCGCTGAAATCCAGGGTGACGCTGTCGCCGGCGGCCAGCGCGGCGGTGCCATTGGCCAAGGTGATCGTGCCCTGGTTGCTGACCTGCTTGCCCAGCAGGGCGACATAGCCACCGGTGAGGCTGCCCTGGTTGACGACGTTGCCTTGCTTGCCGTCGCCGGTAAATCGGGCCTTGCCGGCCATGAACTCCGCGTCGCCCAAGGAGAGTGTCGACGCCACCAGCCCACCGACGTTGACGCTGGCGCCGTTGCCGAACAGCACCCCGTTGGGGTTGAGTATCCACACCTGGCCGTTGGCACTGAGGCTGCCGTTGATGTAACTGGCGTCAGAACCGAGCACGCGGTTCAGGGCAATGGCGCTGGCATTGGGCTGGATGAAGTTCACACTCTCGCCGGCGGCGATGCCGAAGCTGGCCCAGTTGATAGCCAGGTTCTGGCTGCCCTGGGTGATGGTCGTGTTGCTTCCGTTCTGGGCAATGCTGCCGCTGCCGGCACTGACCGTACCGCCGACCGGACTGGCCCAGGCACCGCTGCCCAGCAGGGCCGCCGTGAAACCCACGACCACGGCGCTACGACCGGCGGCCTTGCCCCGGCTCTTGGCCGTTTCGGGAGCAGGGACATAACGCTGGACAGAGTCGTTCCAGACAAGGCGGTAGGTATGGTTCACAGCGAGGCCTTTCTTGGGAAGAAGGTGAGAAAGTGGGAAAACTCAGTCCTTTAATCCCTGGCTGCGCCTCTCCTGTGCCGCTGCGCGAAGCATGGTATTAACGGTGGGCAAGACTGTCTGTAGAACGAATGAGCTACAGCGCCCGGTAAAATTCGCCCGACTTTTCATGCCCGCCCAGCGCATAATGGCCCTATGCTACCCACCCGTACCGACTCTGAACAGCCCCGCATCCACGTTGCCATCGTGGAGGACGACTCCTGCTTCAGCACAGCCTTGATCCAGATCGTGCACCTCGCTCCGGACATGCGCCTGGCAGGCATGGCCGGCAACTGCGCAGAAGGGCTTGCCATGCTCGAAGGCCCGCCGGCTGACGTGCTGCTGGTTGACCTCGGTTTGCCCGATGGTTCTGGAATCGACGTGATCCGGGCCGCCTCGCGGCTGTGGCCGAGCTGCAACATCATGGTCAGCACCAACTTCGGCGACGAAACCCATGTCATGCGCTCGATTGAGGCCGGTGCGGCGGGCTACCTGCTCAAGGACAGCTCGCCGGCAAAAATACTCGATGAAATCCGCAGCCTTGCCAGCGGTGGCAGCCCGATCAGCCCGATCATCGCGCGGCAGATATTAGCCCGCTTCCGGCAAGCCCCGGCGCCTCTCGCCGCAGACCAGGAACCGGGCGCGGAACCTGCGCCCTTGCTGTCGGTGCGGGAGAAAGAGGTGCTGGACTACATCACCAAGGGCTTTACCGCGAATGAAATCGCCCGGCTCATGCAGTTATCCCATTTCACGGTGCGATCTTTTGTACGACGCATCTACAGCAAGTTGAAAGTGACCTCCAAGGCGCAAGCCATCTATGAGGCAAGGACGCTGGGGCTATTGGCCGACTGAACGGCACGCGGATGAGTTTCACCTTTGCGCGCCAACTTCCACCCAGTGACACATTGCCCATGAAAAACCGCTCCACCCCGCTATTCGCCCATCTGGTGCTCATCTTCTCCGTGGCGTTGCTGGCCTTGGTGGGCGTCCTGTACATGAATGCAGGTGACCGGCAGCCGCCCGCCGCCAGCCTGCATATGACCCAAGCCCAATGGCAGGCTTCGGATTCGCCGGGTTTCAACCCGCCGCCGCCCCTGCTGGACAGCAAGGCCCTGGCGGATAACTGGCAACCCGCCGAGCTGCCTCTGGCACCGTCCATCGCTTTGCTGCGCCAGGCCGATGCGTATGCCGCGACCGGCGCAACCCGCACCACCTGGCTCAAACTGTCCCCCCAAGGTGTATCCACCGCCTCCTGGCCACTGGCGCTGTACGCTGCCCGCATCAAGACGGATGGCACCATCGCGGTCTATGTCAACGGCCGCCTGGTGCATCGGGCACAGCAGCAAGGCCCGCTGTGGAATGGCACGCGTACCCCGCTGTGGGTGGTCCTGGAAAAAGAGCCCGATGGCACACCCGTGCGCGAAATACTTATCCGCCTGGAGCACACGCAAAAAACCCAGGTGGCGGTATCGTCGTTGTGGCTGGGCTCCGCCGAGTCGCTGCGCAGTCGCTATTACATGCGCCAGTGGCTGCAGCGGGAGTTGCCGGCGATGCTCAGTTCGGCGTTCCTGGCGGTGGGTATCTTTGCGCTGTTCGTCTGGTTCAAGCGCCGCCAGGAAACCGGCTACCTGCTCTTTTTCAACCTCGCCGCCACGTCTTTCTTGCGCGGCCTGCATTTCTATGTGGATTTACCGATCGCCAACGACTGGTTTGCCTGGCTGACGGTCAACTCCCTGTTCTGGCTGGTCATGGTCGTACACTTTTTCCTCTGCCAATTGCATGGCCGTCCGCTTAAATGGCTGTCTCGCAGCCTGGTGGGCGTCACGGTCCTGCTTGGCGTGCTGACGCTACCGGTGCTGGCAGTGCTGCCGAACACTCCCAAGGTCACCCCGCTGATTTATATGATCGCAGCACTGATGGGCAGCACCGTTGGCCTGGTCGGGGGCATCAGTGCCTGGCGCTGCTCCAGGGATGGACGGCTGGTGGCCCTGGGCATCGGCGCATGCACCTTGTTCGGCATAGCGGACTGGCTGCTGCAGAACAACTTCATCAGCCCCGAAGGCTGGTACCTGGGTGCCTACACCAATGCCGTCTGCTTCAGCATCTTCGGGGTCCTGATGTATCGGCGCTATATCAAGGCCATTGACGATGCGGAACAGGCCAGCGCCAGCCTGGCAAAGCGTCTGCAAGCGCGAGAAGCCGAGCTTGAACTCAGCCACCAGCAACTGCGCGAAACGCAGATGCGACAAACCATCAGCGACGAACGCCAGCGCCTGATGCAAGACATGCACGACGGCCTGGGCTCGTCGCTGATCAACGCCATACGCTCGGTGGAAAGCGGCGGCATGAGCGACAGCAGGGTTTCCCAGGTCCTCAAGGACTGCCTGGACGACCTGAAGCTGACCATCGACTCAATGGAGCCGGTCGAAGCCGATCTGCTGCTGTTGCTGGCGACCCTGCGCTTTCGCCTGGAACCTCGTCTGGAAGGCACTGGCGTCAGTTTGCGGTGGGAAGTGCAGGAGCTTCCCACGCTCACCTGGCTCGACCCCTCCAGCGCATTGCACATCCTGCGCATCATCCAGGAAAGCATCGCCAACATCCTGCGCCATACCCACGCCACCGAGATCCGCGTGAGCACCGCGCTGGAAGCAACGGGCGTGCAAGTGAGCATCGAGGACAATGGCCACGGCTTCGATGTCAGAAAAGCCCTGGCAACCGCCACGGGACGCGGCCTGCACAACCAGCAACGCCGCGCCCAGGCCATTGGCGGAGCAGTCGCCTGGGAGTCCGGGGCAACAGGTACGCGGTTCATGCTGCGGTTGCCGCTGGCGTCAGGGGTGAAATCGTCTGTGTAGATCGGGGAAGACTATTTGTGCGAACCAGACGGGGAGAGCCGGATAAATTTGCCGAGATTTTGGGGACGGCGCCTCTACCACACCCAATTCGATGAGTTTCTTTAGCTGCTCGCCTGCCGTCTTGTCGATGAGACCTGTGTAGATCTTGAAATCAGCCCGGCTGACCTCTCCCTGAGTCAGCAAGATGTGCAATGCCCTCGCTGCGTCTTGCTTGATACCCGCCTGTATGAAGCGAGGCTCCAGGCCGATGACCCTCTCAAGGCGCATACGCAGTTCGCCCAAATCCACCTGTTTCTCTATATAGCCCATCTGATCGACGCAGACCTGGAGCATGAACTCGACAAATTCGATAAGTGCAGCCTGTGAGAGTAGGTCCCGCCCATCAAGATCACCTCGTCGAGACTGATCAGCTGCCCGCAACCGGGCGTAATACTCGTCCTGGCATCGAGCGAGTCCGCGAGAGAGCGACCACAGCGGAGAAGCCAGCCCAAGCTTATGCAATTGCAGATGCGTCACCATACGCACCACGCGCCCATTGCCATCTGCAAAGGGATGCACGAACGCCAAACGATGATGATAGGCCAGGCAGGCCAATATTTTCTGTCGAGGATCACCCAGCCGACCGTATACGTCCTGCAGGCGACCCAGCATTGACACCACAGAGTCGAAATGGGGGGCTGCATGATCACCAACCAGTACGTTTCTCTGGGCCGCGTCCCGAAGCTGCCCTGGAACCAGCATCGTTCCGTCGATCAACCTCAGATCATCCTGACTGGCGGTCTCGAAGAGACGCCTGTGCACACGACTGAGCAGACCTGGATCAAAAAAATCTCGCCATTCCAGAATGGCACCGGCCTGTCGAGACAGGCGCTCAAATGCCTCTTGGGCACCGATATGGCTCATGGCCAACTCGTTCAGTTCCTTGGCGTTACGCCGGGGTGCCCGCGGAGAGAGTTCTGCCGGCTCAGTGTACTGCCCCTCAATCAGGTTGCTGTAGTAGCTGTTCGTAATACGGATAAGCCCTGCCAACCTCGTGGCTGTTGCTGAGGGCAATAGGCCGCTAAGCCGTCCCGCCTGGATCGGCAGCCGCTCTGCAGTATCCAGTAAGCTTTGAGGGAAAGCGGGAGAGGGAAGAATAGGCTCGAGCCATCTAACTCCTGAAATGAACTCCTGCGGCATCTGTCCGGCCTCAAACTTTTCAGCGCTATATTCGGATTTCTATTCGGAAACCGTTCTAACCAGAGCCCCTTTATTCCCTGGCCCGGGTGGTGGGACTATAGATTTTTTCGAGAAATAATTTCGGATTTTTTTTCGTAAATTATTTCGGATTTTCTGGTGGGAAATTTCCCACCTTCGATCGGCCCCGGAAATGTGAAGTTTGCATTACCTGCAACCCTTCACTTACGCGGTTTGACCCGCGCCGTCGCCTCCGCCACCAACGGATCATCCGGCCAGTAATGCTTGGGATATCTCCCTTTCAGATCCTTCTTCACCTCGGCGTAGGTGCTGCGCCAGAAGTTCGCCAGGTCCTGGGTCACCTGCACCGGCCGGCGTGCCGGGGACAGCAGGTGCAGCTTGACCACCTGGCGTCCGCCGGCGATGCGTGGGGTGTCGGCCAGGCCGAACAGTTCCTGCAAGCGTACCGCGAGGATCGGTGGGTGCTCGCTGTAGTCCAGGCGGATCGACGAGCCCGAGGGCACGCTCAGGTGGTGGGGTGCCAACTCGTCCAGCCGCTGCGGCAAGGGCCAGGGCAGCAGGTTGTGGACGATGCTCGACAGGTCCAAGTTGGCAAAATGACTGAGCCGCGATACCCGTCCCAGGTACGGCATCAACCAGTGCTCAAGACTTCCGAGCAGCGCTGCATCGCTGACGTCGGGCCATTCGCTTTCGCCCCTGGCGTCCAGGTCCAGCCGACGCAGCAGTGCTACCCGCGCCTGCCATTGCCGCAGCTCCGGGGTCCAGGGCAGCAGTTCCAGGCCCTTGCGCCGGACCAGATTGACCAGCGCCTGGCTGCGCGCCGACTCATCGAGGCCGGTCAACGGTTCGCGGCTGAGCACCAGTTCGCCAACCTTGCGCTGGCGCTCAGCCCGCAATACGCCCTCGCGTTCGTCCCAGTCCAGTTGATCCACCGCATGCACCTGCTCGGCCAGCACGGAATCGAACAGCGCCGGGTCGAAATCCGTTGCCAGGTAGATCCGCTCTTCCCGCTGGCCCTGGCGGCTGCCGAGATCGGCGATCACCAGCCAGGCTTGTTTCATCAGGCTGTCGGCCTCGGCAAACAACGCCGCACGACCGTTGGCCAGGCGGTACTCAGCGCCGCCGGGCCGGCGCTGTTGCGCGACACGATCAGGGTAAGCCAGCGCCAGCAGCGCACCGAGCCAGCGTGGGTGATCGGGATCGGCCACGGCCTCCTCGGCCTTGCCCCGCAGGTAGCCGCGATACTGCCGGGCCAGTTGCCGCGCCCGCGTCACGCCGCCTTGCGCGCCTCGCGCCGCCCGTTCTTCGCCGGACAGCAAGGCCAGGCGACTGTGCAGGTCCGCGCCGGCGCCCCTGAGAATGTCCCGTTCGCCCAACAGCGCCGCAACGCTGCAGGCCATGTCCGCCAACCCCAGCGCCTGCCCGCGCAACAGCAAATGAGCGATACGGGGATGCGCGGGCAGTTCGGCCATGGCCTGGCCGTGGCGGGTCAGTTGCTCGCCGTCCAGCGCACCCAGGCGTTGCAGCAGATCCTGGGCCTGGGCGTAAGCGGCGGCGGGTGGAACGTCGAGCCAGATCAATTGCTGCGGCGTCACGCCCCAACGTCCCAGTTGCAAGGCCAGTCCGGCCAGGTCCGCGGAAAAAATCTCCGCGCTGCCGTAAGCCGCCAGTTGTTCATGCTGATCCTCGGACCACAATCGATAGCACACCCCCGGCTCCAATCGCCCGGCCCGGCCGGCCCGCTGAGTGGCGCTGGCCCGGGAAATCCGCTGGGTGTCGAGGCGGGTCATGCCGCTGCCCGGATCGAAGCGTGGGACACGGGCCAGCCCGGCGTCGACCACCACCCGGACGCCGTTGATGGTCAGGCTGGTTTCGGCGATGTTGGTCGCCAGCACCACTTTGCGCAGGCCAGGAGGTGCCGGGTCGATGGCGGCACGTTGCGCCGCGAGGTCCAATTCACCGTGCAATGGACAGAGCAACACGTTGCCGCCCTCGCCCAGGGCATCGGCCAGTTGCTGGTGGACACGACGGATCTCCGCCTGCCCGGGCAAGAACACCAGCACGCTGCCGGTTTCATCGTGCAGCGCTTCGAGCACGGTCTGCACCAGCCGCGGCTCGATGAACTCGCCAGGCTGGAACGGTCGGCCCCAGCGCACGGTCACCGGGAACATCCGGCCTTCACTGCGCAGGATCGGCGCGTCGTCCAGCAACCCGGCCAGGCGCTCGCCTTCCAGGGTCGCGGACATCAACAGAATCTTCAGCGGCTGGTCTTCACGAAACAGCTCCCGGCCGTTGAGACTCAAGGCCAGGGCCAGGTCGGCGTCGAGGCTGCGCTCGTGAAACTCATCGAATATCAGCAGCCCCACGCCTTCCAGCGCCGGATCGTCCTGCAAACGGCGAGTGAGAATGCCTTCGGTGACCACTTCAATGCGGGTCCTGGGGCCAACCTTGCTGTCCAGGCGAATCCGGTAGCCGACGGTTTCACCCACCTTCTCGCCCAACTCACTGGCCAATCGCTCCGCCGCCGCCCGTGCCGCCAAGCGTCGGGGTTCGAGCATCAGAATGGTCTGCCCGGCCAGCCAGGACTCGTTCAGCAAGGCCAGCGGAACGCGGGTGGTTTTACCGGCGCCGGGCGGCGCTTCAAGCACGGCTTCATGGCGCGACGCCAAGGCTTGACGCAGGGCGGGTAAAACTTCATCAATCGGCAAAGAAATCATGCTGGCTCCAAAACAGAGGGCCGAGTATAACGGCGAACTGTTTGGCGTGGTCTGGACTCAAACCAACAACGCCTCTACTTGCTCAGGAGATTGTTATGCGTATTCCCTTTCGCGTGATCGGCGGCGTTCTGGTCGCCACCCTGCTGACCCAAATCAGTGCCTGCGGCTCGATCTTCTACCCTGACCGTCGCGGCCAGATCGACGGCAAGATCGACCCGACCATTGCCGCGCTCGACGCCGTCGGCCTGCTGTTCTACATCATCCCCGGCCTGATCGCGTTCGCGGTGGACTTCGCCACCGGCGCCATTTACTTCGAGCCGGGCAAGACCGCCCAGGTCGCCCCGGAAAAACTCAAGCAGGCCGTCAACCCTGACGGCAGCGTCGACAACCATAAACTGCAAGCCATCCTGGAAAGCGAACTGGGCCGCAGCTTCCCCCTGGACGATCCACGGCTGATCCAGCACAAGGGCAGCGCGCAGCAACTGGCCGCCCTCGGACTCAAACCGGCCGCATAACGGGCGCTACGCAAGGAACGACCGCGCCATGACCACCGGCACCGAACACGCTCGCCTGCTACGCCTGGCCACCCGCGCCTCGGTGGCCGTGGCGTCGATCCTGATTATCGCCAAGGCACTGGCCTGGTGGCTGAGCGGTTCGGTGAGCATGCTCGCCGGCCTGACCGACTCGGCACTGGACGGCGTCACGTCGCTGCTCAACCTGCTGGCGGTGCATTACGCCCTGCGCCCCGCCGATGCCGATCATCGCTACGGTCACGGCAAGGCCGAGTCCCTGGCCGGCATGGCCCAGGCGCTGTTCATCGGCGGCAGTGCCGTGTTGATTGCCTTGCAAGCCTTCGAACGCCTGAAGAACCCGGTCCCGGTGGATGCGCCCTGGCTCAGTGTCGGCGTGATCGTGTTTTCCCTGGTGCTGACCCTGGCGCTGCTGGCGTTGCAGCATCGGGTGATTCGCGTTACCGGCTCCACCGCCGTGCGCGCCGACTCGCTGCACTACCGTTCCGACCTGTTGCTCAACGGCAGCATCCTGGTGGCGCTGGTGCTGGCCGGGTTCGGCTGGTATCAACTCGACGCCTGGTTCGGCCTGGGCATCGCCGCGTACATTTTGTGGAGCGCCATCCAGATTGGCCGGGAAAGCTTTGCCGTGCTGATGGATGAAGAACTGCCACCCGACGTCAGCCAGCACATGCTGGAACTGGCCTGCGCCGTGCCCGGTGTACTCGGCGCCCATGACCTGCGCACGCGGATCTCGGGCAACCACTGGTTCGTGCAATTGCATCTGGAGTTGCCTGGGGAACTGACCTTGTCAGTGGCCCACGGCATCAGCGACCAGGCGGCCGATGCGATTCATCGTGCTTATCCGAAGGCCGAGGTGCTGGTGCATGCCGATCCTTCAGAGGTGGTGAAAGCGGCCAGCGCCTGATGTCTGCAGGAGTCATTGTGGCGAGGGGACTGCATTCCAGGCTGAATGCTCAGTAACTCACCTGATACCCACGACTGCTCAAGCAACTCCCCTGGGCCTGCCGGTAGGTCTGCACCACTTCCGGCGCCGGTGGGTAGGTGTAGTTGCGCGGGTCGAAGCCGCTTTGCTGCACCGCCCAGCGATAACAGTCGTAGCCGTCCTGGTTGACTTGCTCGGGTGACTGGCCGTTGGCTGGATACGCCACCACGTCGTAGCCATTGCCCTGGGGTTGAGGCTGCGGGTTGGCGACCGGCGCGTCGACCACGACGTAATCCTGGGTGTTGGCCTCGTAGATGTAATAGGCGCCGGCGGCGAGGAAAAACAGCGAACTGCCGATCCAGACCTCCCGGGCATAATCGGGCAGGTAACGGGTACGGATGCCCCGTGGCGGCTGCACCACGACATAGCGCGGCCCTTGTGGGCGATACCAATAGCCGCCCGAGAAGAAATAGTCCTGGCCGCGATAAGGCACGCGGTAATTGCGATCCGGGAAGCGGTCGATCACATAACCGGGACGATATTGCGGCCCCGGTCCCCAACCATTTCCATGTCCGTCCGGACGACCGGCCCAGTGCTGGTCGGGGCGATTGTCATGCTCGGGGCGTGGTCGATTGCTCGGATAGCCGTCGCTGCGGCGCGGGATATCGCGGTAGTAGCCCGGTTGCGGTTCACGGGTCTGGGTCACGCTGTCGGGACGGCCCTGGATCGGCAGGTTATTGCCCGGCTGCTGCTGTTGCTGCTGCTGCGGTGGACGACCATGACCGTTGGGATCCTGAGGTGATCGGTCATGCCATTGCCCACCCTGGCGCTGGGCGCCGGGTTCGAACTGGCGGCTGTTGTCACCGCGGATGATTTCGTTGTTCCGAGGCCGGGGTTGTTCAGCATGACCCTGGCTATTGCCGCCGCGCTGGTCGTGGTCACGCCCGCCGTCCGGGCCACCACGGTTTTGCTGATCATCGGCCATCCCTTGCGCACTGACACTTGCCCACAACAGACCAACACCTGCCAAACGCCAGATGCGCGACTTCATGTTATTCCTCACAACGGTTCAGGGCCTGATGATAAGACTGGGAAAAGCCCAGGCCGGTTCTGCAACAGGTTATCAGGCGCGAGATTTATTTCGCAGGCATTAAAAAAGGGAGACCCGTCGGCCTCCCCTTGAGAACTTCGTCCGTGCTCGACGCTTTTGACGTCGGCTCACCTCACGCCGTCTTCTGGACAGTGTGCAGCTCGGGGGTCTGCCGACACCGGTGGGTGCCGCGACCGCAGCCGGCCTGATTGGGCGGGCCGCACTGGACTGTTTGTCCGAGCAGTGATCTTGGTGATAAGAATAAGCCTGGGGCGCCGACAGGGGATTGCTAAGATTGCGGAAATAAACATCACTTGCGCAATTTTTAACTCAGGATAGATAATCTGCCGCAATTATCCAGATAAAGGCCTGACCGATGAGCAAACTCGACCGTTACGACCTGAGCATTCTGGCGGAATTGCAGCGCGACGCACGCATCTCCAACCAGGAACTGGCCGAACGCATCGGCCTGTCGCCCTCGCCCTGTTCACGGCGGGTCAAGCAGTTGGAGGACGACGGCTACATCACCCGCCAGGTCGCCCTGCTCGACCGCAAGATGCTCGGCCTGAGCCTGACCGCCTACGTACTGATCGGCATGGACCGTCACACCCCCGAACGTTTCGAAAACTTCGAAGCCGCGATTCGCAACCTGCCGCAGGTGCTGGAGTGCAGCCTGGTGACCGGCATGGACGCGGATTACCAGCTCAAGGTGGTGGTGCCGGACATGGACCACTACCAGAAACTGCTGCTGGGCCACCTGACCCGGATCGACGGGGTCACCAGCGTGCGCTCGAGCTTTGTGCTGAACCAGGTGCTCAGCAGTACCGAGCTGCCGTTGACCCATCTGCGCAGCTGATTACGCCATCGCGAGCAGGCTCGCTCCCACAAGGATTGCAGTGAAAGCAGGCTCCGCGATCCCCTGTGGGAGCGAGCCCGCTCGCGAAAGCGTCCTCCCAGGCGATGAATAGCTGCGACACACCGCCGCAGGTCAACTCTTCGCCCTGCCCCCATGCCGTATACTCGCCCCGCCTTTTCAACCCCGCCCACGCCGGAGTGTTCCGATGGATCCTGCCGTTTTCGAAGAGTGGATGATGACCGGCCTGGTCAGCATCCTGATCATTTTCATGGGTTTCATCGTCTGGGATCTGGCGAAGAAGTCCAAGGCCGGGCGCTTCGGTTCGTTCATCCTGTTTTTCGTGCTGGGACTCGGCGTGGCGGCGTTCGTCATCAAGAGCGTGGTGATCGGCCTGATCGAGTCCGGGGCGTTATAAACGCGCCGGGACCTCTTTCCACTGGCCCTGATCGAGCCCTTCGATCGTCCAGTCGCCGATCCTGACCCGCACCAGTCGCAGCGTCGGCAAGCCCACGGCAGCGGTCATGCGCCGCACCTGGCGATTGCGTCCCTCGCGTATCACCAGTTCCAGCCAGCTCGTAGGCACGCTTTTACGAAAGCGCACCGGCGGGTTGCGCGGCCATAGCTGCGGCTCGTCCAGCTGTCGCGCCTCG
The DNA here is from genome assembly GCF_026016325.1 of Pseudomonas sp. B21-056. Classification (NCBI taxonomy): domain Bacteria; kingdom Pseudomonadati; phylum Pseudomonadota; class Gammaproteobacteria; order Pseudomonadales; family Pseudomonadaceae; genus Pseudomonas; species Pseudomonas sp. B21-056. Next base: position 5,521,372 of record NZ_CP087203.1, read on the forward strand.
GCGGGCAGCGTCATGCCGTCGTTCAACTCGACACCTTCGCGCAGACGCTGGAGCTGTTCGGCGCTCGGCTCACCTTCCACCTGCACCCAGTAGGTCTTCGCCAGCTTGTGCCTGGGATCAGCGATACGCGCCTGCAATTGCCCGTCATTGGTGAGCAACAACAGCCCTTCGCTATCGCGATCCAGCCGCCCGGCCGGGTAAATGCCCGGGATGTCGATAAAATCCTTGAGCGTCGCCCGCCCCTCGCCATCGCTGAATTGGGTCAGCACGTCAAAAGGCTTGTTGAACAGGATCAGCTTCGGCTCGACCGGGGGTGCCTTCGCGACCCGGCGCAAAGCGGATGCAGGGGGCTTCACGCCAGGGCGGCGGGAAGCGGGACGTGGAGGACGGGACATGGCAGCAACATCTAACGGTCAGGGCCGACCATGCTAGTGGCCCGACCGTTAAATGACCACCGTCCGAACGGTATCAGCGGAACGGCGGCTCATCGAAGCTGCGCAGTTTGCGCGAATGCAAGGAATTGAGCTGGTTGCGCAACAGATCCAGCGCCTCGATGCCGATTTTCAGGTGTTGGTTGACCGCCCGCTCATAGAACGCGTTGGCCGAGCCCGGCAGCTTGATCTCACTGTGCAGCGGTTTGTCCGAGACGCAAAGCAACGTGCCATACGGCACTCGCAGGCGATAACCCTGGGCGGCGATGGTGCCACTCTCCATGTCCACCGCCACGGCGCGGGACAGGTTGATCAGCGGACGCTCCTGGGCCCAGCGCAATTCCCAGTTGCGGTCGTCGTAGGTCAGCACGGTGCCGGTGCGCAGGCGTTTCTTCAGCTCATCGCCCTTTTCGCCGGTGATGTTCGCCGCGGCCTGCTGAAGCGCCAACTGCACTTCCGCCAAGGCGGGAATCGGGATATTCGGCGGTACCACCCGGTCGAGAATGCCATCACGGCGCATGTAGGCGTGGGCCAGCACATAGTCGCCGATGGTCTGTGACTGCCGCAGCCCGCCACAGTGGCCGATCATCAGCCAGCAATGAGGTCGCAGCACGGCCAGGTGGTCGGTGATGTTCTTGGCGTTGGAAGGACCGACACCGATGTTCACCAGAGTCACGCCATGACCATCATTGGCTTGCAGGTGATAGGCCGGCATCTGGTAGCGGTGCCAGACCACGCCGGCGGCGATGGCCGAGGCTTCGCTGTGGTCCATGTTTTTGTCGATGATCACGTTGCCCGGCAGGACCATGCGCACGAAACGCGGGTCACTGCGCAACTGCTCCAGGCCATGGACGATGAACTGGTCGACATAGCGGTGATAGTTGGTCAGCAGGATCCACGGCTGCACATGGCGCCAGTCACTGCCGGTGTAGTGCACGAGACGGCGCAGGGAGAAGTCCACACGGGCCGCGTCGAACAGCGACAGGGGCAGCGGGTCGGTGTTTTCCCAGTCATACAGGCCATCGGCGATGCCATCGGTGGCGGCCGACAGGTCGGTGCTGGGGAATACCCGCGCCAGCACTGCCGCCGTCACACCGGAACCGGCCAGCTCATCGCCCTGTTCCACCACGTAAGGGTAGGGAATGTTCTGCTCGCTGACACCCACTTCCACGGTGACGGTGAAGTCGTGCATCAGCGGGACGAGTTGCTCCAGCAGGTATTTACGGAACGCGGCAGGATGGGTGACGGTGACGCTGTAGGTGCCCGGCAACTGGACCTTGGCGTAGGCGCGGGTGGTTTGCGGGACCTCGCCGTGGCAATGGTAGGTCAGGCGCAGGGCCGGATAGCGGAACAGCGCACGTTGCTCGGCATCCGGCTCGATGCGGTCCTTGAGATAGCGCATGAGCGCCTGGTTCAACGCGGTGGTCGCACGCTCGTGCAGGGCCGCCAGGCGATCCACAGCTTGTTCGGCGGTTTGAACGACAATAAACGCTTCGGTCACGATCAGCTTCCTGTGTTCTGACTTGCAGACCTTCATCTTGCCTGCATCGTCGTCCGACGGGAACAGTGGCGTGTTGGACACCGTCGATCACTCACCGAAGAGTCAATGTGGGAGCGAGCTTGCTCGCGATAGCGGTGGGTCAGCCTGCATCGATGCTGGATGTGCCGACGCCATCGCGAGCAAGCTCGCTCCCACATTGGGATCTTCGCTGAACAAGACATCTGTGCTCGACACAAATCTCCTGTGGGAGATTCTATGGTGCATGACTAGCCTTCAAATGCCTTTCTGGCAGGTATTCGCTCTGATTCTGCAGCAGAGCGAATACTACGCGGGCAAGCTTGCGCGACAGCGCCACCATGGCCTGAGTTGTACTTAGTCCCCGTGCCAGCAACGCCTCATAGAACCCCTTCCATCGCTCCGTGCGCCTTGCCGACATCGCTGCGTTGTGCAGCAGTCGGCGAGCTTCTGGATCACCTCGTTTGGTCAAGCAGCGGCGACCCTGTTTTCGCCCTGATTGCGATATGCGCAGGTCCAGCCCCAGAAAAGCGATGAAGGCATCGGCATTTTTGAAATCCCCCCGCTGAAACGAGGTGAGCAACCGGGCGCCGGTCAACAGGCCAATGCCTTCAACTTTCATGCAGCGCTTGAGCTGACCCAGCAAGCCTGCGTCCTTCAGCTCATCCTGGATCTTTTTTTCGACCAGGGTTTCCAGCCGTTGCATCGCGCCTATCTGGCGTTTGAACGCGGCTTTGAGTAACGGCTCGTTCGCCCAGCTTTGGCTCAGGCTGACACGGGCCTGGACCACAGCCGCACGGCGTCGGAAAAGGCTTACGAGCCGGCGATACAAGGGCGATGGCGGGTTCCAGGGATGCAGTTCCTGGCCTTCGTTCTTCAGGTAACGGGCCAACAGGCGAGCATCCAGTGCATCGGTTTTGGCGCGCACGTTCACGCCTTTGCGGTAGTGACTGAGCTCATAGCCACCGACCATGTAGATCACGCAGCCGGCCTTGTGAGCCAGATCGGCGAACTCCAGGTGATAGATATTGGTGGCTTCGATGGCAATATCCACCTGCATGGACAAGGCCTTGAGCCACTTCTTAATCGCAGTTTTGTTATTGGGGACTATCTCAAGCTGATCGGTTTCGGCGTGATACATCACCAACTCATCCTTGGCGACATCCACACCCACAATCGGCTTGACGAGGGGAATCGGCATTGCCATTGAAAACTCTCCGGGCTAAGGTTTGAACACTTGAAGGGTTCACCCAGAGGCGCAGGCTTGTTCCTATCGTCGGTCTAGGCCAGATGCATTCTTTATCGGCGCTTGGGTGTGAAAGGAGGAGGGGTAAAATCTCCCACGGTCTGTACTGCGGCTAACAGTCAGAAGCGAACCTTGTCCCTCCTCCTCCCTTCAAGTCCTACCATACAAGCGAGCCTGCTCGCGATGGCGGTGGGTCAGCTTGCATCGATGCTGGATGAGCCGGCGCCATCGCGAGCAGGCTCGCTCCCACATTGGGCTGGTGTCTGTCGCTGGCTTCTCAAAACCCTTGCGGGGTCGAGCGCGTCACGATGGCTTCCACGTTCAAACCTCGCGGCAAGGCGCCGTAGACCCGACCAGTCGAACCCAGGCGGCTGGCGATGAAGGCGTCGCTGACGTCGCTGTTGCCCGCTTCGAGCAACAACCTGGCTTGCAGGCCCACGGCGATGTCTTCGGTCAATTGCCGGGCGCGGTACTGGATGTCGTCGGTGTCCTTGAACGCTCCATGCAGTTGATCGATATGGGCCGCCAAGCGTTTATCGCCATGACCGTCACCCAATTCGCTGAACAGCACCTCAAGTACCCCTGGTTCTTTGGACAGGGCCCGCAACACATCGAGGCATTGCACGTTGCCGGAGCCTTCCCACGTTGAATTGACCGGCGCCTCCCGATACAGGCGCGGCAGAATACTGTCTTCGACATAACCGGCGCCCCCCATGCACTCGGCAGCTTCATTGATCATCGCGGGCGCGCGCTTGCAGATCCAGTACTTGCCCACCGCCGTCACCAGCCGGGCGAACTTGGCCTCGTGCTCGTCACTCAGGTGATCCAGCGCCCGGCCCATGCGCAAACTCAAGGCCAACGCGGACTCGCTTTCCAGGGCCAGGTCGGCCAACACGTTTTGCATCAACGGCTGCTCGCTCAACAGCTTGCCGCCGACCTTGCGATGGGCACAGTGATGACTGGCCTGGGTCAGCGCCTGGCGCATCAGGGCGCTGGAGCCGACCATGCAATCGAAGCGGGTCATGGCGACCATCTCGATAATGGTCGGCACGCCGCGCCCTTCTTCACCGACCATCCAGGCCAGGGCACCGCGGAACTCGACTTCGCTGGACGCATTGGAACAGTTGCCCAGCTTGTTTTTCAACCGCTGGATGTAGAACTGGTTGCGGGTGTCGTCCGGGCGATGGCGCGGCAACAGGAAACAGGTCAGGCCCTTGTCGGTCTGGGCCAGGGTCAGGAAGGCATCGCACATCGGCGCCGAACAGAACCACTTGTGACCCACCAGCTCATAGGCCTGGCCCGGCCCCCTGGCCCCCACCGGAAAAGCCTTGGTGGTGTTGGCCCGGACATCGGTACCACCTTGTTTCTCGGTCATTGCCATGCCGAGGGTGACGCCGGCCTTGTGGGCCATGCCGACATTGCGCGGGTCATACTCGGTGGCGAGCACCTTCGGCAGCCAACGCTCAGCCAGATCCGGTTGCAGGCGCAACGCCGGGACACTGGCAAATGTCATGGTCAGCGGGCAACCGGTGCCGGCTTCTGCCTGGCTGTGCAGATAAGTCAGCGAAGCACGGGCCACATGAGCACCGGCTTGCGGATGGGCCCAGGGCAAACTGGGCAGGCCATGCTCGACGGCAGTACGCATCAACTGATGATACGCAGGATGAAATTCCACCAGGTCGATGCGATGACCATAACGATCATGGCTGGAGAACACCGGCTTGTTCTGGTTCGCCAGGAACCCCGCCTCCATCAGCGGCCCGCCGGCCAGCGCGCCATACTCATCGATCCGCGCCTGGGCCCAGCCGGCGCCAAAACGCTGAGACCATTGTTGCAGCGGCAGGTCGATGCGATACAGGTTGGCACCGTCCAGGGACAGCGGCTGATTGGTGACGTCGTGGGTTTCGGCGAACTGGTGCAGGTTCATGACGGGGTCCTCGGTCGGCCAGCAGGAACCAGTTAAGCACCGCCTCCTGGCTGAACAAAGTGTCATACCCGCCTAAATGTCGGCGCTTTCACCCTGTTTCGGACAGAGTACGCGGCGTTGCAGAGTCGCCTGCAACACCTCGAATTTCACCGGTTTGCCCAGGTAATCGACCAAGGCACCCGCCGGGCAACCATTCGGGCTCAGGTTCGGGCCAACCACCAGCACCGGCATGTCCTCACAGCCCACCAGGGTGCGGATCTGGCAGCAGACCGACACACCGTCCAGCGGGGGCGACTGGCAATCGAGCACCACCGCATCGAAACTCTCGCCGCGCAACATCTCCAGCGCCCCACGACCACTGTCGACGGTGCGCACCCGGTAGCCCAGCTTGAGCAGCATGCCGCGCATGACCAATTGATCGATGCTGTCATCATCGGCCAGCAACACTGTGCAGTCCTGAGGCTGACGCGCATCTTGCCTTCCGCTGAACGAAAACGGCGTGGGAACCGCCATCGGCAAGGCCATTTCAAACTCGATATCGAGCTGGAAACGACTGCCGCGACCGGGCTCGGAGGTATGGGTCAAGCGTCCACCCATCAACCCCACCAGTTGCCGACAAATCGCCAGCCCCACGCCCAGGCCACCGTACGCACGGGTCATGGAACCGTCGAGCTGGAAAAAGCGCTGGTACAAGGTCGCCTCGCCCAGATCGGTGAAGCCGATCCCCGTGTCGATCACGGCGAAGGACAAGCTCCAGCGATCATGCTCCATCGGCTTGCCGCTGACCCGCAGCGCCAGGCCGCCCACCCGGGTGAACTTGATGGCGTTGTCCAGCAGGCATTCCAGGCACTGGGTCAGTTTGCAACTGTCACCGAGCAAGCGATCCGCCAGACCCGGCGCCACATCAACCTTGAAATCCAGGCCCTTGGCCTGGGCATTGGCCGCGAACTGCACCTGCAAGACATCGACCACCGCGCGC